>JACRIH010000267.1 GCA_016235885.1 Planctomycetales bacterium | reverse complement strand
GAATCCGAATTGATTCCGACGCCGTCGCAGACCACCGGCCCGTCGCGCTGGCCGAATCTCCCCGTGTCGTCCGTCGATCTGACTCAGGCGCTCATCGCCTGGCCCGATTGGGTGGCCGCGTGGAACCCACCCGATTCCCCGCCCCGCCCGATCCTCCCGTGGTCGCTGTTGCCGTAGCAGGATGGGGTGGAGTGCCCTTCCCTTCATTCGAGCGTCACTCCACGTCCATCGATCGGCCGTTGTGCTGGGAGCCGAGTTTGAGAAGAAACGGCACCGACTTCCGCGACCACTCGTCTGCCGTCGGGTATCGTGACGCGGCGCCACCGAAGCAACTTTGCAGCATGTCGGTGTTGATGATGCCGGGGTTGAGGGCGATCGCCGCCAAGCCAGTTGGAAGCTCCTGCGACAGCGCCTGCGACAAGCCCTCAATGGCCCACTTCGTCGCGCAGTACGGAGCCACATCGGGAGACGTCGAGCGACCCCAGCCGGAACTGAAGTTCACAATCACTCCGCTCCCGCGTTCGATCATGGCCGGGACGAAATGCCGAATGCAATTCGTGACGCCGGCGATATTGACGTCGATCACTTTCTGAAATTCGTCGGCGGAAATCTTCCAAAGTGGCAGGTTGCGATTGACCACGGCCGCGTTGTTGAGCAGCAAGTCGGGTGTGCCGAACTTCGGCAACACGCGTGCGGCCCAAACCCGCACCTGATCGTCGCGACTGACGTCGATCGCCGCGAAATCGTGTTTCGCACCGAACTGCGCTCGCAACGCCGCGACCGCCGACTCGCCGCGTCCGCAACCGAGTACCCGGTGACCCAACTCGACAAATCGCTCGACCATCGCCCGGCCGAGGCCGCGGGTTGCTCCGGTGACGACGATGAGTTTTGATTCGGGCATGTTGATTTCTTGCCTTGCTCCCCTCTCCCTTTTTGGGGAGAGGGGCTGGGGGTGCGGGGCGGTCCAAGCGTCTCAATGCGAGGGTTCAAGTTGCGGCACCGCGCGGTGCGCCCCTCACCCCGGCCCTCTCCCCAAAGGGGAGAGGGAGGAGATGTTCGACTCACGCACTGCTTTTAGTTGAGGTCGTCGGCGCCGTTGTCAACTGCGTCCCGGCCGGCGGCGTCACTTCGACCGGAGGCGACACGTTCTTTTCCAGTTCGTCCAGCAACTGATCCAATCGAAACGGTTTGTACAACACCGACTTCAAACCCTGCTGCCGGGCCTTCACGATCGAATGGCCGGGGTCGTAGCCGAAGCCGGTCATGAACACGATCGGCAGCCGGGCGTCATGTTCGCGGATCTGGCAAAAACACTCATACCCGGTCATGTCCGGCAGGCGAATATCCACGAGCACGGCATCGTACGCGAACGTGCGCACCATCAGCAGCGCCTCGTCGCCGTGATGCGCTGTCTCGACTTCGCAGCCGTACCGAGCGAGCACCTCGTGAGCCGCCTGCCGCACCGTTTCGTCGTTGTCGGCGACGAGAATTCGTTTGCCACGCAGCTTCGGTCGTTGCGGCCGTTGCGCGACCGGGCCGTGCGACCCAGCCGGCGTGACGCTCTCGCCGACTTTCTGCACCTGCTGCTTGATGTTCCGGGTGTGTTTGAGAATGTCCTGCAATCGTCCGACCACTTCCGGGTCGTGACCAATGAACTTTTCGAGAATCCACGCCGCGTCGTTCAGCACTTCATCGACCGGCCCCGCGACCTCGTGCAGAATCTTCTCCGCACTCCGTGTGACCGCCTGGTTCTTTTCGACGACCAGCAACTCCAGCGTGTTCAAGGCCACGGCGATTTCGCGGCTGAACAATTCGAGGAACTGCAAGTCGGCCTCCGTGAACGCCCCAGGCCGGCTCCCTTCGACATTGATCGTCCCCAAAATCTGGTCGTGCAGTATCAACGGTACGGTCAACGAGCTGTGCGCCCCCAGCGCCCCCACCAGGTACAGCGGGTCGTGTGACGTGTCCTCGCACAGATAACTCTTGCCCGTCGCGGCCACAAAGCCGGTTACGCCGTTTCCCTCGGGGCTGGCGAACAACTCGCGAGTCGCCGCCTCGGGGCACATTCCCACGACCAGCAAGGAATCGAGCCGTTTGGTCGGTTTGTCGAGCAGCCGGATTTCGATCGACTCGAATTCGAGCAGGTCCTGCGTGTAATGCGTGATTTTCGACTTGAGCAACTCGACGCGGTCCTGCACCGACATGTCGAGCAAATCTTGTGGTGTGAGTTCGCCGAGTTCGAGTCCTGCCTGGTACACCGCGTTCATTTTCTGTTGCTGGAGCACCTCGGACGAGATGTCTCGCAACGAAACGATCAGCAGACGCGGCTTTGCGTCCCCTGCCCCCGGTTCGATCACGGGGGTGGCGGTCAGCAGCAGGAATGATTTGTCGCCCAGCTTGAGTTGGCTGCGCGTTGTGATCCTGTTCCCGAGTGCCGAATGGAGCGGGCTGAAATCGGGTCCGAGAATCTCGGGCGAACCCAGCAACTGATAAATCGTCGCTGGAGTGCCCACATCGCCCGCAGCCGATCCCCGCGTGAACTCGCGAAACTGTGGGTTGCTCCACAACAAATTCAGGTTCACGTCAACGAGTGCCAGACCGTCCGGAAGTTGCGAGAGCAGCCCCCCCGCCTGCAGCAGCAGTCCGCTCGCCGCCGCATCGTCCGTCGCCGGCGCTCCGAGCACACAGACGCCGTCAAACGCTTGCTGCTGAAGCAGCCGCAGGCCGTCTTCGATCGACCGCGACGTCACGACTTCGAAGTGTTCTTCAAGCTGCGCCTGGCAACTCAGCGTCCGCGTACTGTCACGCGAGAACAACAATATGCGCGGCAACCGCGACACGGCGTCACCTCTCGAATCCGACCACCACCGCAAGCGAACCAACCGACCTCGCACAATGTACCGGCAATGCCTCGGAGTTTCCAACGGGATGAATCAATCGGCGCACGCGAGGGGGCGGGAGTCTTTTTCAGGTCGGCGATCACCCGTCTTTCCATTATCTCACGCGACATTCGTCGACCTGAAAAAGACTCCCGACCCCTTGGGCATGAACTATGGAGCCAGCCGCTTCGCGAGTTCGACCGGCGATTCCGTTCCGCTGACCGAAATCACGTGACACTCTTCCAAATTCCGGAACCACGTGTGCTGCCGCTTGGCGAACTGCCTTGTGCGTGTCTGAATCAATTCGATCAGGTTCTGTGGCGTTGTGTTCGGCGAACCGGCGAGGTAATCGATCGTCTCCTTGTACCCAAGCGCCTGCCGCGCTGTGCGGCTCAACGGCCGTTCGGCGGTGAGCAGATGTTTCACCTCGTCGATCAAACCGGCGGCGAACATCGCTTCGACTCGCCGGTTGATCCGATCGTGCAGCCAGTCGCGGGGCGGTTCGAGCCAGTACACATGTGGTGGCCGTTCGTCGCCAGGCAGGGGCGACTCGCACTGCAATGACGACAACGTTTGGCCTGTCAGTTCAAACACCTCGAGCGCCCGAATCAGCCTCCGCGTGTCATTCGGATGCAGCCGCGTGGCAGAAGCCGGATCGAGGTGCTGCAACCGCTCGTGCAGTACCGGCCGCGTGGAATCGGTCGCGGCGAGTTGCTCCAATCGACCACGCACATCCCAATCCGCGGCCGGTCCCTCGAAGACGCCTCGCAGCACCGCCCGCAAGTACAGTCCCGTGCCACCCACGAACAACGGCACTCGCCCGCGGCTCACGATCTCGCGGCAAGCCTGCTCCGCCGCCGCGACGTATTCCGCCAGACTGTATTCCTCGTGCGGTTCGATCACGTCAATCAAGTGATGCGGCACACGCGACCGTTCCGCCGCCGAGGGCTTGGCCGTCCCGATATCCATCCCCCGGTAGAGCGACATCGAATCGAGCGACACGATCTCGGCATTCAACCGCGCGGCGAGTTCCACGCCGACCGCCGTCTTGCCACAAGCGGTTGGCCCGGCGAGAAACCAGCAGCGGCGGAGCAAGTTCGAATCAAATCGCATCGTGACATTTCAGTTCCCCCCTCTCCCCTTTTGGGGGGAGAGGGGCCGGGGGTGAGGGGACCGCGTTGGCAGTGTATGCCAAACCCCAGCCTCACGATATTATCCTAACGCTGACGACCAACAATTGACGGCCAACAACTGACCGTGGTCCGGACTACCAAACCTCTAAACTCCCCCATGCACCTGTTCGAAACCCGCGTCACACTCGCCTGTTCTCTCGACGAAGCGTTCGAGTTTTTCCTCCGGCCCGCCAACGCGCTCAAGATCAGTCCGCCCGGGTTGGGCCTGCACTTTGTCAGTGCCCCCGAGGTGCTCGATGTCGGCAGCCGGATCGAATTCAAAGTGCAGGGCTGGGGACAAATCCAGAGTCTGATCCACGAGATCACCCACGTCGATCGCCCCAATCAATACGTCGAGAAGCAGGTGAAAGGCCCGTTCAAGCAGTGGGTCCACTCGCACGGGTTCGCGGCTGACGCAGCCGGCCGTGTCGTCGTGACCGACCGGATCGAATTCGACCCGCCGGGGGGCATCATCGGCCTCCTCATCAGCAAGAACAAGATTCTGGAACACCTCGAAGACGGCTTCGACCACCGGCACATGCAGTTGCTGAAGTTGTTCGGCGGGTGATTGATTCAGGCACGCCCGTTCAAAAAACGTTGGATAGGCTTCCAGCCTGTCGGGATTTCTCGAAGACTCACAAGTTGGAAGCCTATGCCACGGCGTATTCCAAAAGGCCAGGCGACGGATTGATCGAACCGTGTGATGATGAATGCGCAACCCCTCGACATTCTGGACTCCGTAATGCGCACGATCACGGAGCGAAAGCGAGCGCTGCCTGGTGATTCGTACGTGGCGACGCTGCTTCGCGGTGGGATCGATAAGATCGGTGGCAAGGTGATCGAGGAGGCTCGCGAACTGGTCGATGCGGCTCAATCGACCGACCGGCCGCTCAGTGACGAAGCCCGCACACACCTCGTCCATGAAGCCGCCGACCTGCTGTTTCACACACTGGTGCTGCTGAGCTGGGCCGACCTGTCGCTGGACGATGTGCGAGCCGAATTGAAACGCCGCCACGGCACGAGCGGTCTCGTGGAAAAGACACTTCGGTCGGAGAGCCAACATTGAATCTGGAAAAACCGGACCGACCCGATACCAAGAGCGCGTCTGCCCTCGGCACATTCGTGGCCTTGGTTGCCATGCTGGTCATTCTCGGAGGTTGTTTCTTCACTTTCGCCCTGGTGTTTGCCGGCGGACTGCTGGATAAGCGCGTCCTCTCGGTGGGTGCCCTGCTACTGTTCGGAACGGTCGGCCAATACTACCTCTGGGGACGCTGGCTGGAACGACGCTTGAAAGACAAGACCCCAAATGAACCGACCGATCAACCTTGATATTCAACGGTTTTTCTTTGCCACAGATGAAACACAGCGCGGGAAACCCGCACCCCAAAGTGACGAACGGGAGGAACGCTAATCCTCGCTGATCGGCGCTAATCCCCAAGAGTTGCATCATCAGCGAAGATTAGCGCGGATTAGTGTTCCCTGTTTCGGACGGAGCAGAAATTTGCGCGGCGTGCGAAGGTTTAGAATGTTTCTAGTGCAGTTTGAACACGGATTCGAGTTTGACGACGACGGCTGACTGTCTGATATCCGTGTTTCATCTGTGTTTCATCCGTGGCTAATACAAATTTTGGGTTGCGGCTCGGCCGCATCGTTTGACCGTGAACCGGAGTTGAACATGAAAGCGATGGCGTTCGACCAATTCGGCGGCGTGGAAGTCATTCGTGAGATGGACCTGCCCACGCCCGAGATCGGGCCGGATGAAGTTCTCGTCCGCGTGCGCGCTTGTGGATTGAATCATCTCGACCTGTGGGTTCGGGGCGGGCTGCCGATTCAAATGCCGATGCCACACATCGGTGGATGCGAGATCGTCGGGCATGTGGATCAGATCGGGAGTGCGGTCACAAATGTCACCGTCGGCCAGGCGGTGTTGATTGCTCCGAACCAGGGCTGCGGGACATGTGACGCCTGCCTGCGCGATGACGATCCCGCCTGCCGGCAATTTCGAATTGTCGGCGAACACACGCAGGGGGGCTTCGCCGAGTTCGCCACAGCGCACGCGCGGCACATCGTCCCGGTCAGCGATTCGTGGTCGCTGACCGAATGGGCCGCGACGCCGCTCGTGTTCCTCACCGCTTGGCGCATGCTCCACCGTCGCGGCCGAGTGACCGCCGGGGACAACGTGTTGGTTCAGGGGGGAGCCAGCGGCGTGGGTTCCGCCGCCATCCAGATTGCAAAACTCGCCGGTGCCCGAGTCTTCACGACCGTTGGTAATGAGGCGAAGGCAAAGCTCTGCCGCGACCTCGGTGCCGACGTGGTCATTCGCCGCGACGAACGGAGCTTTGCCGACGTCATCAAAGCCGAAACAAAAGGCCGCGGCGTGCAGATCGTGATCGAACACGTCGGTGACGCGGTCTGGAAGGACTCTTTGAAATGCCTCGCTCACGGCGGCCGATTGGTCACCTGCGGTGCGACGACCGGCCCACAGGTCGGCCTCGATCTGCGATTCTTCT
>JACRIH010000247.1 GCA_016235885.1 Planctomycetales bacterium | reverse complement strand
TGCTGGATCGCGTTCTCGGGTTGCTGGCCCTCTTCATTGTCGGGTCGCTGGCGTCGCTGCTGCCCGTGAACGTTCCACAAACGAAAGAGTTGCAGACCGTCCAGTGGTTGTTGTGGTTTGGGAGCGTCACCGGGTTGATTGGCTTGGGAGTGATGCTGCATCCCGCGAGCATTCGGTGGGCGTGGATCAAACGGCTCACACACCTGCCGGTCGTCGGGAGACGATTGGGCGAATTGCTGCACGGGGTGATGCTGTACCAGTCGCGACCGGCCGCGGTCGTGTCGGCGGTGGCCATCAGTCTGTGTGGTCATATCGGATTGATCCTCAGTTTTTATTGCTGTGCCCGGGCACTGTTGCCCTGGTATCCGAATTTGATCACTCATTACTTCTTCATGCCGCCGGCAGAAACATTCGCCGCGTTCTTTCCCACACCGGGTGGCATCGGTGGTTTGGAAGGGGCCGTCCAGTGGTTTTATCAGCGACTGGCTGATGGCACGGTCACCCAAGCTCAGGCTGGCGGAGGGGGATTTCTGGCGACGATCGCCTTCCGCGTCGTCGGCCTCCTCGTCGCGGCCGTGGGGACGGTGTACTACTTTTCCTCGCGCGCGGATATCCAGCGAGCGACCGATCAGAATGCTCAATCGGACGCGGGGGAAGTTGCCGCGTAACCCAGTTCGGTCTCCAGCACCAAACCTGCACCGTCAGGGTGACGTGAAAACACGAAACCCGGCGTCCTCGCGGAGACCGGGTTTCGGTGAACATGGAAAGACTGGTGTTCGTGGTCTACTTGGCCTTCTCGACACCCAACTCCTTCAGCTTGGCGGCGACATCGGCGCCATGCGCACCGGCCTTCACCATCTTGTCGATGAACAGAATCTTCCCGTCCTTGCCGACATAGATCGTCCAGCGCTGTGGAAACGTGCGTTTCTCGTCGGTCAGACCGTACGCGTCGGAGACTTTCCGGCTGGGGTCACTCAAAATCGGATAGTCCAGTTGGAGAGATTCGGCGAACGCCTTGTTCCCCTTCTCGCCTTCATACGGATCGCAGCTTGCGGTGAAATACGCGACGTTGAATTCCCGGATGGCCTTGCCGCTCTCACGGAGCGATTTGCATTCGGCCGTTCAGCCACCGGTGAACGCTTTCGGGAACCAGGCCACCACGACGGCCTGCTTGTCCTTGAAATCGGCGAGCTTGTACGTCTTGCCGTCGCTTCCCTTGAGTTCGAACCCGGGGGCCGGATCGCCCACCTTGAGTTCCGCCGCGTTCGCGCCTGAGCTTGCCATGACCATTGCCAACCCCACTCCCATGCAGTTCCTGATGAATCGACTGAGCATTGTGACCTCCAGCCAGTTGTGAGTGCTCACCGGCGACGTGCCGGCAAATTGGATGACACTCCGAGTGAGAGTATATCGACGGGCGCGTTGAGTCACGAGTCGCTAGCCGACTGTCGGAGCGGCCGGCCGGATGACTGCACGGAGCGCAGGAAATATCCAATATCCAACACTCAATGTCCAATTTCCAAGTGTTCCATTGCGAGGACTGACGACCATCTGATGCCGAGACTTCGCGTCAAGAACTTGGACATTGGATATTGGGTGTTGGATATTGGACATTCTGCCATCCACCCTCACTCGTCCATGCGCCGTCTCATGCGCCCCAACGCAAGCGCGTGAGTCACTTCTGCTTGACACACCCCACGGCAGCCCCTAATTTCCCGCGACGAGAAACGAACCACAAAACCATTTGCTTCAAAGGATGACTGCATGGCCGATTTGATTTCACCGCATGGCGGATTGTCACAACCAGTTTGTCGCACGGTGTCGGCGGACCAGATCGACGCGTTCAAAGCGAATGCCGCCAACCTCACCAAAGTACCTGTGTCGGCCGCGGATCTTTCGACGGTTTATCGATTCGGAGACGGAACGCTCAGCCCGCTCACCGGGCCGATGAGTGGTTCGGAATTCAATCAGGTGCTCGACGGAGCCTTCATCGAACGCGGCGGCAAGCGATACGCGTGGACAATCCCGCTGTCGTTCCCGGTCACGGCCGAACTGGCTGCGGCGCTGGCTCCCGGTCAATCGGTCGCCCTCACCAGCCCGGCGGGCGAAATCGTCGCGACGCTCGAAATCAACGACGTCTTCCCGTGGGACAAACCAAAATATCTCAAGAGTGTGTACCTCACCGAACGGACCGATCACCCCGGCGCCGACATGGTGCTGGTGAATGACGCCGACAAAACGCATCTGCTTGGTGGCACAATCCGCGTCCTACCGCAACCCAAGAACGCGCAGTTTGGCAAGTACGTGCTGACCCCGCGTGAAGTGCGGAAACTGCTCGCCACCAAACCGTGGACCAGCGTCGTTGCGTTTCAAACTCGCAACCCACTTCACCGTGCTCACGAATACGCGCTCGTTTACGCTCTCGAAAAATTGTTGAAGGAGGGCAAGAACGCCGGGGCCGTGCTCAACCCTTTGATCGGCGAGACCAAGGGGGACGACGTCAACGCCGAGATTCGGATGCAGACGTACGAAGCGCTCATCAATGATCGTGGATTGGGTGAGGGGGACAGCGATGCTGAAATGTGGAAGGCTCGCGGCGAGAGTGTGCCCGACCGCGTGATCCTGCTCGGCCTCGACATCAAGATGTTCTACGGTGGCCCGAAGGAAGCGGTGATGCACGGCATCTACCGGCAGAACATGGGCTACACGAACATCATCATCGGCCGCAAACATGCCGACGCGCCGTACAAAGACGGCACGGCCATCTGGGGCGATTTCGATGCGCAGGAAATCTTCCACAAGCTCGGCGGCGACTTGCAAATCAAGCCGGTCAACGTCGGGTTCGCCGCGTTCTACGAATCGGCCGGCCGCGTGGAACTGACCGAAAATCACAAGGATGAAAAACCGCTCGCGATCTCTGGCAAGCAAGTCCGCGAATCGCTTCTGAAAGGCGAAATGGTGGACCCGCGCGTCATGCGACCGAGCACGTCGCGAATCCTCGCGGCGGCGATGAAGCAGAAGACGTGATTGCGATTTGGCATCGCTGAACAAGTTGACCCAAACCCGACACCCGGTGGATCAATCGACCCACCGGGTGTTGTCTTGCGCGAGCAGTTTGTCGCACGTGGCATCACTCGCTATTCTCTGATGCGGTTCGATTCTCGCACCGTTTTGCCGCAAGGAAGGCCGACATGACCGACACGTCTTCGACAAAGTTCTCGCTCACCTGGGATTTGGATTCGTTGCTCCCGCATCCGGACAAGCCGGAGTTTCAACAGGCGCTCGATCAGTATCGCGAGCGATTGACGAAGCTGGCGGAAGAGTCCGACCGGTTGCCGGTGGTGACGACGCAGCGAGAAATCGTCGCGAACTGGGTCGCGTTCTTCCGTGAGTTCGAAGCCGTGGAATCATTGGCGGTTGACCTCGGTGCCTTCATTGGTTGCCACGCGGCGGGAGATGCTGGGAACAAAAAGTTCCGTCAGCTTGAGGCCGCGCTGTCGGCGCTCGATCCGCTTCGCGAGCGGATCGCGACCAATTTGGACTTTGTCGTGCGCGACGTGGCGGAACGCGACTTCGAGGCGTTTCTTGGTGCGGACGATTGGCTGAAATCAAACGCCTTCTTCCTGCGGCAGCGACGCAAGAACGCGTTGTTGCGGCTGCCGAAAGCGGAAGAAATGCTCGCGGCCGAACTGTCGGTCGATGGGATTCACGCGTGGGGTCGAATGTTCGACCGATTGTCGGGCGACCTGCGAGTCAAAGTCATGGAGCGCGGCGAAATCATCGAGAAGTCGCCGGGGCAGATTCGGTTCGATTCGCCCGAGCGAGAGGTGCGTGAGAACAACTTCTTTGCGGCCGACAAAGCGTGGCGGACGATTGCGGATTCCAATGCGGACTCGCTCAACCACATCTCGGGGACACGGCTGACGATTTATCGTCGGCTCGGTCTGGAAGATCACCTCGTCGCACCGCTGCACAAGAACCGGATGACTCGCGAGACGCTCAACGCGATGTGGTCGGCCGTGACGGCTCGCAAGCCGGTGTTGCTGAAATATCTCGCTCGCAAAGCCGAGTTGCTCGGCCTGAAGAAACCGGCGTGGTACGACATTGCCGCGCCGCTCCCGGCAAATCTTGCCGGCGACAGCCAGTCGAGTTCCATCACGTACGACGACGCCTGC
>JACRIH010000265.1 GCA_016235885.1 Planctomycetales bacterium | reverse complement strand
CTTCGAGTCGGCTGCGAAGGACGACGAATGGTACACGTACACGATCCGCGTCGAGGGCAAGAAGATCACGATCAAAGTGAACGACAAGGTTGTCAATGAATACACCGAGCCAGAAAACCCGACGCACCCGCAACGGCTCCAAAAAGGCTCAATCGCGCTGCAGGCTCACGACCCGAAGAGTGTCGTGAAGTACCGCAACATTCGGATCAAGTCGCTGGATTGACTGGATTGAATTGGTGGATGGTGAACGGTGAACGGTGAAAGACGAAGGCACCGTGACAACCGGGCACGCGCCGATCGTCCACCGTCCACAACCGTCCACCATCCGCCGTCCACCCGCATGCGACTCGGCTACAACACGAACGGCCTGGCATTTCACCGCTGGGAAGACGCGCTCGAATTGCTGGCCGAGATCGGCTACCGGTCGGTGGCGATCACGCTGGATCACCACTGCTTGAACCCGTACGCCGCCGAGTTTCCAACGGAACTCGATCGGATGCGGCGGACGCTTCGGCGGCTGGGGCTGTCGTCGGTGATTGAAACGGGGGCGCGGTTCCTGCTCAATCCCCGGATCAAACACGAACCGACATTGCTTACCGCCGACCCGGCCGATCGACAGCGGCGAGTCGAGTTCCTGCGACGAGCGGTCGACGTGGCGGCGGCACTCGGCTCCGAGGCAATGTCGTTCTGGTCAGGCATCCTCCGCGAAACGCTCGCAGACGACGCGGCATTTTTGCGACTGGCCAGCGGCTGTCGCGAGGTTCTTGCGCACGCGGAGCGGCGCGGGGTCCGGCTGGCCTTCGAACCGGAACCGGGGATGTTCATCGAATCGTTCACACAGTTCGAACGACTGCGCGAATCACTCGACCGCCCCGCGCTGTTCGGACTCACCATCGACATCGGTCACGTCCACTGTGTCGAAGCCGGTCCGATTGCCGATCATCTCCGGCGCTGGCGGGAGTCACTGTTCAATGTCCACATCGAAGACATGAAACGCGGAGTTCACGAACACTTGATGTTCGGCGATGGCGAGATCGACTTCTCACCGGTCATGCAGACTCTGCGAGAGATCAATTACGCGGGCGGCATCCACGTCGAACTCAGCCGGCACAGCCACGTCGCACCGGAAGTGGCGTGCAAGTCGTTCGAGTTCCTGACGAGGCTTCAGACGACACGTACGTAGCCGTCACGCTCCGCGTGACGAGCCGAGTCAAGATTTGGCGTCTTCTTGCCATTCAGCTCGACACGCGGAGCGTGACGGCTACGTTCCGTTGCGACGTCGCGTCGCTACTTCGCGCTACCAGACAGGAAGCGGAACAGTCCCTTGCGATGCTTCTTCTCGTCCACTGGTTCGACCTTGGTGTCGATCACCTGGCCCAGATTCTTGGCGAGCTGCTCGATGGCCTTTGTGATTTTGGCACGCGGCGCCTGTGTGACCAGCGGGATGCCGTTGTTCCGGGATTCGACGATCGTGGCGTAATCGTTGGGGATTTGCCAGTACACCTCGCGGCCAATCGTTTCCAGCGCCTTGTTCAGACTGATCTGGGAATCCTCCAGGCCGAGCCGGTTGACGACGACGCGGACTTTTTCGGACAGCTCTTCAATGGTCTCAAAGAATTGCATCAACCTGACGACGTTGCGCAGGCAGGGCAGGTCAAGTTGCGTGACCAGCAGCACCACGTCCGAGGATTGCATCGCGGCGAGGTCCAGCTCACTGTAGCTCTTGCTGACATCGATGATCAGATGCGTGAACGTGGCTTTGAGGAGCGCGATCACGCGGCGTAATTGTTCGGGATTGATGCGCGTTCCGGCTTCCATTTGCACCGGACGCGGCAACAAAAACGCGCCGCAATCGTGCTTGGTCAGCGAGCGTTTGAGCAGCGAATAGTCGAGCCGAGTGATGTTTTCGGCGACGTCCTGGATCGTGTAATCCGGGATGATGTCCAGCCAGACGTCGGCGTCGCCGAGCGCGAAGTCGAGATCGATGATGGTCACGCTGTTTTGCGGATTCTGCGCCAGCACACAGCCGAGGTTGATCGCCAGCGACGTGCAACCGACACCGCCGGAGACTCCGGCGACCGTGATGACCTGACTCGACCGCACCGCGCCCCCTTCGCCGCCGCGGCCTCCCTGCGACTGCTGCATCCGGTCCAGAGCCGCCATGAAATCTTCGATGTGCAGTGGGTGATTCAGAAATTCCTTGGCCCCGCCGCGCATGGCTTGCAGGATCAAACTGCCCTCCGTCGAACTGCTGACCACCAGCACGTTCGTCGCGGGAAGTTCCTGCGTCAGCTTGCTCACCAGCGCCAACCCTTTCGCGGGATCGGAATCGAGCGCCACCAGCGCGATGTCGGGCTGCGTCTGCATCACGACGTCACTGAAGAACTCGTAGCGCGAGCACTCGGCTTCCAGCCAGACCATGTCGATGCCCAGCAGCATCCCCTTCAACGAACTCCGCGTGGAATCGTTCGGGTCTACGATGGCAATTCGGACAACTCGGTTCATGGTGGACCACTCACGGAAGCGGGGGACTCGGTTGCAACAAACGCGACAACGCTGGCCGGAGACTGCGTCACGGCTCGATCAATCCCGGTTTGGACGACGACTTGGTTTGTGCAGCGGCTCCGGCACCTGGATCGATCAACCCCGGTCTGGACCTCACGCCTGGGCGGCCGGATGCGGTGCCACCGTTTCGCGTGGAGGTCGGCCGACGGGCGACATTGCTCATCGGCTTGTTTAGCCGCGAACTCTCCAATGCTGGCTCGGATGGCGCCGCACTCTGCGTTGCCCGCGATTCGATTTTGGGAAGTTTTTCCGCCGCCACGGGTGCCTCACTCGAATCTGGACCGATAAACAGCGGCAGATCTCTGGGCACTGGACGAGACGCGGGAGCGACGGATTTCGCACGGACCTGAGACTTGGACGACGTCGGATCGGGAACCCTGGCCGAAGCCGCTTGGGGCCTCACAATGGGTCCGGAGGATGCCGAAGCGGAGGGCATCGGCGGCGCCACGGGAACTGTTGCCGGTTCGGGAACCATCACGCCTGTGCCACCATTCGAGACTGGCACCGGGCAATCGTTGTCGTAGCGGCGGATTTCCATGCGGCCGTCGAGATACAGCTCACGATCCGTCGGCGATGTCGTGTTCGCACCCGGACGTTCCGGAGACAATTGGCCCTCTTCGAGGGGTGCCACGTATTCGGGAGTGACCAGGATCATCAACTCGGTCTCCGTCTCGCCGTGCTTCACACGGCGAAAGGCCGCACCGACCCACGGCAATTCGCCGAGAAACGGGATCTTGTGCGTTTCCGATGTGATGTTGTTCGAGATCAACCCGGCAATGATCAGCGTCTCGCCAAAATTCATCTCAACCTGTGTGTTCACGCGTCGCGTCTTGATCCCGGGAACCGTGACGCCGTTCAACACGATCGAACTGGTGAAGTCGCGCTCGCTCACCTCCGGAGCCACATCCATTCGCAGCCGTCCATTGCTGAGCACGGTCGGAACGAACACCAATTGCACGCCGAACTGCTTGTACGCGACGGTCGCGGTCCCGATCCCTTGCGGCACGAGAACCGGAAATTCGCCACCCGAGAGGAAATCCGCAGGGCGACCGTTGACGGTCATCAGGTTCGGTTCGGCGAGAATCTTCAGCAGCGTTTCGTCCTTCATGGCCTCGATGAATGCGTCCAGAGTGGCGTCGTTCGAGGCGATGTGCATGATCGCCGTGGCACCACCAAACGTCGTCGAAGCCACCGAGGCCGAGCCACCGATCGTGCTGGTATACGACGAGGTCGGTACCAATCCCCCCGGCGTGCTGATCGCCGTGAAGCGGTTGCCATGCAACCCGTTCAGCCAGTAGTTCAACCCCATCTGGCGAACTTTTCCCCGCTGAACTTCCATCACCTGGACCTTCAGCAACACCTGCTGGACGCCGGTAACGTGCAGCGAGTTCAGCACACTGGGATGGAACTGCTCGGCGATACGAATGATCGTCGGAATGTCCTCGGCCTTGTTGACCGAACCGGTGAGGAGCACACTGTCGCGGACCTTGACCGCTTTGACATTCGAGTCCTGATAGTTCTGTCGGATGAGGGCTTCGAGTTGTCGGACATCGCCAATCACGAGCACTTCGACGTTGAAAGTGGCTCCGTTTTCGTCAACGATCGCCAGGCTCGTCAATCCCGCCACCAGGGTTTGCAGCCGAATGTGGTGCGGATCGGAGGGGGCCGTGACCTTGATGACGGTCGGATCGAACCCATCCACAGATCGGACACGGTTCTTGAACTCCAGCACCCGGCTCGTCTTTTCAACGATTTGGAGTGACGTGTTCTTGCCGACCACTTGAACTGTGAAAGCCGTTTCCGGGGGTGGTGGTTCTTCACCCTGCACCGGAGACACGACGAATGTCGCCGCAACCAAAAATAGTCCGGCGACAGACCGCATCCAGCCTGCGATTCGCGTCCGCATCCCTGCACCTCTTGCCGTGGGTTAAAGTCTCCCTACAGTCCCAGCAACGTGTTGAACAAACTCTGCACCGGATTCCGTTTCGGCTCCGCGTTTACAGAGGACTTGCTGTCCAACTCTTTCCCCGTGGCCTCCTCGGCCTCCGGAAGTTCAAACTCCAATTTCTGAATCGTATCGCCCTCGTTGATTTGCAACGTCCAAACTCGCTTGGCGGGTACCGGCACGACGGGTTCTTCCACCGGTGCCTGTTCCACTTTCACGTCGTCGTCCGGAGGTGTTTCAACTCCGTGACTCGGATCCAGATCGGAAAAAATCGCATCATCGACACTGGCGACCGCCGGCGATTCCTTGTCCTTCTGGTTCCGCATCGCAATCTGCAACGTCCCCTTGTTCTTTGCCAACTCAAGAATCTGTGCCTGCTCGGGAGTGACGATCACCGACAAGTTTTCCGGTTTGGATATCGATTTCGTTTCGTCGTCATTCATTTCTCGGACGCGATCGATCGCGAACACTTCAATGTAGTTCAAGAACGTTTTGGTCCGGGACACCTGTCCAACCCCCGGTCGTGTCTCCTTCCAAGTACACATGAAATCCACACGGTCACCGGGGTTGATCATGCCGCCGTTGGACGACGTCATATTCACCGGCAGTGTGATGACCCGCATCCCCTCCGGAATGTTGACCGATGCGCCACCCTTGCCCTTCTCACGCAGTTTGGCATCCAAAACCAAGTCACCGGGGAACACCCGGGTCTTCAGCATTCGTCCCTCCAACTGGCTCAGGTCGGTAATGGCTCCGGGAGGCAATTCCCCGCCTCGCCATTCCTGGACACCAATCACCACCTCGTCCAAAGGCTGGCCTGGGGCAATCTCCACTTTGGCGACGAGCACTTTCAGCTTCGGTTCTCCCTGGCCGTTATCGCCGGACAGAACCTGCTGCACGCCCAACATGGCGACCAGTCCGCACCCCAATGCCACTGCCAACAAGACCAAGGACTTGAGCTTCATGATGTCCTACTTCCATTCATCGGCTGAGTCCTGTTAAGAGCTTCAGCCTTTAACGAGCGTATGGGTTGAAATGAACAGTCGGAATGTGCCGGGGAAGGCGTTTAGATCATGCCCGTGTAGACGAAGTACCCGATCGACCCGATGCAAATGGGAATGCCGTACGGCAACAGAAGCATGCGCGGCTTCCGTTCGGCGGCAATTGCCGAAAGTTCGCGGGGATCACGAATCGTGAGCAACTCCGCCGCGATCTGAAGAAAGTTTGTGTAGTGGTGCCGCCAGCTTCGGCGAGCCAACACCATCATCACCGCCATCGCAGCCCCGACGACCACGGACACGCAGAACGCCTGCCATGTGACACTGACTCCCAGCCAGGCGCCTATCCCGGCCATCAGCTTTACGTCGCCCGCGCCCATTCCGCCGACGCTGTACAAGGGCAGCAGGCAGAGCAGACCAACACACAGGCCACCAACCGAGAATTCCAGTCCCGACCATCCGGCACTCACTCCATGGAATGCCACGCCAGCCAGGACCATCGGAAACGTGATCCAGTTCGGAACGCGTAGTTGCTTGCCATCAATATAGGCCGCGACGATCAAAATCACGGACACGAGTTTTACTTGCCAATGTTCCACGAACAGCGAGTGCCAATCCATTTCAAGGGCTGCCTTTCATCTGCAAGGGTTGAGGGGAAACTCTCAGTTCAACGGGCGAACCAAACCAACTTCAAGAGCAGCGTCATGCCAATGACGCCCATCGCGAAGGCTTGTGGGAGTGTCGCCGGGTGAGTCAGAAACCAAAGTGAAAACATGATGTTCACTCAATGAGATTCAGGAAACGGATCTGGGATTACGGCAAAACACCCACCAGACCGGAACCGGTCTGGTGGGGTCACTTGGGCCATGCCCATCTGTGTTTCTTGCTCGAATCGCTACCGCAATTACGAAGAGGTGGTCGAGCCGATCTTGTCACCAACCGACTTGAAGGTCGTGCTGGCGTTCGTGCCGATCGTGGAAATCGCGGTCAGGCAGACCACGACGATCAAGGCCAACATCACGGCGTATTCCACCGCGGTCGGGCCATCTTCAGACTTCAGGAAACGCTTCACGCTCAGAACAAGATTTTTCATGGTAGTTATCCTCTGATTGAAAATCCCGGTTTGGCCAGCCGATGGCTCGACCATTCCAGTGAATGTGACGGATGTCTCGGAACCTCGTCTCGACACACTGGGGTGCTCGAGATTCTTCACCGCGACTCCATCGAACCCAAAAACCTCACGACGAGGTTAGACCCAAGGGAAAGCTGCTCCCCGTCCACCGGAGCAGTGGCGAGCCGCTGGATCGTGTTCGACCGACGACTCTGGTTTCGCGGCAACTTGGCGAGGCAGCGAGTGGTGATCTCGGTCAACCCGTCGATCATTTCGCTGCGACCGCGTTCGTCGCCCGCACTGGAAACCTAGGTCGCGTGAGAAGTGAGTCAAATCGTTTTTGGAGAATTCTTCCAAATCGTTCGATCCTGCTGTCCTGTCGCGTTTTTTCGACGGACGCAGCCGCCAAACGCATCGAGGGCCACCGGCAAGTTCACTTCGCGGCGCTGCCGGTTCGGCGGTAAAGCGCCCCTGCGCTGGAACGACGCACGACCTGCCATTCGGTCGCGCGGCTCAAGTACTCATCGAATCCCGAGCCACTCTCCGTCAGAGCCAGTTCAAACTTGAATTGGTCGGCCCACTCGTCGATCCGATCGGGATGCCGTTCGCGAGCCTCGACGTATTTCAGCAAACCGGCGTCTCCGTAAAGCTCACAGCGGTCGTCGATGAAGACTCGGAATTTCGGCGTGTGGTAAATCAGAAAGCCTCCGAACAGCATGTCGTTGAAGATCGGTGTGCCATCCGGTCGCTGTCGTTCGATCTCCCGCAGATCGACCAACAACTCGGTGGGCCAGTATGCCGCGTCGAGTCGCGTCCAACCGCGACCGATCAACGTCGCTTGCCAGCCCAGCGACTGCACAGCCAGCGCCACTCCCAGTGCCAGGGTTGCGAAGCCCAATGGACCGGAAATCCGCCAAGCTCGATTTGCCGACGGTTCGGGATCATTGAGGCCAGCGGCGGCGACCATTCGTCGGACCCAGCCGACCTCCGGCAGGATGTTGGCCAGCGAGACGCATGCCGCGATCGCGAACAGTGGCGCGTGACGAATTCGACCCCACGCCAGAAACAACCACACCAGTGGCACGAGCCACGTGACTCGCCAGCGCCGCCACGGAACCGCAAGCAACACCGCCACGTACACAGCGGCGAACAACAACACCAACCCCATCCCGGGCGACGACCACAGCGGCCCATGCTCGGCCATTACTGCCGGCAGTACTTTCGAATTCATCAATGAGAACCACGCCCGTGGCAATTCAATGCCATACGGATTCAGCAGCGAAGTCGTCACGCACAGCAGCGCGAACGCTCCGAGCATCAGCACTTCTCGAACACTCACGACGATGCATCGACTGCCACTGGTTTCGGAAGAATCGTCGTTGGGTGGGACCAGCGCAGCGCAAGCCCACCGTGTTGGTTGGCTGGTGGGACTGCGCTGCGCTGGTCCCACCCAACGGTCTCCACCGCATCTGCCAACTCGTCGTGCAACAACCCACGCCCACACGCCCTCTCCCAACCATCCCGCGATGGTCAGCGCAACGGTCGCAATACCTCCCAACACTCCGTCGTGGGCATTCGTCCAGACCACGAACAGCAGTATCAGCCAAAACAAATGACTGATCGGTCTCCGCCGTGCATCCACGTCACACAGCGCAGCGCACGTCAGAGCCATCCCGATCATCGAGACGAGATGCGGCCGGGCGTGAAAATGATGTGCGCTGGCTCCCATCGCCAAGATCATCACACACAGCGCCAACCCCGGTGGGAGTCCGCGATCGGTCAGCCGTCCAAACAACCACGCGAACAACCACGCCAGCAGTGTCGCCGTTGCCACCAGCAGACTGTCGAGGCCGCCAATCCGGTGCAGCCACGCCATCGCCAGTTCGCTCAGCCACTGCCGAGCGAGCCACGGCTGTCCGGCTTCAGTGAAACTGAACGGGTCCGTCCGGATCAGTTGCTTTGACTCCAGCATCCGCTGTCCGGCTACCGTGTGCCAGAATGTCCCGGGGTCTCGGAGCAAGCGGTCGCGACCAACGATCAGCAAGCCGACCCAGAGTGCCAGGAACAGCAGGACACGACGGTGCCACGCGTTCGCGATCATCTCTCAGTGCCGGGTGAGGGGTCGGGGAGAATTGACTTACCTGTCATTCAACGTGAGGTCGGTCACTGCGCCGGTCGCCAACGCACGAGGCTGTTCCCAGTGCCAAAGGACGGACGTCGTGAAATCCGAATCAGGCTGCGAATCACCGCCGGGGACAACGACCTGCTTATAGATCCAGCGGATTTCCGCCGCCACGAGTTGCTGTTCCGGACCATGAGTCGCGTTCCATCGACGGCGCATGAATTCTCCCGTGCAACGCGTGTGCGTTGGACAGTCGCGTTCAAACAGCACCATCATCGTCTTTCGCCAGTGCTGACTGGGATATGTCGCGCTCACCAGCGGCGGTGCAGTCTCGAACGAGGGTTGTTCGGGGTGCGTCAGGTTGACGTACGATCCGTCGGCGAGAGTGCCGCGAACATTGAACCACCCCGCGCTGTCCGGCGGACGCGGGCCGAACAACGCCCAAAACTGGCTCATTTGCGCGGCTTCACCCAGCACGCGGACGGGACCGGGATTCATCCCAAAGGGACTGGTTTGAAGCTGCGTGACATTCAGCAGCAGGACGTACATCAACAGCAGGAACACCAGCACGTTGCCCGCCACCGACAGGTTTTCGCAGGCCGGAGTTGGCTTCGACCACAGCCATTTCGGTCGATTCACTACACCAAACACGAAGCGAAGCGAAGCCTCTGTGACTGCGGTCCCGCTTGTCCACAGAGTGGAAATCCTCTTCCATCCAGACCAATCCCAGAATCCGGCAGGCAACACTGCCAACCAGTACACGAGGCACGTCGCCGGAAACAATCCCAAGGACAACGTCGACATGATCCCCAAGTGCAGCGACCAAAAGGAGGCCACAATGGCAGTTCGCAGCCAACTCCGCCGAGCAGGATACAGCAAGGCGATTGGCCCGCAGAATTCAAGCACCAGCGCTCCCACGGTCATCAATTGCAGAAACTTCGGGAAGTTCAAGAGCCAGAACCCGAAGGGCCTGGTGAAGTGTCCCAGCGCGAATGCAAAGTAGGTCGCCGAGAATTCAGTCCGCCACACCGGATGCGACTTCAACATGGCGGAAAACACATACACACACCCCAGTTGCATGAGCAACGCCGCCGAAGGCAGCGAGGCCACCCACCCCGGCACAACGGCCTGCGTCAGGCGTCGATCGACGCTCCATTTAGCTCCCAGCGGCAGGAAGATGCTCCAGAATGTGAGCAACTTCAAAATGTCGTCTCCACCTTGCAGGATCAGGGGATTTCGAGCCTGCATTCCCACCAACAGCAACCACGACGCAAACAGTGACCATTGGGTCCGGTACCCCACCAGAACACATGCCGCGAACAGCGCCGCGATGCCGAACAGCGTCAGTTGGAACCACTTGTTCCCGCTCAGCATGTGGACGGAGACCATGTACGGGGGAACGGTGTAATTCTCATCCAGATTGAGTTGGAGTCGATCTGCTCGCGGCAGCATTCCCTCGTCGGTGAAAAATGCGGTCACGTCAGATGCCGCGAGCCACAGATTGAACAGCAGAATCAGCCCCAGCCCGATTCGCATCGCCGCCAGCGATCGGGTGTCGACTCCAAAAACGGTGCTGAACCAACTGGACTGGGTGGATGCTGGGACGGGAGTGGACATGGTTGGGGAATGACCTCAGAAATCCGTTGCGTGCCGGGACGCCGAAACCCGCGCTGGGCCGAGTCCCTGCCAACCATACGTCACGTTGTCGGAATGGTCAAAACTGCGGTTTCGAGGCCAAATGTGCCATCTGGAGAGACCACTTGTCCCTTGCTCGGTTGCGTTAGTGAAACCACTTGAGAACCTGAAAGAGATTCGAAAAGTCATCGGTCCAGACAGGGATCGCCGGGTCGGGATCGAGTCGCGTCCACAAGCTGTCGTCCGCCAACATCGCCAGCGAATCGCCGTCACGCGACATGACCACCCATTTCGATCCCGCGGGGAACAGATCTTTGTCGTCCTCGGTCGGTACGTAGGTGCCAACATACGCAGTCAGTCCCGCATCTACCGACAAACGAGCGAGCACCGGGGAGAGTTCGAGGTGCCTGTTCGTGATGTGGAACGCCATCGTTCCGCGATCCGCCAATTTGTGCAGATAGAGTTGGATCGCCTCGCGGGTCAGCAAATGCGCGGGAATCGCATCGGAACTGAAGGCGTCGAGCACGAGAAGGTCGAATTCGCATTCCCGCGCTTCGGCAACCGTGAGTCGAGCGTCACCAAGCACGATCCGCACCGGAGCCGCACTGTCCCGCAGGTACGTGAAGAACCGCGGATCGCTCGCCAGCCGTTCCACTGCCGGATCAATTTCGAAATACGTCCACTCCTGCTGCGGCTGGGAATAGCACGCCAGCGTTCCTGTTCCCAACCCGACGACACCAATCCGCCGCCACGATTTGGCCGCGTCACTGGCGAACAATTCGCCGATTGGAGAGTGCCGGTGATAGTACACGAGCGGTTCGCGACGATGCGCGGGATCGAGCGCCTGCACGCCGTGGATCGTATTGCCATGCACGAGTTGGTGGTGTCGGCCATCTTCTGTCCGCTCCACGCGATGGATGCCGAAAAAACTGCGTTCCGCGTGCAGTATGGTGGTCCTGCCTCGCATTCCGAGCAACGGCACGAGCAGTATCGCCCCCATCGCCAAACCAAATCGCACCGGCCGTGCCTGGAAACTGTAACTCAAGATCGCAACCACACCGACGACGAACACCCCACCCAGCAACACGAGTGGAGCGTTCGTCTCCATTCGCTTCTGAATGGTGAACCAGATTGCCATCAGGACAAACATCATCAGTGGGAGAGCGACATCGCGAAATCGCTGCTTCGATGTCCAGGATTCCTCACCCGCTCGGTTGGGTCGCAGCAGACAAGCCGCCACCACCGCCAACGGGAATTCGACCACGCTCGTAAACAACACCGGAGCCAACAACGAATTGAATGCGCCCCCCACCACGCCACCGAGCGACATCCACAGATAGAACTCGGTGAGGTGCGCCGGTGCGGGCCGCTTGCGAGCCAGTTCGCCGTGGCAAACCATTGCTGCACCAAGAAATGCCAGCAACGGCGGCGCGAATTGAACCCAGCCCCACGCGATCTGCCGATCCATCAAAGTCAGGATTGCCATCGGCATGACGAGAAACGGCTGGACTCGCACCATCAGTTCGTGTGACGGAATCGGCCGCCGAGCAAACACGATCACGAACGTTAGTAAATACACCGCCAACGGCATCACCCACAGCAGCGGCACCGCGCCGATCTCCGTCGTGAGGTAGGTCGTCACCCCCACGAGCAGACTGGACGGCACCAACGACAGCAACACCCATCGCCCCCGCAGCTTCCACGTCGGCGGTGGCAACTCGACCGCGTTTGCCGAACCAGCGGGAAAAAACGTTTCCTCGCCGCTGGCAACGGGAGCCAGAAACAATCGCAACGCGCAGCCGCCCATCAGCAGCGTGAGCACTCCGTATCCGAGCATCCACACTCGACTCTGATCCGACAGCCGCAGATACGGCTCGACCAGCGTGGGGTATCCAAGCAACGCCAGCATGCTGCCGAGATTGCTTGCCACGTACAAAAAATAGGGGTCACGGGAATCCCGATGCCCCATGTGAGCAAACCACTTTTGCATCAGCGGTGCGCTGGTCGAAACGACGAAGAACGGCAACCCGACCGATATCACGAGTACTGTCAGCAGCCACAACACGGGGTCATTCGTCGTCGGTGGCGCGGTGATTCGAGACAGACCGATTGGCAGGACCAGAAACGGAAACAGCAGCACGATCAGATGTACCAGTGCCTGACGACGGACTCCCAGCCAAGTCGTCGTCACGTGCGCGTACACATACCCGACAAGCAGGGCCGCCTGGAAGAAGACCATGCACGTGTTCCACACCGCCGGCGAACCACCGAGCAACGGCTGAACCATCCGTGCGTACATCGGTTGCACGAGGAACAGCAGGGTCGCGCTGACAAATACAGTCAGCGTAAACTGAACCACCAGCATGTTGGGAATTCCCCGACCAGCGGAATGGCGGCAACATCTGCCGCCTCGCCTCGGAATTCGACCGGCTTGGGACACCGGCTCAAGACATTCTCAACCAGTCCGCGGAGAATTCGTTCCATAAGACGGCTCCTCACGACAAACGGCCGCGCCCCGCATTCCCATCACAAACAGTCCGACCAGCGCGTAGCATTGCATCGCGAGGATCGTCACGGAGTGCATCGGCTGCGCGACGCCATGACCACGTCCGCCCGCGATAAAGTGTGGCCAGACCAGAACCGGATTCAAACACAAAACGATCACGATCACCAGAAATGGAATGCGTCCCCTGCCCGAAACCGACACATCCCTCCACACTTGCGCCAAAGGGAGCAGCAGGAGCAAAAAGTAGTGGTCCCAGGTGATTGGCGAAACGAGCAACATCGCCACCAGTGTCAACCCGAACGCCCGATCGCGCTTGTCCGCCGTGTCGGCTCGCAGCACGCAACGGCTCACCACAACCATGACCAACAGACACATCACGCCTGCCAACAACTTCGCGAACGACGAACTTCGCCAGATCGGTTCCACCTGCTCAGACACAGCCGCAGGATCAAACAGCCGCGTGCAGAACCCGACAAGCGACGCATTCAGCCAACCACCTCGGTACGCGTTCACCTGCGGCAGCACTTCAGTCACGTACGTCCGATAGCTCTCCCACCCTAACGCAAATCCCGCCGCAACTCCGATCACAGCCACTCCCGTGACTCCAACCGCAACGATTCGCCAATCCCTCCGCAGCAGAAAGTAGAGGAACAGGAACCCCGGAAACAACTTCACCGCCGTCGCCACTGCCAGCAGCGTTCCGGCCAGCCACGCCTTTTCCGAGCGAGCCGCCAGCCAGATTGCCAACAGCAGAAACAGCAGCAGCAAGTTGAATTGCCCCTGATTCACCTGCTGTCGGAAGGGATTGCTCAACAACAAAATGGTCACCATCGGCATGACCGACCACGCCTTGAATGGAATTCCAAGTTCTCTCACCAGCCAGTGCAGACTCGCCGCCAACAACAATAGCGACAGGACATTCCATGCCAGCACCGCGTTTGGGTAGTCGAGCAACGCAAAGGGCAGAGCCAGAAACACAGACGGCGGTGGGTGCGCGTTGACGTCAACCTCGATCTCCACGCTTTCCGACTGACCAGCATCTACCGACAGCCGCAAATACCGAGGAATCGTCTCGGCATGTCGCGAATAGATCGGCCGCGTGTCGAGATAGCTTTTTGCCGACGACCACTCTTGGAAAAAGTCCACTCCCTGATCTGACCGCGGCCGCAGGCTGGCGACGAAGCTCGGCCCCTGCTGGATGCCAACGAGTACCGTCAGCAACGCCCAAAGCCACTTGCGGGAATTGGGCGATACATTGAGGGGATCCCACCACATGCTGTTCGATCCACATTCATTGCCGGAAACCTTGGAATTGCTGAGACATAACACCAACACACGAATAGCGTCAATCCTCGTCTGCGGAGCTCGGACGAGTTTGAAATCCTCGACCAAGAAACTACATCGGTCCGTCTTGTTGGTTGCCATTTTTCTTTCCGTTGGCGAGTTGACAGAGTTCCCAGTGCGGTTAAGATGGCTCGCTCAAGAAGCGGATGTGTCTCGCGAGGTTCCACTGCGAAGTGGGAATGGCGGGAGACATTCGCTTGTGTTCTTTGACAATCTGGTGGGAGTGGCCCTGAGAAGTTGGTGTCACGTGTTGTGGCGCTGACTGTTCAATTTCCTGAAGTTTTTCAGGTTTGATCAAATTCAGCACAAACTCTTTCTTTGCTTTGATGTCGGAACGCATTGGTTTTGACAGGCTGTGGACTTCGGTCTGCGGAGAGCTTCGGGCTCACGGCGTGTTCCGCAAGGAACATGGCGGACCTGTGGGAAACGATGAGTGACCGGCATAGGCATACAATTGAAGGGTTTGATCCTGGCTCAGAATGAACGTTGGCGGCGTGGATTAGGCATGCGAGTCGAGCGAGAACCCGCAAGGGGGACAGCGGCAAAAGGGGTAGTAAGGCGTAGGTAACGTACCCTCGGGACGGGGATAGCCACGGGAAACTGTGGGTAATACCCGATGACCTCATCGGACGTGACTGTCTGGTGAGCAAAGGTGAGATTCCACCCGGGGAGCGGCTTACGTGGTATTAGCTAGTTGGTGAGGTAACGGCTCACCAAGGCGAAGATGCCTAGGGGGTGTGAGAGCACGACCCCCACCATTGGGACTGAGACACTGCCCAGACACCTACGGGTGGCTGCAGTCGAGAATCTTCGGCAATGGGCGAAAGCCTGACCGAGCGACGCCGCGTGCGGGATGAAGGCCTTCGGGTTGTAAACCGCTGTCAGAGGGGATGAACTGCGGAGAGGTACTCCTCTCCGTTTGACAGAGCCTCAGAGGAAGCACGGGCTAAGTATGTGCCAGCAGCCGCGGTAATACATACTGTGCGAACGTTATTCGGAATCACTGGGCTTAAAGGGTGCGTAGGCGGCTTGTTAAGTAGGGTGTGAAATCCCCCAGCTCAACTGGGGAACTGCGCTCTAAACTGGCGAGCTGGAGTGAGATAGGGGTGCATGGAACTTCCAGTGGAGCGGTGAAATGTGTTGATATTGGAAGGAACGCCGGAGGCGAAAGCGATGCACTGGATCTCAACTGACGCTGAGGCACGAAAGCCAGGGGAGCGAACGGGATTAGATACCCCGGTAGTCCTGGCCGTAAACGATGAATACTAGCTGGTAGCCACGTATGTGGTTACCATCGGAGCGAAAGTATTAAGTATTCCGCCTGGGGAGTATGGTCGCAAGGCTGAAACTCAAAGGAATTGACGGGGGCTCACACAAGCAGTGGAGTATGTGGCTTAATTCGAGGCAACGCGAAGAACCTTATCCTAGGCTTGACATGGTTGGATTAGTTCTGTGAAAGCAGAATGACGCGGCTTGCCGTGGAACTAGCACAGGTGCTGCATGGCTGTCGTCAGCTCGTGTCGTGAGATGTCGGGTTAAGTCCCTTAACGAGCGAAACCCCTGTCCTTAGTTGCCAGCTTTCAGTTGGGGACTCTAAGGAGACCGCCGGTGTTAAACCGGAGGAAGGCGGGGACGACGTCAAGTCATCACGGCCTTTATGCCTAGGGCTGCACACGTACTACAATGGGGCGTACAGAGGGAAGCAAAACCGCGAGGTCGAGCCAATCTCAGAAAGCGTCCCCCAGTTCAGATTGCAGGCTGCAATTCGCCTGCATGAAGCCGGAATTGCTAGTAATCGCAGATCAGCTATGCTGCGGTGAATGTGTTCCTGAGCCTTGTACACACCGCCCGTCAAGCCACGAAAGCGGGGAGCATCCAACGTCGCCGAGCCAACCGCAAGGAGGCAAGCGCCTAAGATGAGCTCCGTGATTGGGACTAAGTCGTAACAAGGTAGCCGTAGGGGAACCTGCGGCTGGATCACCTCCTTTCTAAGGATTGATTCAACAGCGCGGAAGTCACAGACTTCCGTACCACACGTAAAACCAGACCACAACCGTCCATCGACGACTCATCCATTCCCACCAGAACATACCGAACCCCGCTTGGGCTCTCGCTCAGGCGGGGTTCTTCGTTT
>JACRIH010000264.1 GCA_016235885.1 Planctomycetales bacterium | reverse complement strand
TTGGTTCGACTTTCACCGTCTCCCACGCTCTGGCGAGCGTGGCTACAACCACTGTTTGATTCGTTGACGTCGCACGTCATTCAATCGACGTGTCCCAAGTTCCATTTTTCTGGAGGTCTCTGCCATGTCTGTGTCACACCGCTGCGCTTCGAAGTGGACGTTGATTGCCTTGGTGTTGTTATTCACAGGAATGGGCCGAGATGCCGTTCGCTGCCGGGCGGACGAAGCGTTCACGCCGCCCAGCGAAGACGAGCGGAAAGCCGTCGCGACCCTGGCCGAAAAGGGAGCGACGCTCACCATTGATGGTCGCTATCAAGTCATCCGTGTCTCGATATCGACGACCAGCCAAATCACCGATGACGACCTGCGACATCTGGGCGCGTTCAAGAGTCTCAAGAGTCTGACGCTCAGCAGTTCCAGACTCACCGACGCGGCGATTGAGCATTTGAAGCCGCTCAAGAAACTGGAAACTCTGACTTTGGCGTCGGCGGCGTTCACGGCCAAAGTGAGAGACGAATTGAAGCAGGCGTTACCCGATTGTCGCATCAACCCCGTCCCTTTTGGCGGGAGCGGTGGATTCGGTGGTGGGGGAACGTCGCCCGATTCCGGAACGACGACTCGCGGAGGCCCGGGAGATCGAGATCGCGGGCCGTCGTCATTTCCGCGCTCGTTATCAATGGACCTGAGTTCGCCGGCAGCGGAGCAGGACTTGAAACTGACGCCTGAGCAGAAACAGGAAATTGCAAAGTTCAGCAGTCGCGAATTCATTGACACGCAGATTAACGCGATCTTGACCGCGGAGCAGCGTGCGCGATTGCCGCAAATCCGTCTGCAACAGGAAGGACCGACGGCATTCCAGCGTGCCGAACTGGCGAATGAACTGAAACTGACCGATGAGCAGCGAGCAACGATTCGGCGAGTCTTGGAAGACCGGACGGCAAGCGGTCGAAAGCTATTTGAGCAGGCCCGCGATCGCACCAACAACGGCACCAATCTGACAGAGGAAATCCGTCGGATGACATCGGAGGTCAACGAGAAGATTTTGGCCGTGTTGACCAATGAACAGAGTCAGGCGTGGAATACGAAGATCGGACCTCCGTTTGCTGGGAGGGAGGGGAGCGGCGGATTCTTCGGTGGGCTGGCGTCGCCCGATCCCCGATCGACGACTCGCGGCGGAACGGGTGATAGAGATCGGGGGCCGTCTTCATTCTCTCGCCCGTTATCAACGGAGTTGCGTTCGTCGGCCGTGGAACAGGACTTGAAACTGACGCCTGAGCAGAAGCAAGAAATTGCGAAGGTCACCAGTCGCGAATTCATCGACACGCAGATCAACACGCTTTTGACCGCGGAGCAGCGAACGCGGTTGCCGCAAATCCGGTTGCAACTGGAGGGACCGACCGCATTCCAGCGTGCCGACCTGGCGACCGAACTGAAACTGACTGAGGAGCAGCGAACGACGATTCGGCGAGTCCTTGAGGAACGGACGGAAAGCACCCGAACGCTCCTGGAACAGACCCGCGATCCTGCCAGCGGTCGTCTGCTGGACGTCTCCAAGTACACGGAAGAATCTCGCCGGATCACATCGGAGACCAACGCCAAGATTCTGGCCGCGCTGACCAACGAACAACGTCAGGCGTGGAATGCGAAGGTGGGACCACCCTTGCCGACCGTGGAAACTCCCCCGGCAACGCGAACTTCTGCACCGGCTCCAGCCACCGCTTCGACAGAGGAGCGGGCACGAGGGTCGTTCAGCCAACTCGACCGCGACAACGATGGAAAACTCACGGCCGACGAGTGGAACCGAAGTCGCAACGTCCGAGCGGCCTTTGACCGAGCCAAGATCACCATCGAATTCCCGGTCAACGTCGAAACGTTCGTCAAGCAATACCTGCAAGCGTACCCATCACGTTCGGCTGGGAACCCGTGACCGGGAGTGCGGCCGAAACCGAGTTCGCAAGGCCGCGTCATTTCACGAAGAACCGCATCAACTCGTGTCCCTTCGGGAAACAGAGTGACGACTGCGCGGCAGTGGTTTCGTCGTAGGTTTGCGAACCGCCGGGTGAAATGCCAGTGCCACAAATCGTGAACGGGACGAATCCGTGACTGTGCGTCTTCGTCCGCAAAAACGTCGGGTGGTCCGGCGAAACGAGGATGCGATACGGCTGACCGCGCTGCTGGAGATGCCGATGGACTGGACCGACAATGTCCCGGTCGATCGCTTCGACTGCGGTCACCTTCGCGTCGACATGCCCTTCGTGCGACGCTTCGTCGGTCGCTTCGACATGCACCACGACGAAATCGACGTCGTCGAGCGCCCGGATCGCGGCGGCTCCCTTCGCCGCGTAGTCGGTGTCGAGATACCCCGTGGCACCGGGGACGTTGATCACTTTCCAGCCGAGCAGCACCGCCATCCCGCGCAGCAGATCGACGGCGGTGATCATGGCCCCTGTGATGCCAAACCGCGTCTGGAACGGCTCCAGTGCCGGTCGCTTTCCTTGTCCCCACAGCCAGATTTGCGTCGCCGTCAATTCGCCGCGCTCTGCCCGTGCCCGGTTCTCAGCACAACCAGCCAACACGTCAACGCTGCCGAGCATCAGATTTCGCAACGCTTCGCTCCCCGATCCCTGCGGGAGATGCGGTTCAACCGGTCGGTCTGTGATGTCATGCGGAGGCGTGGTGACGAGTCGAGAGTCGAGAGTTGAGAGTTGAGAGAAGGTGGACGGTGGACGGTGGACCGTGGACAGCGAAATGGTCGTTGCGACATCTTCTGCCTTCTGCCTTCCGCCTTCTGCCTTGAGGTCCGGTCGCCACACCAACAAGTTGCGGTAGCTCACGCCCGCGAAGAATTCGAGCGACTTCCCACCAAACCGTGCGTTGAGCTGCGAGATGAGCAGGTGCGCCAAATCGTTCGGAATCTGCCCCGCCGTAAAACTCTTCATCACCCCGTCGACGACGGTGACGAAGTTGCAGCGGATGCACCAGTCGTCCGGACCGAGCGGAATGCCCTGCGCGGCCGCTTCGATGGGTGCGCGTCCCGTGTGGAACACGAGCGGGTCGTAACCGAACAGGCTCATCGTGGCCACATCGCTGCCGCTCGGCAGCGACGCCGGCACATTATCCGCCCGCCCGACGACACCCAGCCGGGCAATCTCGTCCATGTTCGGCACATGCGCGGCTTCCAGCGGAGTCTTGCCGCCGAGAAAACTCTGCGGTTCGTCTGCAACTCCGTCGGGAATGATGAGAGCGTACTTCATTCGGGCGTCACCGGCATTCCGGATTTCAGCCCCGAACGGGGCGTCATTCGATAGCCCGGGGCGCAGCCCTGGGTTTCGAGTGCCAACCAACATGTCAGCCCCAACGGGGCGAAATTCCCGCACGTCGACCGTGTTATCACGCCCCGTTGGGGCTTCACAGCTACCGTCCGACTGATTCCCAGGGCTGCGCCCTGGGCTATCGAATTGGTCCCCGTTGGGGCCAAGACCGGAATTCCATTGACACTCATTTCATTCTCGGTTTCATCTCGGAGGGAGCGACACTCGCGACCTGATCTTGAAGGGTGTCAGGGCTTCGATGGGGTTGTGTCAGGCGGGGTTGATGACGATTCGGTCGCCCCATTCGATCTCAGGTCGTTGACTTTACCCAGCCAGCGGACGGACTTCAGTGACATCCCCAAGGTGTACAGGTCTCCCAAAGTTCGAAGACGACGGTCGATCGCTTCGGGCGACATGTCGACGACTTGGCGTTCACGAGTTTCAGGTCTTGGCGTCAGGTTCATCCAGCAACCCCAGTTCTTGCAGATCAATCAAGTCCTTGGACCGTCGGGCCATCAACTTGAGTTTCATCAAACCTTGTTTTGAAACGACTGTCACACGCCGCCCCCGCCACTCGACGGTTTGCCGCGAATCCCACACATCTTGAAGGTGCGGGTTGATCAGAATCATGTCGAGCGTCAGCAACTCCTCACCGATCCCTTTGGAGATGCGGCGAATGTCACAGGGAACTTCTTCGCCGGCCCCCATCGGAAGAATTCCGGAATCCAGAATGAACCCTTGTGCATCCAGAATCGCAACCAGCCGATCCATGTCCTCGGGCCGCACAACAAAGTCGATGTCACCAGTAAACCTCACGAAGCCGTGAATGGCAACCGCGATCCCACCACACAGCGCGTACTCGACCCGCTCGGCATTCAGGACATCGATCAGCGTAAAAAGTTCGGAATACAGATCCATTCAGCCCTCGATGTCGAACACAGCTTGGGATACTCGCAATAGAGGTTGAATTAGCCACGGATGAAACACGGATTGAACACGGATGAAGAAAAATCAGTCAGGCCGCTTCCCGCCGGTCCGACCGAACCAGACGACTCAAATTCCAATTGTTGCCAATCCGTGTTTCATCAGTGTTTCATCCGTGGCTAAAGAAACTCCTGGTCGTGCGAGCGATTTTTCGACATTCGTGTGTTTTCAATCCGCGACCGGCATTCGGACGCTCGGCTGCTTGACGGACGAGAGCTTTCGCAATTCGGTCTCGGCGGATTGCAGGTGGCCTTCGGTGGTGCGGTGGGTCATGATGACGAGCGGCACGATGGCGTGTCCGTTGCCGGCCGACGCGGGCTGGGTCGCTTCGTGCTGGATCACCGACGCGATGCTGATCTGGTTGCGGCCGAGGATCGCCGTGATGTCAGCCAGCACGCCCGGTCGGTCTTCCACGTGGAACCGCAGGTAGTACCGGCTGACGACCTTGTCGTTCGGCTGGAGCGCGAACGGCGGCGTGTCGTTCCAGATTTCGAGGTGCTGGAACGTCAGCCGGGCGCGGCCGACGACGGTGTCGATCAGATCCCCCAGCACGGCCGACGCCGTGGGAAGTTGACCGGCCCCGGAACCCGAGTACCACGTTTCGCCGACGACATCGCCCGTCAGCGAAATCGCGTTGAACGCACCATGCACTTCGGCCAGCGGTGTGTGATGCCGCACGAGCGTTGGCAACACGTGCATTTCGAGCTGTCCCCCAACCAGCTTCGACACGGCGAGCAGCTTCACCGTGTAACCGAGTTCCGCCGCATAGCGCGCGTCGGCCAGCTCCAGCCGGTCGATGCCGCGCCGCGGAAAGGCCTCCAACGGCACCCTCACTCCGAACGCAAGCTGTGTGAGGATGACCAATTTTTGAGCCGCATCCGTCCCGTCCACATCGAACGTCGGATCGGCCTCGGCGTAGCCGAGTTGCTGAGCGCTCTTCAACGCTTCGGCGTACGTGCGGTTTTCGCGGATCATCTGCGTCAGGATGTAATTCGTCGTGCCGTTCAGTATCGCCGAGATCGCGGTGATCTGATTCGCCGCCATGCACTGCCCGACCGCCGCGATGATCGGAATGCCCCCCGCGACCGCCGCTTCGAACGCGATCGTCCGGCCCAGTGACTTCGCGCGGGCAAACAGTTCCTCGCCGTGTTCGCACAGCAGCGCTTTGTTCGCCGTGACGACGTCCTTGCCCGATTCGAGCAGGTCCAGCAGGATTTCTCGCGCGGGGTGGATGCCCCCGATCAGATGAATCGCGACCTGAACGTCCCGGTCCTTCACGACCTCAGCGACATCGGTCGTGAGCACGCCAGCGGGCACATCCACGCCACGCAGTTTTTCGAGATCGCGGACCACCGCCCGCTTGAGCCGCACAGGACGTCCCGCCCGCCGCGCGATCCGCTCGGGATGCTGCAACAAAACTCGGGCCACTCCACTCCCCACCGTCCCCATCCCCACGATGGCCACCTGTACTGCTGAGTCAGACATCCGTTTCCCTCGTTGGCTGCCGTTAATGTGCGGGTGATCGAGCGGTTTGAGTTGTGACGTAGGATGGACGCCTCGTCCGTCCGAATCGTCGCAGAGAGACACGGACGGACGAGGCGTCCATCCCACAGCGCGGCGGCATGGTAATTCTGCGGTTGACGACTGACAACAGCATCGTTGGCGACGTTTGCCTGCGTACCTATAATCGCAACCCGAACTTCCACGAGCCCAATCCAATCAGCATGTTCCCATCACCAGACCGACCGCTCCGCATCGGAGCCGTGAACTACCTCAACTCCAAGCCACTCATCGAAGGGCTGGCGGAGTTGGCTCCCGACGCGGAATTGATCCTCGACGTCCCCAGCCGGCTGGCGGATGAACTGGCGGCGGGGAAGCTCGATGTGGCGTTGATCCCGTCCGTCGAGTGCCTGCTGAATCCGGACTACGAAATCGTGTCAGATGCCTGTGTCGCCACGCGCGGGCCGGTGCTGAGTGTGAAGCTGTTCAGCCGCGTTCCGCCTCGGCAGATCAAACGGCTCGCGCTGGATGTCGGGTCGCGGACGAGTGCCACGCTCGTGCAAATCCTGCTCGCCGAACGCTGCGGCATCCGCCCCGACCTCGAACAACTCCCGCTCGGTCTCTCCACCGCAGACACCACGGCTGACGCGATCCTGCTGATCGGCGACCGGGCGATCTTTCCGTTGTGCGAATCGTTCGACACCGTGTGGGATCTGGGCGAAGAATGGACGAACTGGACCGGCCTGCCGTTCGTTTTCGCGATGTGGGCGACTCGCACCGGCACCGAACTCGGCCGCGTCGAGGAAGCCCTGTTCGAAGCCCGCGACCGTGGGTTGGCCAACGTCGAAACAATCGCCCGCCGCGAAGCGTCGTTGCTCAGCCTCCCGTTCCAAACCACGCTCGATTACCTCACGAAAAACCTGCACTTCCGTCTCGAAGCCACAGAACGCCGCGGTCTGCGCCGGTTCCATCAACTAGCCATCGAGCACGAATTCGCACCGGGAGGAAACGAACTTGTCTACCGACCTTGCACTCCAGCTTAGCGGGCGGTAGGTGTTGGCGCGGCTGGAGGGAGTCGGTGCATCCGGCATTTTCTTCGCGAGGACGTTTGTTCGATGGCTGCTGACGACAGGACACCCACGACGCCGGAATCGACAGCGCGTGAAGCGTTGGAACGCTTCGTCGTCGAAAACGACGACCTGCTCGAACTTGAATCGACCCTGCGCCGGTTCAACATTTTTGACGCTCTCGGCATCGCACGAGTCGAAATTCGGCATTCAAACTTCCTTGCGTTCATTCTTGATCCGGAAGAATCACACGGGCAAGGTGACCTGTTCTTGAAGGCGATCCTCATGGACCTTCTCAAGAAAGCGCCTGCAGACATTCGTCCATTGTCCCCGGTTGAACTGGACGGGACCGACTTGCGCGGTGTGGAAATTAAGCGAGAGTGGAAGAACATCGACTTGGTGATTACGTGTGATGATCCGAAGTTCGCGGTCGTAATCGAGAACAAGGTTGACTCGCAAGAGCACTCAAACCAGTTGAGCCGCTACCAACGGACGATGGCCGAAGCGTATCCAACTGTCCCAACGCTCCATGTCTACCTAACGCCAGACGGCGACAAGCCATCGGAGGACTCGTTTCTCTCGTACGAATACTCCGATATCCACCGCGTACTCGTTCGAATCCGAAGAGCACACCAGAACGCCATCGGCGATGACGTGCTCGTGTTTCTTGATCACTACCTGAATCTGCTCGGAACCCGTTTCATGAACGACAAGACTATCGACTCGCTTTGCCGAAGAATCTACAAGAATCACCGTCAGGCTTTGAAACTCATCTTGGAACGGGGGAGCCCCGAATCACCAGCACTCGCAGAAGTTGTAAGTGCATTGAAGGAGGACTCTCGTTGGCACATTCACTACCAGACGAGCAAGCAAGTCGACGTTTTGCTGAAGTCTTGGTTGAAATGGCTCCCGCCATTTGGTCCGGATGACTACGCTCCATTTTGCGTCAACATCAGTTCCAACGACACAAATCTCAGTTGCACTCTATTCGTGGGGCCGATGGATGACGCGGTGATGCGAAAGAGAATTGTAAACAAATTGCGTGAGGTTACTCCAAGTCTCGGATTCAAGCGAAGCACGGCGTTCAAGGTGGACGGCAAGTGGAATCGAGTCACAGGCGAAGAGCGGTTCATTGAATGGAACGAAGCTGATGGGGTCGATCCAGAAGTCATTCGTTGTAATTTGAAAACGAAGCTCAACGAGTTACACACAAAGCTGGAACAACTAGCATCCGTGATGGAACCACTTTGCAGAATCGTAGCCCAGTCACCCGTCGCTGCGCATCTGGTTGACCCAAGTCGGTGACACTTCACCCACGGAGGATTAGTCATGGTCGCACGAGCGTTTGAACAGGCGGAACAACTCTTGTCGGAATTGACTCCCGGTGAGAAGGCGCAGCTCCTGCAACTTGTCGCGAGAGATTTGGGAGCGTCCATCCCCGGTGTCGATTCGCATCCGCATGTGTGTGGCGGCGAGCCGTGTATCGTCCGGACGCGGATTCCGGTGTGGCTACTCGTTCAGGCTCGGCGGCAGGGAGCCACCGAGGCCGAACTGCTCGGCAGCTATCCCGCCTTGCGAGCCGAAGACCTCGCGAATGCCTGGTCGTACGCGCGGGCACATCCAACCGAAGTCGAGCAACAAATTCTGGACAACGAATCGGCGTGAGGCATGGCCCAAATCTACTCGAACGAAAACTTTCCGCGACCGGCCGTTGAGGAACTACGACGGCTGGGTCACGATGTCCTCACTTCCGACGAGAGTGGTCGGGCAGGACTGGCGATTCCGGACGAAGACGTGCTGGCCTACGCCGCATTCGCCGGTCGAATTCTTGTCACGCTCAATCGGAGGCATTTCATCCGTCTGCATCAGGAAACCCCGCGGCATTCCGGCATCGTGGTTTGCACTCTTGATCTCGACTATTCTGCCTTGGCACAACGCATTCACGCGGCATTGCTGTCCACGCCCGAAATGGCCGGTCAACTCGTGCGAATCAACCGGCCCATGTGATCCAACGGAAGAGACCTAACTGTGAGTGAATCGATTTCCATCATTCTTGACAAAGCGGTCGCCGGGGAGCGGCTCACGTTTGAAGAGGGGGTGCGGCTGATTGGGTCGCACGATTTGATTGCGATTGGGGCGGCTGCCAACGCGGTGACGAAGCGGCTGCATCCGGAGCCGTTTCGGACGTACAACATCGACCGCAATATCAACTACACGCCCGTCTGCTCGGCGGTGTGCGATTTTTGTGCGTTCTACCGGCCGCTCGGGCACGACGAAGCGTACGTGTTGCCGCGTGAAGTGCTGCTCAAGAAGATCGAGGAGACGGTGGCTCTCGGCGGCGACCAGATTCTCATGCAGGGGGGGATGCACCCCACGCTCAAGCTCGACTGGTACGAAGACCTGCTGCGGGACATCAAACGACACTTCCCGCAGGTCAACGTTCACGGGTTCAGCCCGCCTGAAATTCACGCCTTCACGAAAGTCAACAAGCTGCCGCTGCGCGAGGTGCTGGAACGGTTGAAAGCGGCCGGGCTGGGGAGCCTCCCCGGCGGCGGCGGAGAAATCCTCGTCGATCGCGTGCGAACCGAGATCACGCGCGGCAAGGTGCTCACGGACGACTGGTTGAACGTCAACCGCGTGTGGCACGAGCTTGGCGGTCGATCGACGGCGACGATGATGTTCGGTCACGTCGAAACGCTGGCCGAGCGCGTCGAGCATCTGGACCGTCTGCGGCAACTGCAAGACGAGACCGGCGGCTTCACCGCGTACATTTGCTGGACGTTCCAGCCCGACCACACCGACATGTCGCACATCGCTCCGGCGGGGGCGTTCGAGTATTTGAAAACGCAAGCCGTCAGCCGGCTGTACCTCGACAATTTCCCGAACATCCAATCGTCGTGGGTAACGCAGGGGGAGAAGATTGGTCAGATCGCGCTGTTCTTCGGCGCGAACGACATGGGTTCGCTTATGATCGAGGAAAACGTCGTCGCCCAAGCGGGGACGGTCCACTGCCTCACGCTGGACACGATCAAGCGCTGCATCCGCGAAGCGGGCTACATTCCGCGCCAGCGGAACGTGTTTTACGAGTACATCGACGCGACCCCGGCGACCGAACCCAGCGTGACCGTCACGACTTCCGCTCCCGAACGCCAGCCGCTGCCGGTGGTCTCCGCTGGAACTTTTTGAGCGGCCCGCCGGCGATTGTCTCTCGCTATCACCCAAGGACTCGGCAACAAAATGTCATCCGTCGTGACCGTCCTTGGGCTACCGAGATCGACGGCATCTCGCTAGGATGCCGCCGATTTTCACGACGCCGCGATTCTTCGCCGTCGGTCCCCAATTTCTTCCTGAATTCAGGAGACCATACCCCATGACATCGCTTTTCGATCCGGCGAAAGTTCAACGCAAGTTCAACAAGGTCGCAATCCTGTTTTCCGGAGGCCCGGCACCGGCGGCCAACGCGGTGATTTCGACCGCGGCCGCCAGCTTCCTGCGACATGGCACACAGGTCGTCGGCATCCGGCGGGGCTATTCGAAACTGCAAGACTTCGACCAGGACCATCCGCTGGTGGTCGACTATGACTACTTCTCGCTGAATTACACGACGCTGAAACGCACTCGGAACACGGGGGGCATTCTGATCGGCACGTCGCGAGCCAATCCCGGAAAGTCGGTGTCGGAACCGGCTCACCTGAATGATCCGGTGCGAACCAAAAAGCTCCGGGCGGTCTACGATGGCCTGCGCTCGATCGGCGTGGAAGCCCTCATCTCCATCGGTGGCGACGACACGCTCAAGACGGCCAACAAGTTTCAATTGTTTCAGGAGTATCTGCCCAAAGACCTGCCGCGAATTCCCATCGTCCATTTGCCCAAGACGATCGACAACGATTATTTCGGGATCGACTTCACGTTCGGATACTTCACGGCCGTGGATGTGATGGCGAACGAGATTCGCAACCTGCTGGCCGATGCCGAGGCCAACGCCGGCTACTTCATCGTCGAAGCGATGGGGCGCAGCGCGGGCTGGCTGGCATACGGAGCCGCCATCGCCGGCGAAGCGAGTCTCGTGCTGAGCGTCGAGGATATTTCACCGGACGACCGGACGATCGAGAAGACGGTCGTCGACGAGTCGGGCACGTACATGGGTTACAGCGAGATCAAGCAGCCCGGCGAACAGATTGTCGATCATGAAATCATGAACCGCGATCAGTTCATCGCGCGGATCGTGACCGCGATGCGCACTCGCGAAAAGAATGGCCGACAGTTTGGTGTGATCGTGATCGCAGAAGGTCTGGCCGAGTTGTTACCGGCTGAGGATCTGGTCGGAATTCAACGAGATGACCACGGTCATATCAAGGTGTCGGATGTGAATCTGTATCGCAAGGTGGCGAAGTGGGTGGGCACCGAATTCAAGAAGCAGACTGGCATTGAAAAGAAGATGACGCCGCTGCAACTCGGATACGAAACGCGATGTGCCCGGCCGCTGGCGTTTGACGTGATTCTGGGCAGCCAGCTTGGCGTGGGTGCGTTCCGAGCGCTGGCGGAACAGGGACTGACCGGGGTGATGGTTTCCGTCGAGAAGCAAATGGAACTCAAGTACGTGCCGTTTGCGGATCTCGTCAACCCTCAAACACTGGTCACGCAGGTGCGGCACATCATCCCCAACTCCGATTTCCATCTCCTGGCGCGGTTCCTGGAACATTATCCGCAGACGAAGTGACTGTTGGATGGGCACTCTTGCCCGTCCGTCGATTATTGATTCGCAGAGGACAACAGACGGACGGGCAAGAGTGCCCATCCTACTCGAACACGGACGTTCGCAGACATGAGCACACCTGCTCTCACTGTCATCGACACAGGTTCTCCGCCACAGGCCGCCCCGCGGCGCAGGCGGACGGTCACGCTCGGTGCCATCGCGGTGCTGGTGGCGGCACTGGTGGGTTTGTGGTTCGGAGTGCTGCGCGATCGCATCGTCGCCAAGCGCTGGGGTGTCGTTGAGGAGGGAGCCATCTACCGCAGCGGGCAGCTTTCGCGGCATCTCGTGAAGTCGATGCTCAAACAGCACGGCATCCAGGTGGTGATCGATCTCACCGAGGCCGACCCCGCTGATGTTGATCAGCAAGCCGAGCAGCGCGCGATCGCTGAACTGGGCCTCGAATCGCACCGTTGTGTGTTGATCGGCGACGGCACGGGTGACATCCGGCAGTACGCCGCGGCAGTCGCCGCCCTCGTCGCGGCCAAACGCGATGGGAAGCCGGTCCTCGTGCATTGCCATGCCGGAGCACAGCGGACGGGCGGAGTGATCGCGGCGTACCGGCTGCTCGTCGAGCGCCGGCAATCAATTGCCGCAGTGTTGGCCGAGTTGCCGCGGTTCGGTTGGCAGCGCGGACGCGATGATGTGCTCCTGGATTTTCTCAACCAGCACATGGAAGAACTGGCAAAACTTCTCGTCGAACAACATGTCATCGACGACGTGCCCGCGCCTCTGCCGCGCCTCGCGCCGTGACAATCGGATGAGTTGTCAAGTGTTCGACGGCTGAAAATCTACGCCGCGCGATCCGCATCACGAGTCACTCGCGAGCTGTCCGCGATGTGAAAATTTTCTCGCTGGCATTCTGGAAGTCATCGGCGCATACTACGCGCCGCCTCGAAGTCGTGAGTTCAATTATCTCATCAAGGAGACGCAGATGACTGCCCACATCAGCTCCCTGTCGAACACCTGTCCTGACTGCGACGCGCTGGAGACGACTCCCGTCTCGCGACGTCGCTTTGTGCAAACTCTCGGTGCCGGAGCCGTCGTGGTCGGCGCGACGACACTTCCCCGCGTGGTCTGTGCGGCCGACGAAACAGCCAAGAAGCCGGTCACCGAAACACTCGTCAAGAAACTGTACGACCTGCTCACTCCGCAGCAGAAGGAAGAAGTCTGTTTCGCCTGGGACTACACCGACGATCGCGGACTGCTGCGAACCCGCGTCTCGAACAACTGGAACATCACCGACGTCGACAAGTTCAACATCGGTGGCAAGTTCTTCACGAAGGACCAGCAGGATTTGATTCGCGAACTCTTCCTGAGCCTGTACAACCCGGACTGGCACGAGCGGCTTTTGAAGCAACTTCGCGATGATGCGGGGGGGTATGGTCGTTCGCAAACGTTCGCTATTTTCGGCACGCCCGGAAGTGGCAAGTTCGAGTTCGTGATGACGGGCCGGCACCTCACGATTCGCACCGACGGGGACAGCACCGAGAACATGGCTTTCGGCGGGCCAATTTTCTACGGTCATGCGGCCGAAGGATTCAACGAAAAGGCCGACCATCCGGGCAATGTGTACTGGCATCAGGCGCTCAAAGCCAATGCTCTGTTCAAGATGCTGAACGGCAAGCAACGCGAACTGGCGTTGATCGAAAAGGCGCCGCCCGAATCCAATGTCGAGTTCAAAGGCAAGGGGCCGAAGTTGCAAGGCGTACCGATCAGCGAACTCAGTTCCGATCAAAGGGCCCACGCCAACGACGTGCTCAAGGCGCTGCTCGAACCGTACCGCGGCGCAGACCAGGAAGAAGCCGTCAAGTGCCTCAATGCCCAGGGCGGGTTGGATAACTGTCACCTCGCTTTCTACAAGTCGAATGACTTGGGCAACGACGGGGTCTGGGACAACTGGCGTCTCGAAGGCCCGTCGTTCGTGTGGCATTACCGCGGCGCACCCCACGTTCACGTGTGGGTGAACGTCGGCAGCGATCCTTCTGTGAAGTTGAACGCCAAGGGCTAGGCCAGCCGTGCGAAAGGGACGGCAGTCTGCTGTCCGTTTCACTTCGGCGGCATCTTCATCTGGCTGTCATGTCTCGTTGTCGCGTCTCAATTCGTTTATTCAATCGAAATCTTTGTCCTCTCTTTGCGGAGATGTTTCTTCATGGAATCTGTCCTGAAGTCGCCGACGGTGGTCTGTAATGCAAGTCAAGCGACGAAGGCGGACGAAGCCAAATCACAACCGGTGAAGCCTTGGCTGGCCCGCATGGCAATGAGCGAAATGACCACGTTCCGGTGGTCTCTGTTGGACGACGTGGCACATTACCGTGCAGAAGGAATCGAAGCCCTGAGTATGTGGCGGCGGAAGATCTCAGACTTTGGCGATGAACGCACCGTCGAACTCATTCGTGACAGCGGCCTGACGGTCGCGAGTCTCTCCAGCGCGGGCGGTTTCACCGGACACGGCGGCCATTCGTTACGCTCGGCCATAGACGATGCCCGCGAGGCACTGTGTCTGGCGAGCGATCTTCAAGCGGGTTGTCTGGTGGTCGTGGCCGGGTCACGTGCCGGACACACACAGAAGCACGTCCGACAGTTGCTGCGCGACGCGCTGGTCCAAATCGGCGATGTGGCCGCGCAGTGCAATGTGCCGCTGGCCCTGTTGCCGATGCACCCGTCGTTTGCGAAGGAAACTTCGTTCCTCACGTCGCTGGATGAGACGCTGGATGTGTTGCACAACTGTCAGCATCCGTTCGTCGGGCTGGCGTTCGATTTGTTTCAGTTGTCCCAAACACCCGATCTGGCCGGCCGAGTCGCGGACGCTCTGCCGTGGATCAAGACGGTACAACTCAGCGATGTGCGGGCGACATCACGCTCGAACAACGATCGCCTCCTCCCCGGCGAAGGCGTTCTGCCGGTGAGGGAAATCATCGAACAACTCGAAGCCGGCGGGTATCAGGGTCACTACGACTTTGAAATCTGGTCCGAAGAGCTTTGGAAACAGGACTACGTGCAAATTCTGCAACGCTGCCGCGACAGTTTTCAACGGCTCGCACCCCTTCACGGACGGCAATCGCTGTCCGCCGGAGTGTGACAGGGCATGTCTCAGGAATTCCTCACGCTGGACCAATTGGCCGAAAGACTCCAACGCGACCGACGCGAATTGGAAAAGCTGGTTCAGCGGGGACGGATTCCGGGACATCGTGTCGAGGGGACGTGGCGATTCCATCCCACCGAAGTCACGCAGTGGCTCGAACAGGAACTGCGCGGCTACAGCACGGCCGAACTCGCGATGGTCGAAGACTCGCACCGTTCCCTTGAAACGGACGTGGAGATCCCCGTGTCGAGCCTGCTGCGCCTCGAAACCGTTCAAGTTCCGCTCGACGCGCGCACGAAGCGGTCGGTGCTGGAGAATCTGCTGGAAGTCGCCGGGCGAAGCTACCAGGTGTGGGAACCGGCGGTCCTGCTCGCAGCGATCCAGCAGCGTGAGGAGGTGATGTCGACGGCCTTCGAGAACGGCATCGCGATTCCGCACCCGCGGTCACCGTTGCCGGCAGCTCTCGGCGAATCACTGATCGCCTACGGACGCACGTTGTCGGGAATTCCGTTCGGTGGTTCGAAGCGAACACTGACCGACATTTTTTTCCTGGTCCTCTGTCGCGACGCGCGCACACATTTGCAGGTGCTGGCCCGCTTGGGACGCATGTTGCAGCTTCCCGGCTTTCTCGAAGCGCTGCGCGCGGCCCCAGACAACACAACCAGCTACGACGTCATCTGCGCCGCCGACCGCCAGGTGGTTGGCGAGGCTGTGTGATCCTTCGACCGTAGCCGAATTCGCAAGAATTCAGTTCGTGTGCCGGCGTTGTTCGTCCGAATTCTTGCGAATTCGGCTACAACAAACGGGCTTCATCTCCGCTCGGTTGCCGATTCCGGCTGGCGATTCCCATCGCAGGTCTCCCATAGCGAGGCTTGCATCTCCCGGAGTTCGTCGAGCAAAGCCGACCCGTCATCCGCCGTGAGTTGATACGAGGTGGGGTTCGTCTTCACAGAGTTTAAGCCGGATGCAGTGGACTCTTTCTTGTCGGCCGTTTGGTCCAGACTCGCGACGTAAGCATTGAAGGTGTCCTGAAACCCGACCAGCAAATCCCCCTTGCGAAGCTGCACCGGTGTGATTCGCTCGCCCCGCGCCAACTGCTTCAGACTTCGCTGAAACCGCACAATCGGTCCAGAGATTTTGTGCGTGAGGACCAGGATGTCCCAGGCCACCAGCGGCAGAATTGCCAGTGCGCACACGAGCATCGAATAGTGCTCCATTGAAAACTGGCGATACAGTTCCAGGAAGGGTTTCTGCATTCCACCCGCCAGCAACTCGCCACGGTAATGCAGGTAGCTGTAGAGGAACATCGTGTTCCACAAAAACAGGTGGTACACCGTCCAGTAAAAACAGACGTGTCGTATGGCGCGACCTTGCAGGACACCATCCACGAACAGTTTCTTGCGTTTGAACTTCGGCGGATTCGTTACTGGCTGCGGTGAGGTTGTGTTGTTCATGACGATTGTGTCGCTAAGCGTGACTCGCCCGCCCCGAGACCGAATCGCACGGTTTGTCGTTCGTGACTGGCTAGGTTTTAGTCTAGGTCACGAAATGGAATGACGCGGGACTCGCGTGGCATTTCTCAGACGACGCCGGTTTCCCAACGATCGCAATGCAGACGGCGAATCGCCACGCGCCGGCTGCTTGTCGGAGCCGTGTGGCTGACACTACCATGCGGTCACCATGCGACACGGCACCCCACAACTTGAACCCGAACCGGCCGAGAATCGTGTCGTGGCCGAAGCGGTTTCCGGCGATGCGTTCCAACCCTCCACGATGCCGCCTTCGAACGCGGAAGCGTGTCCTCCGCCACTCGCCTGGCAGGACGTGTTGCGTCAGTTTCACGACGACGCCACGCCGTTCACGGTCGATCGTGGCGAGTACCGCCTCGGTGGTCGAACGTGGGGGAGCGGTCCGCCGCTTTATTTTTTGAACGGCATCGGCGGGAACCTCGATCTGTTCGCGCTGACAATCTACCTGCTCCGCGATTCGTTCCGCTGCGTGATCTACGATTACCCCGGCACGACACGCGATGGCACACGGCCGCCGAGGCTGCGGTTTGAGGATTTCGTGACGGACCTGTTTGCCGTAGCAGACCACGCGGGGGATGAGCGGTTCCATTTGTTCGGTACGTCGTTCGGTGGACTGGTCGGGTTGGGAGCCATGCTGGCGCAGCCGGAGCGAGTCGATCGCGCGGTATTGCAGGGCGCGTTCGCGCACCGACGGCTCTCCATCGCCGAGCGAATTCTGATCGCGTTGTGCCGCTGGCATCCCGGCCGGTTGCGCCACGTTCCGCTGCGCACGTGGATACATCAGCGAAATCATCGGCTGTGGTTCCCCCCGTTCGATGAGTCGCGGTGGCAATTCTTTTTCGACACCGCCGGTGACGTCCCCGTGACCACGCTGGCGAATCGGTCGGCCGTCGTGCGGGACACCGACCTGCAAGAGAAGTTGGGCGAGGTTCAACAGCCGGTGCTGCTCGTGCGCACCGAATCCGAGGCCGCCGTGCCCGAGGACTGTCACGCCGTGCTGGCCGATCGACTGCCGAATGCCCGGTCGGAGCAGATGCTTGGCAGCGGTCATCTGCCCTACTTGACGCACCCGCACCGGCTCGTGAAACTGCTCCGACCGTTTCTGCTCGACGAGACCCCATCGTAGAACGAAACTCATTTCGTTCTACAAAGACCAAGCATGCCACTCGAACTTCCACCGCCGCTTGATGTGATCGCCGTCGGTGCGCATCCCGATGACGTGGAGATCGCCTGCGGCGGCACTCTGGCCAAACTCGTCCAGCAGGGATATCGCGTCGGCATCGTCGATCTGACGGATGGCGAACCCACACCGGGTTGTCCCGGCCCGGAAGTTCGCCTGGCCGAAGCGGTCGAGGCCGGGAACATTCTGGGCATTCATGTCAGACACACTCTCGACCTGCCCAATCGTCGACTGTTCGATGGCTACGAGGCCCGTGTCGCGCTGGCCAAAGTGTTTCGCCGTTACCGGCCGTCAGTCGTGCTCGGGCTGGCGGCGAAGACGCCGCTCGCGTCACCCGATCACTTGCAAGCCGTCCAGATCACCGACGCGGCAGTGTTTTACGCCCGGCTCAGCAAATGGGACGATCAATTCGACGGTCTGCCCGTCCACACAATCAAGAAACAGGTGTGGTATCCGCTGGGCTTTTCGTCCCTGCAACTCCCCCCCGCCGGAGGCCACTTCGTCGTGGATGTGGGGGACACCTTCGAGACGAAAGTGCGGGCGATTCGGGCTTACAAGACACAGTTTCCGCCGACGAAGGACCGACTGTTCCTCACGCTGGAGGGACAGAATCGATTTTACGGCGGAAGCGCGGGATTCGAGTTGGGGGAACTGTTCTTCAGTCCGAGCACGCTGGGTGTGAAGGATTTGGTACGGACTGTATGTCCTGAATTGATTGGCTGACCGGGCTTCCTGCGAATGGCGGCCCGAATCACAGATTTTCATTGCCCTGAACCCGTCGCATTCCGACAATTGGACGATGGTTCCGTACTGGTGAGACGCGAATGGTGCTCTCGTTTTTCTCCCGCTTCTTTCGATCACCGCCGAGTCCTCCTCCGGCGGAGACTGTGGACCTGCCTCCCAAGCAGGTTCGCTGGGGTTCGGTGAGCATCACGGGAAACTTTCGCGAGAACAACGAAGATCGGTTTTGTATCGATCCCGCCGGGCGGTTTTTTCTCGTGGCGGACGGCATGGGAGGCCAATCGGCTGGAGAAAAAGCCAGCGCGATGGCTGTCGAACTGATTTCCAACAAGCTCAGCCAGCTCGTGGATTTCACGCAGGACGACGAGAAGCAGGTCTGCGAGAATATCGACAAGGCGGTCGTCCACGCCAACGGCGAGATCATGGCGCTGAGTTCGGTGAACCCCGATTACCACAACATGGGGACGACGATCACGATGCTCGTCCACATCGGGGACTCATTCTACGTGGCCGGGATTGGTGACAGCCGCGTGTACCAACTCCGCGGCATCACACTTCAGCAACTCACCACCGATCACTCGATCACGCAGGCGCTGCTCGAAGCGGGAACCATCACAAAAGAAGAGGCAGCCAAGCACCGGTATCGCAACGTGCTGTGGCGATACCTCGGCAGTAAAGAGGCCAACGCGGGGGCCAAGGCGTTCAAGCTGGCGTTTGAGCGCGGGGACAAGTACATCCTCTGCTCCGATGGAGTGTGCGACGGAGCCAGTGACGAGACGATCACGTCCGTCCTCCAATCGCAGCCCGATCCGCAGGCCGCAGCCGCCGCGATCGTCGACGCCGCCCACGCCGGCGGCTCCAAAGACAACATCACCTGCGTGGCGGTGTTCGTTGAGTAAGAGCCGACTCTTCCCGATGGTCGCACGCCGTCTCACCGCGACAGTGCTTGTCGGATGGCGCTGACGGAGTGCCCGCGAAACACGCGAAAGAACGCGAAACTCTCACATCGTTGCCTCTTCCTCATTTTTTCGAGACCTTTCGCGTGTTTCGCGGGAACCTGATGCCCTTTCGCATCACGTCTGTCGATCCGTTCCGGTCGCAACAGTCAAGCGGAAGAAAACGTCACGCACTTCGGCAGGTCGTGGCGTAAGATGGATGCAATAGGTAAACTGTGACGCAGTCTTTTTGGCACCTGTTGCAGAACGTCATTGTCCTTGAACCCTGAGGGTAACCCGATGCCGCAGCTCACTCGATCGCTTTCCGTCACGCTGGTCCTCGCGGGCCTGATCGTTCAATCAACCGCCTCACAATCTGTCGCTCAAACCGCTCCAGCGACTCCCGCCGCAGCTCCAAAATCACCCTACGAAACGCTGCTCACCGGAGCGAAAAAAGTCGAGGGGATGTGGACGCTGCATCAAAAGGATCAGCAACTATTCCTCGAACTCAGCCCGTCGCAGCTCAATCAGAATTACCTTGTCGTGATCTCGATCGCGAAAGGAATCAGCCGCGGTCAGGTGCTGGGCGGAATGTCGTGGGGCTTTGGTGACGATCCGATCTGGGCGTTTCAAAAGGTCGGTGAAAAGATTCACGTGCTGCGTCGCAACGTGCGGTTCCGAGCCGCTCCCAACAGTCCAGAAGCGAACGCCGTCAAGCTGGCGTACAGCGACAGTGTGCTCTACGCGCTGCCGATCGCCGCAACCGGCCCCGGTGGCGGGATGCTGGTTGACGTGTCGCGCATCTTCATGAGTGACGATCAGCAAATCGGCCGGTCGATCGGCATGGCGTTCGCGCAAGACCGTTCGACATGGGCCAAGGTGAAAGCGTTTTCAGAAAACGTCGAATTGCAAGTCGCGGCCGTGTACGCGGGCACCACAGACTTTGACACCGTCGTCGATCCACGCGGCGTGCAGGTCAATGTGCATTACAGCATCCGGCAGCTTCCGAACACCGGCTACCAGCCGCGCCTGGCCGACGATCGCGTCGGGTACTTCCTCACCGTCATCAAGGACTTCACGGACAAGGGGGATACGCAGCACTTCGTGCGGTACATCAACCGCTGGCAACTCGAGAAGAAGGATCCCTCACTCAAGTTGTCTCCGCCGAAGGCCCCGATCAAGTTCTGGGTGGAAAAGACGGTACCAATTGCTCTGCGCAAAGCGGTGAAGGAAGGCATCCTCGAATGGAACAAAGCCTACGAAAAGGTGGGTTTCCACGACGCGATTCAGGTGGAAGACCAACCGGACAACGCCGATTGGGATCCCGAAGACGTGCGGTACAACACGTTTCGCTGGATCACAGCGAACGCCGGTTTCGCGATGGGACCATCGCGAGTCAACCCGATCACCGGGCAAATCCTCGACGCGGACATCATCTTCGATGCCGACTTTATGACGCACTGGAAGCAGGAATATGAAACGCTCACCGCTGCCAGCGCCGCCGAACTGATGAACGGCCCGCTCGATCCGCGAGACCGCAAAGCGGGTGAACTGTTTGCCCAGGGGCAGGTATCCACACCGTTTCTGCTCCCACAGTCGGTGTGTAATTACGGGCACGGCATGTCGCAGCAGATGGGCTTCGCGTCGGCGGTCATGCTTGGCCGGGGAGATATTTCTGCCAAGGGTGAGCTACCCGAAGAGTTCGTGAATCAGGCGCTCAAGGAAGTCGTGATGCACGAAGTCGGCCACACACTCGGCCTGCGGCACAACTTTAAGGCCAGTTCGTGGAAGACACTGGCGGAGATCGACGACCCGGTGAAAGGGGCCTCCGAAGGAACTGTCGGCAGCGTGATGGATTACTCACCGACGAACATCGCGCCGGGCGGTGTGAAGCAGGGTCTGTACTACACTCACACAATCGGCCCGTACGATTACTGGGCGATCGAGTACGGTTACAAGCCGGTGGCGGGGGACGAAAAGGCGGAACTCGCCAAGATCGCTGCGCGGTCGGCTGAGCCGGGTCTCGATTATGCCACCGACGAAGACACACGCGGCACGATCGACTCTGATCCACTCGTCAATCGGTTTGACATGGGCAAAGACCCACTGGAGTTCGTGAAGCGTCAGCAGAAGATCGCGAAGGAACTCTGGCCCAAGGTGATCGAACGATCGGTGGACAACGGTCAGGGTTTTCAAAAGGCGCGGCAGGCATTCGGCATGTTGTTCAACGAATACTGGCGTTCGATGCAATTCGTCGCCCGCTTCCCGGGCGGCATCTACATGCACCGCGATCATAAGGGAGACGCGAACGGCCGCACGCCGCACAAGCTTGTCGAACCCGCCAAGCAACGCGAGGCGATGAAGCTGATTTCCGAATCGGCCTTCCAGTTCAACTTCGACAATCTGCCTCCAGACACGTTCAACTTCCTGGCCGCTTCGCGCTGGAGTCACTGGGGACTGCGAGATTCCCGACGGCTGGACTACTCGCCACACACCACAGTGGCGCTGGTGCAGGAACAGATTCTGTTCCAACTGCTCGCATCGACAACCCTGGTTCGGCTGTACGATGGCGAATTGAAAGTGGCCCCCGATGGTGACGCCTACACGATGGCCGAGCATATCCGGCTGGTTGTGGAATCGATCTTCACTGAATGGCGCGACGCCCCCAAGCCGGGTAACTACAGCAACCGGAAGCCGTACGTCAACAGCTTCCGCCGGAACCTGCAGCGCTCGGCCGTGAAGGAACTCGCCGCGATCGTGCAACTCCCGTTCGGAGACACACCCGAGGATGCCCGCACGCTGTCGCGGTTCCACCTCGGCGAACTCGACAAGCAAATCACGACGTTGCTCACCACGAAGGATCTCAACCTGGACGACTACACGAAATCGCACCTGCTCGATTGCCAGGAGCGAATTCAAAAAGTCCTCAAGGCGAGTTTGATCATTCAGACGATCAACTGAAGCGCCGCATCAACGATAAGTCAGCCACGGATGAAACACCGAGGAAACACGGATAGGATTCGGCAAGCTGCCACTGAATCCGTGTTTCATCCGTGGTTTTTTTCCAGTGGACGAACAGAGTTGAATTGACAAGTAGCCGCACTCGCCAGGGCTTGTTGATTTAATGTGGTCCCGAC
>JACRIH010000249.1 GCA_016235885.1 Planctomycetales bacterium | reverse complement strand
TAGCCCCGGCCCTTGTGGCCGTTGCCAGGACTCTTCACTCTTCACTCGGCCACAAGGGCCGGGGCTACCGGATCAAGCATCACGATTGAGTTGTTCCTCGCTTCGGTCTCTCGTCCGGTAAGTCGGAAATGCCTACAATCCGCCCGCGTCGTTTTCTGAACTCCACCCGACAAGTTCGCCACCCACCGCTGAAATGACATCCACCACGTCCGCCGTCGAGAACAAACCCGCATCATCCCCAAGCGACTCTTCTCACGGTCACACTCACCCTTCGTTTGCCGCTCCGCATCGAGCATCGACCCCGGTGACCGATGATTTTTTGAGCCAGTTGCGCCGAGTCGTGGGCGAAGACGGATTGCTCACGCAGGCGTCCGAGTTGATGGTGTACGAGTGCGATGGCTACGTGATCGAGAAGAACAAGCCCGATGTCGTCACGTTCCCGACATCGACCGAGCAAGTCGTGGCGATCGTGCGGTTGTGCAACGAGTATCGGGTGCCGTTCGTGCCGCGCGGAGCCGGGACGAGTCTCGCGGGGGGTTGCTTTCCCGTGGGTGGGGGCGTGATGATCTCGCTGACGCGCATGAAGCGGATCATCGAAGTCAACGTCCGCGACCGGTACGCCATCGTCGAACCGGGCTTGGTCAACCTGCATCTCACGAATCATCTGAAACAAACTGGCACCGGGCACCACTACGCACCCGACCCGTCGAGCCAGGGAGCCTGCACGATCGGCGGCAACTTTGCCACGAATTCTGGTGGGCCACACACGTTGAAATACGGCGTGACCGTGAACCATGTCCTTGGCGCCGAGATGGTCATGCCGGATGGGTCGGTCGTCGAGATCGGCGGGCCTTGCGAAGATTCGCCGGGGTACGATCTCACGGGGCTGTTCGTCGGCAACGAGGGGACGTTCGGGGTCTGCACGAAGATCATTGTCCGGCTGACTCGCGATCCCGCCGCGCATCGCACGATGCTCGGCATTTTCGATTCGGTGGCGGATGCCACGCAGACGATCAGCAACATTATCGGCGCAGGCATCATCCCGGCGGCGCTTGAACTGATGGATCAGGGGATCATCGAAGCGGTCGAGGCCGCGTTTCATTTCGGATTTCCGCTGGATGCTGCTGCCGTGCTGCTGATCGAAGTTGACGGCCTCGAAGTCGCCGTGGGTGACGAAGCACGGCAGATCATCGAACTGTGCCAGCAGGCCGGAGCACGCGAGGTGCGGACGGCCAACACGCCGAAAGAGCGCCAGCTCCTGTGGAAATGCCGCAAGCAGGCGTTCGGTGCGATCGGTCGGCTCAGCCCGAGTTTTTGTACGCAGGACGGCGTCGTCCCGCGTACCAAACTGCCGGACATTCTGAAATTCATTCAGGAGATGGAGACGAAGCACGGGCTGCGAATCGTCAACGTGTTCCACGCGGGGGACGGGAACATCCATCCGATCCTGCTGTTCGACGAACGTGATGCCGATCAGGTCTACCGTGTGCTTCAAGCCAGCGACGAAATCCTGAACAAGTGCATTGACCTCGGCGGCAGCGTCACGGGCGAACACGGAATCGGGATTGAAAAAATCAGCTTCATGAGCCGCCTGTTCGCCCCCAACGACTTGGAAGTGATGGCCCGCGTCCGCGACACATTCAACGTCGGCGGCCTGTGCAGTCCGCTGAAAATGCTGCCAACGGCGGGTGCCTGCGGCACGGAAGAAATCCACCGCGGCCATCCGGGGAGACGCGCGGCCGTGTAACAAAGCTCCCCTCTCCCCGGAACGGGGAGAGGGGTCGGAGTTGAGGGGCGAATGTTGCCCCAGCGCGGCAACGGAGTGAGGCTCCGAACCACTCGCCCCTCACCCCAGCCCTCTCCCCCAAAGGGGGAGAGGGGGAACGAAATGAAATCATGCCCGATCTCGAAGAGCTTCAACCCACAACCCAGGACGAACTTTTGACCGTGTTGGCCGAGAACGCCAGCGGTCCGCGCCGCGCGATCTACCCGGCGGGCGGAAGAACCGCGTGGACGTTCGGCTACACGCCCGAGGAACCGGGCGTCGTGCTGAGCACGCCGGGGATCAATCGCGTCGTCGATTATCCGGCGCGCGACATGACGATCACGGTCGAAGCCGGCATCCGGATGGATGAACTGTCGACCGTACTGCGGAGCGAGCGGCAGCGGTTGGCGGTCGATGTGGCTCAGTCGCACCGGGCAACTCTCGGCGGAGCGGTGGCGACGAACACGAGTGGTCCGCGACGGTACGGCCTCGGCACGCTGCGAGACTATGTGATTGGAATCTCCGCGGTGACCGCCGACGGCAAGCCGTTCAAAGCGGGAGGCCGTGTGGTCAAAAACGTGGCGGGCTACGATCTGTGCAAGATGCTGATCGGATCGCTCGGCACGTTGGCCGTCGTGACGCAGGTAACGTTGAAACTCAAGCCCGAACCGGAGGCCACCGCACTCGTGTGGCTGCCGTTCGAGAAACTGAGCACGATCGACGACGTCTTGCAGCGGCTGACGACTTCCGCCGCGCGGCCGGTCGCGCTCGAAGTGTTCGACGCCCGCGGCGCGGCCGCGATCGCGTCCGAATCGGGACTCGACTTGCCGCATGCGACGCCCGTGCTGTGCGTCGGTGTCGAAGGAGCCGCCCGCGAAACGCAATGGCAACTCGATGCCCTCCGCGCCGAAGTGTTCGGATTCAACCCGCACGAAATGATCAACGTCATCGGCGGCGATGCGACGAAACTGTGGTTCTCGCTGACTCAATACCAAACCGCGGCCGAAGAGCCGCTCACGTTTCAGGCCAACCTGTTGCCATCGCGAACCGTCGAGTTTGTCGATCGGGCGGCGCAGGCGGGAGTGTCCGTTCAGGCTCACGCGGGAAACGGCATCGTGATCGGAGAACTTCCCGATGGCGTGACAACCGCCACGCGTGCTGCCGAGATCATATCACCATTGCGGCAGTTCGTTCGGTCACATCACGGAAACTTGATCGTCCTCGACTGTGACGCGACGTGGAAACGTGAACTCCGCGTGTGGGGCGACCCCGAACCGTCGTGGCCGCTGATGAAACGGCTTCGGGATCAGCTCGATCCGTTGGGTCGGCTGAATCCGGGGAGGTTTCTCGATATCCTGAGTTGAACGAGCGGCACACAATCAACGACTTACTCCCTCTCCCCTTTGGGGAGAGGGTTGGGGTGAGG
>JACRIH010000255.1 GCA_016235885.1 Planctomycetales bacterium | reverse complement strand
GCCACCACCTCTCTCAGGATGCAAAGACCAAGATCGGGACCACAAACGATTCAAGAAGACAGGATTTTCGAAGGCGGATGATAAACGCGCCGAACACGATTCGCCACTGACGTGAAGCCGACACAAACTGGCGTCGGGTGGCCGATTGGCGAAGCATTGCGTTGCCGCTGCCAAAACATAATAATCCCGGCCGTCACGACGAATGGTGGGTGGCGCCGGAAACGGTGCCGTTCGTCCCGGTTTAGGTTAGACCTCAGCGGAGTGCAGAAATGCCAAAGGGCAAGATCAAGAAAATCGTTTCGGATCGGGGATTCGGGTTCATTGAAGGAGAACGGGGCGACCTGTTTTTCCATCACTCGGAAGTCCAGGGAATCGCGTTCGAGGAACTCCGTGAAGGCACGACCGTGGAATACGAAGTCGGCCGTGGCAAGAAGGGACCATGCGCGACGTCCGTGAAGGTCTCCAGCTAGACTGGCTGAAACCGGACGATTCATCGAGCAACAAAAAAGCCCGGCTTCTTGGATGAAGCCGGGCTTTTCATTTTGATCAACTTTAATTCGTCGTCTTCTGCCAGCGCTGGCGACGTTCGCGAACTGTTTCCAAACACGTCCGCAACGTGTGCTCGCACAGTTCTCCCAGTGTCAGACCGGCGCGTGCGGCTGCCTTAGGCACCAGGCTGTGATCGGTCAAGCCGGGGACCGTGTTGACTTCGAGAACCCACGGCCGTTGGAACTTGTCGAGCATCACGTCCACGCGAACCAACCCCTTCGTTTCGAGAGCCAGACAGGCGTCGAGCGCGGACCGGGTGATCCGTTCGATCACCTCCGCTGTCGCCTCGAAATCGAATCGGTAAACCGTCTGGTCGTCTTTGTACTTGGCCTGATAGTCGAAGAACGCGCGGTTGGTCTCGATTTGAATCAGCGGCAGGACGTCTTCGTACACCAGCCCCACCGTCCATTCCTCGCCGACAATGCAACTCTCCAGAATGCCGAACGCATCCAGATGGAAGCAGCGCGTGAGCGCCGCCGGAAGTTCATCCGGCGATCGGACGATGCTGACTCCCAAGCTGGAGCCTTGCGTGTCCGGCTTGACCACCAGTGGGAAGCCGAGACTCGACGCGTGGTGGAGGATACGGGCGGCACTGTCCGATTCGTGAATCAACACGTACGGCGCGGTCGGGACATGATGCTGGAGGAACCGCTCTTTCGACGCCGACTTGCTGTACGCCAGCCGCGACGCCTGCACCCCGCTGCCGGTGTACGGCACTTCCAAATCTTCCAGAATCCGCTGCACCTGCCCGTCCTCGCCGAACCGGCCGTGCAGCGCGATAAACGCCACATCAATCCCGGCCCAGTCGTGCCGCGCCAAGTCCACCTCGGCCGGGTCCACGGGCATGGCGTTGTGCCCGCGCTCGGTCAATGCACGAACCACGGACGCTCCACTTTTGAGACTGATCTCGCGCTCAGACGATTCGCCACCCAAAAGCACGGCGACGTTGAGCGGTTCCAACGGTGAATTGCCAATCAAAGACATGGGCCGCCTCCTTGCGGATTTGCGATTGCCGATTTTCGATGTGCGATTTTCGACGGCGTTGGCTTCAATCGGCAATCGAAAATCGGCAATCGAAAACCACGTTCCCCCAACCGGGGCGGCGTCTTACCAAATCTTGATTTCTAGTTCCAGATCAATGCCGAACTGTTCGGCGACCTTGGAGCGGATCAAGTCGATCAAGCGGAGCACGTCCTGCGAACTGGCTCCGGAATGGGCGACGATGAAGTTCGCGTGGCGGTCGCTGACCTCGGCGCCGCCGATGCGCGTGCCTTTCAGCCGGGCCTGGTCGATCAGCAGACCGGCGCTCATGCCGCGTGGGTTTTTGAAAATGCAGCCGGCGGATTGGAACGTGAGCGGCTGCGTCGCCTTTTTCATGATCCAGATTTTGCGCATCCGCCGCTCGATTTCATCGGGAACGTCCGGGTACAACTCGAACGTGGCGTCGAGCATGATGAGTTCGTTCAGGCTGCTGGTGCGGTAGGCGAACGACAGTTCATCCTCGCGGCGCGTGAACACTTCGCCGGCCGACGTGAGGACTCGGACCTGCTTGACGAACTGTCCGATGTCGCCGCTCTTGCCGCCGGCATTGCCGTGCAGCGCTCCGCCGATCGTGCCGGGAATTCCACTCAGCACTTCGAACCCGGCCAGGTTCTGTTTCACCGTCAGCGTGATTGCGTGCGACAAAGACATGCCCGCCCCGATCGTCACCCGGCAGCCATCGAACGCACAACCTGAGAACGCATCACCCTCGAGCTTCAGCACCGCGCCGCTCACTCCCTCGTCGCGCACCAGCAGGTTGGACCCGCCGCCCAAAATGTGAACGGCCACCTGCTGGTCGTGGCAACAGCGGACGACGTCGATCAATTCCTGCTCGGTGCGCGGCTTGATGTAGTATTGAGCCGGGCCGCCAATCTTCATCCAGGTGTGCGGCGCGAGCGGTTCGTCACGGAGCGTGATGTCGCTGAAGTCGGCGAGTGATTTCATGCTGAACTTGGCCGATGTCCCCGGCCCCCATGGTGATCAAGACGTCTCCACGTTGGAGCGTATCGTCCAAACTTGACCAAGCGTGGTCAAGCGACTCCACGAAGCGTGCTTTTCCACCCGCCGCGACGATTCTCTCGACCAATTCCCGCGACGCCGAAACCGGTTCGTCGGCGACTTGTTCGCGAGCCGCGTACACGGGCAGGATCAGAATTTCATCCCCCGTGGCGAAGCTCGTGGCGAAATCGGCCAGCAGCGCCCGCGTCCGCGACACTTGATGCGGCTGGAACAGGCAGTGAATTCGAGCTGCCGGGAACCGCTCGCGAGCCGTGGTCAGCGTCACGCCGACCGCCGTCGGGTGATGCGCATAATCATCGACGAGCGTCACGCCGCCGAATTCGCCCACGATCTCAAACCGTCGTCGAATTCCCGCGAAGTTGGCGAGACTTTTTCTAATACTCTCCGCCGAAGCCCCCACGCGATGCGCCAGCGCCGCTGCGGCGACCGCGTTCCACACGTTGTGCTGACCCGGAATCCGCAGCGAAATCTCCGCGAACAACTCGCCGCAGTGGAACAGCCGGAACCGCGAACCGGTCTCCGTCCGCGTGATGTCATCGGCCCACCAATCACACAACACGCGGTTCCCCTCTCCCCCCTGGGGAGAGGG
>JACRIH010000254.1 GCA_016235885.1 Planctomycetales bacterium | reverse complement strand
GTTCAGGACGAGGATCGTCGGCAAACCGATGTCGAGCACCTGGCTGACGAGATACAAATTGCGCTCGATGTTCGATGCATCGACGATGCAGACCACGGCGTCCGGGTGACCGACGTCCGGTTGCCGACCGAGCAGCACGTCCACGGTGACCATCTCGTCGAGCGAGCGCGGAGACAAACTGTACGTCCCCGGCAAATCGATCAGCGTGACCTCGCAATCCCCGCACCGCATCCGGCCGAGTTTTTTCTCGACCGTGCATCCGGGATAGTTTCCGGTCAGAGCCGCGCCGCCTGACAGCGCGTTGAACAACGTACTCTTGCCAGTGTTCGGGTTGCCGAGAATTGCCACCGTCAGAGTGCGACGTTCATTCGCCGTTGATCGTGGTTCGATCGTCGTGGACATCGGCGGGCGTGATGGAATGAGGTTGGATGATGGTGCGCGAGGCGGGCGACTACGTGGCGGGTGCGATTTGGACTCGGCGCGCTTCGGAAACTCGGAGGGAGAGCCGATAGCCGCGGATGATGAACTCCAGCGGATCGCCGAGTGGTGCGGAACCGATGAACTCCACGACCTCGCCCTCGGTCAGACCCATTTCCATCAGCCGCACGGCCACGGCGTCGTCACCGGTGATCTCAACGATGGACGCCTTCTGGCCCGGTTGAAGCGAGTCCAACGTGCCGGACATCATCAGAAATCCTCATCTGACACTTCGACCAGCACCGTGGCGTTTTCTTCGCCGCGGAAACTGAGGCGCTGGTGATCGAGGGCCACGATGCACGGCTCGCCAGGCTGAACCATGCGGATGCGGGCTCCCGTATGGAACCCCATTTCGGCCAGCCGGGAAACAAGTCGCTCGCTGCCGGCCACATCAAGGACGTGACCAGATTCGCCAGTGCTGAGCAATTGCAGGGGCAGGACTTGCGACACGGAAGGCACTCCGGGCGGAAAGCGAACATCTCGGCAACTGAGATTCAATCTCAGCTTTGCGGACCAGCATAACCAGTCAGTCGACCAGATCACAGTCCAGCCGCGAGAATTCTTCGGCTGGGTAGCCATGTTCCCGGCCAATCTCTATCTTCTCCGCGTTCACCCTCAAACCTCGTTGAAGTTCCGGAGAACGTCATGCCCAAGGTTGTCTGCACTGCCCTCAACACACAACACGGTCCGCACATCGACATCTTTCAAAAGGCCGGGTTTGAGATTGATTTTGCCCCGGACGGGGTCAGTTTCTTTGAAGCCGACAACTTGATCCGCATGCTGAAGGATGCCGATGCGGTCGTGGCCGGTTCCGAACCGTACACGCGGCATGTGCTTCAGTCGCTGCCGAAGTTGCGTGTCATCGCCCGCAGCGGGGTTGGTTTCGACGCCATTGATCTGGCGGCTTGTGACGAGCGGGACATTCCTGTTTGCACGACACCAGGGGTAAATCACGACTCCGTCGCCGAGCACACGATTGCCATGTTGATGGGACTGGTGCGGGGCTTTCCCGAACTGGATCGCAAGGTGCGGAAAAACCAATGGAAACGCGTGTCCCATCCGCGCGCGATGGGGCGGACGCTGGGGATCTTGGGGCTGGGTCGGATCGGTCAGGCGGTGGCGTGGCGTGCAGTGGGCCTCGGGATCAAAGTCATCGCGTACGAACTGTACCCGAATCAGGAGTTTGTGAAGAAATGGAACATCGAGTTGCTGGACCTCGACACGTTGCTGGCCCGGTCCGACTTCGTGTCACTGCATCTGCCGATGAGCAAAGAGAACTTCCAACTCATGAATCGCGAGCGGTTCGCGAAGATGAAGAAGGGGGCGATCGTCATCAATACGGCGCGCGGGCCGTTGATTCACGAGGCCGACCTGTGTGAGGCTCTGAAGTCCGGTCAACTCGCCGGCGCGGGACTCGACGTGTTCCACACCGAGCCGTTGCCGCTGACCAGCCCGCTGTTGGAACTCGACAATGTGCTGCTCGCGGGGCATGTCGCCGGGCTGGACGACGAGTCGGCCCACGACACGGCGAAGATGTACGCGGAGATTATCGTCGGCCTGTGGAATGGACGTTGGCCGGAGGGATGCGTGCAGAACTTGAAGGGCCGCACGGGGTGGAAATGGTAAGCGAGTAGGGTGGGTCGAGGAACTCGACCCACCACACCCACAATTGGTGGGTCTCGTTCCTCGACCCACCCGACCAAAAGACTCACGCTCGCTGCGTGGAATCGAGATCGCATTTCGTTACGGAGTTCTCTGATGCGGATCGGTGAAATCTATCGCCCAGGGACATTCGGGCTGTCGTTTGAAATCTTCCCGCCAAAGAGTTCCGATCAGGACGTGACGCTGTTTGAGAATCTCGAACGGCTCGCAAGCTATCGGCCGGCGTTCGCGTCCTGCACGTATGGAGCCGGTGGTAGCACACGAGTTCGCACGCTCGATTTGTGTGTCGAGATGCAACGGCGTCTCGGTCTGACCGCGACGGCGCACTTCACGTGCGTTGGATCAACGCGAGACGAATTGCGGGAGTGGCTGGGGTCCGCACAGCGAAGCGGGATCACGAACATCATGGCCTTGCGTGGCGATCCGCCGGTGGGGCAGACGGAGTTTCAGCAAGTGGCGGGAGGACTGCGGTACGCGAACGAACTTGTCGAGCTGATCCGCGCGGAGTTCCCCCAGTTCGGAATCGGCGTCGCGGGGTATCCCGAGAAGCATCCGCAAGCGCCGTCGGCAGACGTGGACCTCGACAATTTGAAACGCAAGGTGGCCACCGGGGCGGACGCGGTGTTCACGCAGGTCTTTTTCGTGAACGACAGTTTCTTCCGCTTTCGCGAGCGATACGCCGCGGCGGGGATTCGCGCGCCGCTGGTGCCGGGGATCATGCCGATCACTAATTTCGCACAGATCAAGCGGATCACGTCGATGTGTGGAGCCGCATTGCCGGTGGAGCTTTCCGCCAAGCTGGAAGCGACCCAGGAAGACAAGGACGCACAGTTCGCGATCGGCGTGGAGTTCGCGATTCAGCAATGCCGCGAACTGGTGGCCCAGGGAGTCCCCGGCATCCATTTCTACGTGCTGAACCGGTCGGCAGCCTGCGAGCGCATTCTGGATGCGCTCCCGATCGCCTGAGCCTCTTGAATTCGGTGTGTGGGATGGGCACTCTTGCCCGTTCGTCGATTATCGAATCGCAAGGGACAAAAGACGGACGGGCAAGAGTGCCCATCCTACGAACTCGGGATTTCTCAAATCGTGTGCGATTCCGATGAGAACCCTGTTGAAAGATGGTCGTGCCGCACGTACTCAAGGGTGATCCCTAAATCAATCCGAACGTCTTGGAGCAGTAACCCGCCATGTCCAATTCCCTCAAAGTGCTGGGCTTGATCGGTGGATCGGTGTTGTTGTTGGTGAACTCTTCCTGTGAGCCACGGAAGCCGGCGAAGGTTGTGACCGTGGCGAAAGTCGATCAGCCCGCCTTGCATCAACCGCCGGTCAGTGTGCCGACGGCGGAGAAACCGATCGCCACGCCAACGGACACCGTCGAGAGCAAGCTGGAACAGGCGTTGTTGCAGAAGACGCAATTCGAGTTCAGCGAAGTGCCGCTGAACGAAGCCGTGCGCAGGCTGGCCGAGCAACACAAGCTGCCATTCCGGATTGACGAACAGAAACTTCTCGACGAAGGAGTTCAAGTCGAGCAGCCGATGACGATGTCGGTGTCCGACATCACGCTGCGGTCCGCACTGAACTTGCTGCTGAAGCCGTTGCAACTGACCTACGTCATCAAGGCGGAGTCGATTGTCATCACCACGGCGACTGATGCGACTGACCATTTAGAGACGCGGATCTACGACGTGGAAAAATTAGTCCGGTATCCCGAAGAAACTCAACCGGACTTTCAATCGCTTATCGATCTCATCACCGCAACGGTCCAGCCCGATTCGTGGGACACGGCGGGGGGCGAAGCGTCAATGCCTCAGTTGCCCCCTTCATTCTTGGTGATCCGGCAAACGCAAGCCGTCCACGCCGTGATCGACGAACTTCTGCGAGATCTCGAGCATGTGCTTTCAGTTCCAGACGAGCAGGCTCCGGCAATGGCGACTGAATCACCGAGTCACGCGGCCGAACGGACGATTCGCGAGAAGCTCCGGCAGCCAGCGTCTTTGCGGGCCGCTGAAAAGCCACTCCACATGGTGATCGCCGACTTGTCCAAAGCGACCGGCACGCCGTTTTGGATTGACTTTGCCAAACTCACTGACGAAGGCGTGACACTTGATCAACCGATCAGCTTCCAAGTGAGCAACGTTCGATTGGAATCGATGCTCGATTTGTTGCTGAGGCCGCTTCAACTCGCTTGGCTGATCGAAGACGAAGTGTTGAAGATCACCACCCTGACCGATACCACGGACAAGCTGTTCACGCGAGTTTACGACGTGCGCGACCTGGCCAAGTATGCTTTGGTATCGTTGCCTAAAAAATCACCCCTCAACATTTATGTCGGCGGTGCATCGAGACCAACAGGCGGTCATGGAAGTGACGGCGGAGGTGCGCCGAGACCAACAGGCGGCAATGCAGGTGGCGGCGGGGGATTCTTCCAAGTTCGGGAGCTTCATCAATTCGGGGCCGCGGGAGGGGGAGAAAGCGGAGGTGGATCAGGTGGGGAATTTCGTGGTCCCGACGATCGAGGGGTGCTTGACGGCAGCACGGTCGAAATATTTGACGGGCTGATGCAGGCAATTCATTCCGGTCTCGCACCAGATTCGTGGAATAGCGTGGGTGGTGAGGGCACGATGTCCGAGTTTCGCGGACTGCTCGTCGTTCGACAGACTTATCCGAACCACCTTGAACTGGAGCGCTTGCTTGTGGAACTCCGCAACAAGCATCGTCGGCACACAGCAATCGTTGGTCGGCACCAACCGTCATCACCCGATGACCTGCTGTTTGTGATCTACGATGTGGGAGACCATCCTGCGGACGAGTTGGCCAGGCGCTTGCCGGAGTTTGTGGCTCCCAAGACGTGGCAGTCGGCAAAGGGCAATGGGCAGATCTACGCGACCAAGGGGCGATTGTTTGTCCGACAGACACGGCGAGTTCACCGGCAATTGCTGGCCGTGTTGGACCGTGTCGTCGAACGAGGGGCACCGCAGCGGTGACTCCACCGAAGCCGTCCCAACGGATAGTCCATTGGGGAACCAGCCGGCTGCGGCCACGCCGACTGCGAATCAGCACCGCTGCACCAACGCCTGGCGCACCGAGCAATTCCGCGCGACTTGGACTCTCGCATGGTGCCGCTTGGACCGCCCCTCACCCCTAACCCCTCTCCCCAAAGGGGAGAGCGGGACTCGATGTTTCGTAACGATTCTGCGGATTGGTCCGGCGGTGCGGTCGCAGGCATTTCCCGAGCATCCGTCACATCCGGCAGAAGATGGAGCACCCTCGATTTGGGAATTCGAGTCATCCGATATTTCGTCAGGAGAACCCGAACTGCCGCGCTCGGCGATGTCCTCCGAACAGGACTCAGAATCCGAGCGACTGGCACGACGGCGATTCCCCGGTTCGCTCAACGTCGAGCCACCGATCGATTTGGATGACGATCAAGGACTTCCCACCGATGCGTCGTACCTGCCTGATTATTCTCGGCCTGTCCCTCTGGCTCACGGGCTGTCAGTGTTGCTCGCCGTGCGGAGGATGCGGAGGGTGCGGTGGGTTGTTCCAGGGATTCCGGAAACCCCAGTTCGGGCACCCGTTCTCGGGCGGACAATGCTTCGGCGGGTGTAATGTCGGCCCGGCCTGTGGTAGCTGCTGTTCGACGGGCGGATGCGGGCTGCTCCATCTCAAGGAGAAGTTCGGTTTCCATTGCAACTCCTGCCAGCCGAATTGCAACACGTGCCAGCCGAGTTGCAATTCGTGTCAGACGGGTTGCGACACCTGCCAGGCGGGGTTCACACGCGACGGGAGGGGCGTTGCGTGTCGAGAAAACTCCAGTCTGCATGGGTGTCCGCCAAACTGTTACAGCCGGCTTCCCGACCGGTGCGTGACGAAGCAGAATGCGAAGTCGCTGGCTGAGGATCGATTGGATGCCCTGCGCAAGGAAACCCGCGAGAACTACGCGTGCGATTTCAAGGAAGGCTTCGAGCGGGCGTACGTGGATATCGCCGAGGGCGGCTCCGGTGTCACGCCGGCGATTCCACCCGAGCGATACTGGGGCTATCGCTATCGCACGCCCGATGGTCACCAACGAGCTCAGGACTGGTTTCGCGGCTATGAAATGGGGGCGAGCTACGCCGAAGTGGACGGGTTGAAATACAACGACATCGCCACGTCTGCGCGGAGGTACGTGGCCGGCGATTACTCGTCGCCAGCGGGTTACCACACAGGTCCGGGAGTTTCGCCGGATGGAGCAGATTGGTCGGCCGCTGGACGTCGTGCTCCGGCTGCCACGATCACGCGGACTCCGAATCGCACGGCGGCGAGTGTCCACCAACTGACCAGCGGAGAAGTGGTGCGATGAACGGACGATCAATGGAGAATGGAGAATGGAGAATGGAGAACGAGCAGCGATGCCATTCGTCAGGATTACGTTCTCGATTTGAGAAATGTCGTTTTCCATTCTCCATTCTCCATTCTCCATTCTCCATTGCGAACTGTCGTCGCTCATGGCGATGGCTCGTGGTCGGGTGGTTCCTCCTGCTCCCCTGCTGGGCCGGGTGCGCGGCATTCCGCCCGTTGAAGGGCGTGCCAGTGCAATACTTCCCGCACGAACTGCGCGGTGAGACGCGCGCCGACAAGGAGACCATCGACCTGTCACTGCTGCGTCAAACGCCGCCGGATGAACATCTGGTGGATGCGGGCGATGTGCTGGCGGTGTACATCGAGGGTGTGCTCCCCCGGCGCGAAGGAGAAATCCCACCAGTGTTCTATCCTCAGAACAACGAAGTGCCCCCATCGCTGGGCTATCCGATCCCCGTCCGCGGCGATGGGACGCTGTCCCTGCCGCTCATCAAACCGCTGCATGTGCGGGCGATGACACTCACACAGGTTGAGGAATCAGTCCGCCGAGCCTACACGGTCCCCAAACAAATTCTCATCCCGGGTGAGGACCGAATTCTCATCAGCTTGCAACGCCCGCGCGTATCGACCGTGCTCGTCATCCGCCAGGAAGGGTCCATCAGTGAAGTGGGCGGGGCGGGAGGCGGCATCACGCTGGGAGCAGCCAAACGCGGTACGGGCAAGTTGGTGAAGTTGCCGGTGGGTGAGAACGATGTTTTGCACGCGCTGGCCGAAACCGGCGGATTGCCGGGCCTCGACGCACAGAATCAACTCGTGATCGTGCGGCGTCGGAGAAATGCCCCGGCGGTGAATTTCTCTCCGACGGGAGAATTCGGTGGGCGCAACGGCGCGGCGGCGAATGCGATTCGTCAAACGTCAGCCACTCGCGATGGCGACGGTTGGGGACACACACCGACGCAGCCGACCAGGTTGTCGTCGCCTCTCGTATCGTCACGATCTCCGCAAGGCCCCGACTTGGGAGACCGCAGGCTGGCACAAGCTGACATCACGCTGCCGCCGTCCGCCCCCGCTCCACACGGCGTCGCGCCACCCGCGTCTGTTGTTCCTGTTTCGCCATGGGATTCGCATCCGCCTGGGTTGATCTCGCCCAAGTCCAGCGGTTCGCCCGGCACGTTGCCGCCACCGGCCGCACCTGAGGCATTACCAGTCCCGGCGATTCGCAAGCCGCCGACATCGACTCCCACGCTGCCGCCGCCAGTTCCCCAGATGCCTGGACTTCAGTCGCCGCCATCCGGCCCGATGGGACCGATGCCGTCCATGCAACCACCGACACGAGTTTATCAAGGCCCGTTGCCGAGCAGCATTCAGGGACTGGACTGGGGTTCACAGGATGCATCGCGGTTCATCGATTGGAACGGCCGGAATCGAGACGTGATCAAGATTCCGATTCGGATGGCACCCGGTCAGCAGCCTCAAATCACGGAGGAGGACATCATCCTGCAAGACGGCGACATCCTGTTTATCGAATCGCGGGACACCGAAGTCTTCTACACTGGCGGTTTGCTCGGCGGTGGCCAGTACGATTTGCCGCGCGATTACGACCTAGATGTGATCGCCGCGATTTCGATTGCCTCGGGACGTCAGTCAGGAGGATCATCAGGCGGCGGCTTTGGGAACCGGATCGGCGGAATCTCGGCGATGAATCAGGACATCTCCGTGAGCGCCAGCGACGTGGTAATCCTGCGGCAGCTTCCGGATGGCAATCAAATCCCCATCAAGACGGACCTCGGCAAAGCACTGCGCGATCCGAAATACCGCGTCCGGATTCAGCCGGGGGATTACATCATCCTGCAATACAAACCGCACGAAGCGGTCGCCGCATTCGTCGAACGAAATCTCCTTGCCGGAGGGATGTTCAGTCTGGCGGCGGTTTCGAATCAGGGGAAATAGACTGCCGGGAATGCTGTTGTGCAGGCAACCTCGGGCTAACGCTTTTCGTTTGTCAGCCTTCCTTGACGGTCGCACTTAACACTACTGCGCACGATTGTTCGTAGTCCCGGTCCCGGCTTTAGCCGGCTTGAGGAGTGCGATTTTATTGAGCGAGTTGTAAGACAATGCGGAGTCGTGAGGAGTCAGTGACAGTTTGGGGTGAAAGCGACTGGACTTGGCTTCGCAGCCCGAAGACGTTTTGGAACGGCGACAAGACAAGCGGGAGGAACGACACAAGGCCGGCGAGGCCGTTCAGGGTGCGCGGGGTGCCGATGCCGAACACGTTCCGCAGGATCACCGACAGGTTGCACGCCGCCACCCACAACTCCTGCCGCTCCTGCGGTCGTCGTCCCAGCATGTCCCCTCCCTGTTTTGCACATCCACCCGACGGTGCTTGTGATCCTCACTTCGGCCCGACAGAATAACCCCCCCTGTCAAGTGGTCGTTTTTCGATGGGCTGCTGGTGCCCCGTCAAAGCTTGATTTTGGGGTAGCCATGGTCGCCAGGGCTTGT
>JACRIH010000253.1 GCA_016235885.1 Planctomycetales bacterium | reverse complement strand
TGCCGCAGCGCGGACTCGACGGCTTCGGCAAGTCGTGTGCGGCCTCCCTTACCGGCGATCAAGCGGTCGACGACGACTTCGATCGTGTGCTTCATCTGCTTGTCGAGGCGCAGGTCGGAGTCGAGTTGCACGATGCGGCCGTCGGCGCGGGCTCGCAGGAAACCCTGCTTCAAAAGGTCTTCGAACAGGTCGCGGTATTCGCCTTTCTGGCGCTGCACGAGTGGGGCGAGGATGTGGAACCTCGTGCCGTCCGGGATTTGCAGCAGTTGGTCGAGAATCTGGTCGGGAGCTTGCGCGGTGATCGGCCGGTCGCACTTGGGGCAACAACCATGACCCACGCGAGCGAACAGGACGCGCAGGTAATCGTAGATTTCGGTGATCGTGCCGACCGTGCTGCGCGGGTTCTTGCCGCTCGACTTCTGGGCGATCGAAATCGACGGAGCGATGCCGGTGATCGAATCGACTTCCGGCTTGGGCATCTGCCCGAGGAATTGCCGGGCGTACGTCGAGAGCGATTCGACGTACCGGCGCTGCCCCTCGGCGTACAGCGTGTCGAAAGCGAGAGAACTCTTGCCCGAGCCGCTGACGCCCGTCATCACGACCAGCTTGTTACGCGGAATCCGCACCGTGATGTTGCGCAGGTTGTGCTCGCGTGCGCCGCGTATGACGATGTCAGTGTCAGGCATGGGGGAGGGAATGACGAAAACCGAAGCACGAATGACGAATGAATTCTGCTGACCCTACGGGATTGCAGGTGCAGACTGCCGTGATCAGGCCCGAAGGGACGCGATTCGATAGCCCAGGGCGCCGCCCTGGGTAACGGGGGGGCAGAGATCCAGTAGCCCCAACGGGGCGAAATTCGCGTGAGGGCATCATCGAGGATTGGGACCAACGTAGAATTACGCCCCTTTGGGGCTCATGTGATTGACGAGACTGCAATCCCAGGGCTGCGCCCTGGGCTATCGAATTGCACCCCGTTGGGGCGAAAACCATGACGCCTGCGATCCGGTAGGAAAAAGAATGTCGAGATCCGGATGACGAATCGTCCCACTCGAAGGAGAGCCGCTCATGAAGGATGAGGACCATCCTTCGTCATTCCTTCGTCATTGGGTGCTTCGTCATTCGTCATTACCACCGGTACCTGTTCCGGCGGTCGGCGGCGGCGCGGCTCGCTCACGATCTGCATGCAAACGCCTTCTTCGACGCAGCCGCAGCGCAGCGCGACGACGTCTCCCAGCAGACGACGTTCGCGTCCGCATTTCGGACAACGCCAGACTCGCCGCACGTCCAGATTGAGCCGAAATCCTGGGCCTCGCATGGCGTCTTTCCGGGGTGGTGTTGGTCTATCGTCGGTTGCAGAAGCTCTGCTATTGTCCGCCCGCTTTCGACGGATCGTAGCAACCTGACTTATCACCCGCCACCGGCCGCGCCGCATCGCAGAATACCTCACCGATGGAACACCTCCGCTTCTTCATTGACCTGATTCTGCACCTCGACACGCATCTCGGCGACCTGATCACGCAGTTCGGCCCGTGGATTTACGGGCTGATGTTTTTGATTGTGTTTTGCGAAACGGGGCTGGTGGTGACACCGATCCTGCCGGGCGATTCGCTGCTGTTCGCGCTCGGCACGTTCGCCGGGATGGGGCGGCTCGACCTGACGACGCTGCTGGTCTTGCTTATCGCGGCGGCCATTCTGGGGGACAGTGCGAACTACTGGCTGGGGTCGCTCGTCGGTCCCCGGATTTTTCGTGGCGAGAACGTGCGGTTCCTCAATCGCAAACACCTCGACCGGACGCACGAGTTTTTCGAGCGCTACGGAGCCAAGACAATCATCATCGCCCGGTTCGTCCCGATCGTGCGCACGTTCGCGCCGTTCGTGGCCGGCATGGGGCGGATGACTTATCGCCGGTTCATGGTCTACAACGTGGCCGGCGGAATCGTGTGGGTCGTCCTGTTCGTGCTGGGCGGATACTTCTTCGGTAGCCGCGAGTTCGTGAAGAAGAATTTCACGCTGGTGATCCTGGGGATCATCGTAGTCTCGGTGCTGCCCGCCGTGTTTGAGTTCGTCCGCGAACGAAGGCGGTTGCGACTGGCGAGGAGCGGTGGGTAAGGGGCGAGGGGCGAGGAATGCCCTTCACTCGCCTCTCATCCCTCGCCCCTCGCCCCTATCACACCGTGATCCAGCGGTCGCGGCCGATCACGTCCCAGCGGTCGACCACGCGGCCTTGCGATACCACGTACGCCTGCTTGTGCAGCGCCGAAGTCGGGCAGACGTGCCACGGGAGTGCCAGCAGTTCGTCACCAGGTTGAAAGTCGTTGGCGCGCGCGGTACGGACGACGAGGTGTTCTTCGTTCTGCAAAATTTGCTCGGCGTCGGGAAGATCGAGCAGTTGCAGGCGCTTGCCCACCGGCGGATCGGACGCGACCGCTTTGTAGCCGAGGTCCAGCGTGATGCGGTCGGCGGTGGGACGACTCACCACGCGAGTGAGCAGCAGCGCGGCGGCGGGAAAGACGAGGTCCGGGAAGTGTTCGGAGTAGCCCGCGTCGTTGAACACGCAGGTGCCGGGACTCAGTTCCAGCGTCGGTTCGGACAGCTCGGCGTAAATCGGAAACGACCCGGTGCCACCGGCGACGATGCGCGGGACCGGCAGCCCGCTCGCGACCAGTTCGTCGCGAAACTTCAGCACGCGTTCCCACTCGTGCAGCACGGCCGCCCGGCGTTCGTCTCGCGACTTCTGGTGCTGGTGCCCGTCGTAGACATGGAACCCGGCGGGAACGAGACCGGGCGTCGAGGCGATCTGCTGGTACAACTGCTTTGCCGCCGGACCGATTTCGACTCCGGTGCGATGCTGGCCGACATCGAGGTCGAGGATGACTTCGCAAGTCAGCCCAGCCGCGGACATCGCCGCTCCGAGTTCGGCGATCGGTCGCGTGTGATCGGCCTGAACTTTCAGCGCGACGAGCGGAAACTTCCGGCGAAACTCGACGGCGCGGCGGATGTTTGGCCCCACGAGGTTGTACGACAGGAAGATGTCCTGCACGCCCGCATCAGCCAGCATCTCGGCTTCGGCGAACGTCGCCGCCTTGTGCTTGCCGATCCCGTGTTCGAGTTCGATCCGTGTCACCGCCGGCATCTTGTGTGTCTTGCAATGTGGCCGCAGCCGGTCGGCTCGCCCGGCGATCGCGATCATTCGCCGCAGGTTGTCCACCAACTGTTCGCGGAAGACGATGAGGGCCGGGGAAATGATTTCAGACGTGTCGGCGATGTGGTAGCGCGGGTCCATGTGATGGCGAGCGGAAGAAGAATGAGGGTGGGTCGGTTGCAGCGGCAGTAATGTCCAATATCCAACACTCAATGTCCAATGTCCAAGTGGTTACGAATGGGGAGTCGTCACTTGGACATTGGATATTGAGTGTTGGATATTGGATATTTCACGTCACGACAGGCAGCCCAACTCAAACGAAACAACCCGGCTGCATTCAACAGCCGGGCTGTAATGTGGATTGTGGTCCGGTCACTCCGTGACCGGACATGACGGATCACGGAGTGCCTCGTCGACTTTTACCCGAACAATTTGGCGACCGGAGCGCCGCCATCGACAATCTTGAGGGGGCGGCCGATGGGGCTGAGGTTTTCCTTGGACGGGTCCACCTTGAGCGACTTGCAGATGGTCGAGAAGAGATCGGGGACGGTCACGGGATCGTCCTTCACGGCGGTGCCGTCGGCCGTCGAACCGCCGATCACCTGGCCGCCGCGACTGCCGCCGCCGGCGATGGCCGCGTTGAAGACGCGCGGGTAATGATCGCGACCGTTGCGCGGGTTGACTCGCGGCGTGCGACCGAACTCGCCCATCCACACGACCAGCGTGCGATCGAGCATCCCGCGATCTTTCAAATCGGCGATGAGCGTCGCCATGCCGGGATCAACTTCGCCGGCGTTCTTCGTAATGGCAGCGAAGCCTTCCTGGTGCGTGTCCCAACCATTCGAGCGGACTTCGACGAACGTCACGCCATGTTCGACCAGCCGGCGAGCCAGCAAACACCCCTTGCCGAATTGTGAGTTGCCGTAGCGACCTTTGAGTTCGGCCGATTCGCTGCTGATGTCGAACGCCTTCACGTGCGGGCTGAGAACCATCTTGGCGGTCTTTTCGTAGAGCCGCTTGTGGTCGTGTACCGCCGCTTCGCCACCGCGTCCGGCGAAGTCTGTTTCCAGCTTGCCGAGCAATCCCAGACGCCGATCAAACCGCGAACTGTCGGTCGTCAGCGTGACGTTCTGCGGCATGTCTCCGGGCCGATCCACCACGAACGGTTCGTAATCAACACCGAGGAACCCGGCACCCGGTGACTGACCGACGGAACAGATGGTCGGCAGATCGGACTTCGGATCGCCGATCTCTTTGGCGATGCACGATCCCAAACTCGGATGCCGCACGCTGCCCGAGGGCAGGTAGCCCGTGTGCAGTTGATACCGCGCCCGCTGGTGCTGGCCTTCTTTGTTATTCATCGAGCGGATGATGGCGATGTCCTTCATCACCTTGGCGGTTTCTTCCCAACCCTTGGCGATGCGAATGCCGGAAACCGCCGTGTCGATGGCTTCGGTCGGTCCGCCGTTTTCGTGACCGGGCTTGGGATCGAACGTTTCAAACTGGCTGGGGCCGCCTTCCATCCACAGCAGGATCATCGCGCGACCGTCCTTGCGAAGCTCTTCCGCTTGCAGGCTCATCAGGTCGTGGAAGTTGACCGACCCGGCGGCGAGTGCGCCCGCCGAGACGCTGTGCAGGAAGCTGCGACGAGTGAAGCCGCGTCGCGACAGGGTGACGTCTTCGAGAATGGATGTGGTCATGATGGAGGCCCTCGTTGGGTGGTTGATGATTCGGATTCGTGTTCCCCTCTCCCTTTGGAAGAGGGTTTGGGTGCGGGAGTGTTGCAGCAGTGTTTCCGTGATTGAGGACTTGGGATCACTCGCCCCTCACCCCCGACCCCTCTCCCCCGAAGGGGAGAGGGGGGAAGATGCTTTGACGCCGCACCGCGATTTGGGAGCGTTACCTAATTATTTGGAACCGTTACCTCTTCGTCTGGAACTCGGTCGAGTTGAGCAGGCTCCAGAGAATGTCTTCGTACGCTTCTGGCCGACTCTTTGCCTGTTGGATGAATTCCTGGCACGTCTTCAATTCTGTCGCCGAAGGCTCGCGGGCGTGGACGTTGATGAACAGTTCGGTGAGGGCGTCCTTGTCGTTCGGGAACTTTTGGAGTATGCCCGCCAGCCGCGTACTGCCAGAACCGCGAATCTGTCCAGCGAAGAGTGGGTAATTCATCATGTACAACGCTTGCGGCACGGTGCCGGCGATGTCCTCGGGCATGGTGGACGGGTCCACCGAAAATGATGCGTGGAATGCGTTGCGCTGAGATCGCAAGAGACGGGAACCCGGACCTTGGTTGCCCGTGAACTGCGGTGGCGGCAAGTCTGCTTCCCGTAGGCCGAGCGCGTTCAACACCGAGTCGAACAGTTGATCGGCTCGCAAGCGGCTGGGTGTGGCGGAGGCAAACGCGGGCGTGCTCTGCGACGCGTCGCGCGGGCGAATCTGGCGTTGATACGTTTCGGTCGCGGTGATGGCTTTGAACAGCCATTGGATGTCGTAGTTGTTCGCCACGAATCCGGCTCGCAAAGCGTCGAGGGCGGCGGGGTATTTGGCTTCACGTTCCGGGCCGAGGTCGTCGATAGGCATGTAGAAACCTTCGCCGACGAGTTCGTACCAGATGCGGTTGATGAACGCCCGGGCAAACCACGGGTTGTCGCGTGACGTGACATATTTCGACACTTTGTCACGGCGGTCGGAGTCGGACAAGCCGATTCCGGGTTTCGCGTTGTTCACGAAGAACTGCGGGTCGACCCTCGTCCCCTTCGAGGACGGGTCGTTGAGGTCGGGCATGAAGTATTCTTCAGAACCGCGGCCGGGTCGCGCTTCCTGCTTGGGCATCTTTTTTAGTTCTTCAGCGGTGACCGCACCGTCCTTGTTGGTGTCCGCCAGGTCAATGATGCGTGCGAAGAGTCCCGGCCCGCCACCACCCGGTGCGCGAGACGCCTCTTCCTTCGAGATCTTTTTGTCTCCGTTGCGATCCATCCGGCGGATTAACTCCTCCGGGTTTTCGAGCGATTGCTGGAACCGCTCACGCATGCCGTCTCCGCCACCCTGCACCGAGCCGACTTCGAATCCGATCGGCATGTTGCGCTGTTGCAGACGAACGCGGGTGAAGAATGCGGCGAACTGATGGAACTGTTCGCGCTTCCAGATGTCCGACGGATGATCGTGACAGTTGGCACATTGAATCTGGATGCCCAGAAAGATGCGCGACGCTTCGGAGGCGACTTCGTCCGCTTCGCCTCCCTGCGCCATCACGAGAATCGTGTCGCCGACTTCTTCGATGTCGCCGGTGGCGGTCAGGATTTCCGTGGTGATCTTGTCCCAGGCGACATTCTTTTGGAGCTGCTCCGTCATCCACGGCTCGAACGATTTGCGAACGAGGTTGGCCCGCATTTCGGTGGCCCGCATCAGGATTACATCGCGCCAGTAGCGCATCCAGTTCTCGGCGTAAACCTTGGTCCCCAGCAACCGGTCGACCGCCTTGGTTCGCTTGTCGGGCGAGGGGTCGATTCCGAACAGAGTCACCTCGCTGGGGGATGGCACGGTGCCGGCGATGTCGAGGCTGACGCGGCGGAGAAAGTCTTCATCCGAGCACTTCGCGGCAACCGGAGCTTTCACGCGGTTGAGTTCGGCGAGGATCACGTCGTCCGTCTTTTTCGCCACGGCCCGGAAATCTTTTTCCGGCGAGGCCACGGTCGTGACCTTCGGGCCTTTGCCGCCGGCGGTTGTTTCGCTGGCCGGGCGGATCGTCACCGGCCGTTTCGATTCGGTCTTCTTGGCGACCGCTTTCGGTTGCGCGGCTTGGATGGGTGCGATCACGGCCGCCATCGGCACGCCAACCGCAAGGCCGAGCGTCCCAACCCATTGCAGCATTGGACGAGACATCAAACGAGACATGCTGGACCTCCAAAGATTTGTCGCCAACCGGAAATCGGCTGGCTCACGGGCGACGCAATCTTACGCGGGCTTTTTCGGACCCACAAGCCGGGTCGTTTTGAAGCCATAGTTAACTAACCCCGGCCGACTGGCGGAGGTTTCGCGGTTTATTGAAGCGTCTCAAAAACAGATTTCCGTCGTTTGTGTTGAAATCCAATGATCTCACGCAGAGGCGCGGAGTTCGCAGTGAAAACCCGACTCCCATTCTCTTCCGACTCTGCGAACTCTGCGCCTCTGCGTGAGACTTCATCTCGGATCGCTTCGGCAGTCAGGGAGCGCTTGTTATCCTTCGTCTCTGTGTGAATCTGATCCGCCGAGGTTACTTTCCGGAGGTCTAGCGATGAGACAGGCTGTGCTGGGTGTGGCGTTGGTCGCGAGCCTTTGGGGAGGCCGCGCGACGGTCGGTTTTGGCGACGACAAGCAAACCACGGCGTGGGTCGGCCGCGAAGTCGACGCCCTGGTGGCTCTCTACAAAGAGTTTCACGCGGCGCCCGAGCTGTCGTTCATGGAACAAAAGACTGCCGCGAAGTTGGCGGGGGAGTTGAAGAAGGTCGGCGTGGAAGTGACCACGGGTGTGGGGAAGACGGGCGTCGTGGGGGTACTCAAAAATGGAGCCGGACCGACGGTGATGATTCGTTCGGATTTGGACGCGCTCCCGGTGCTCGAAGCCACGGGCCTGCCGTACGCTTCGAAGGTGATGACGAAGGACCGGTTTGGCGTCGACGCCCCGGCGATGCATGCCTGCGGGCACGACATTCACATCACCTGCCTGATCGGCATGGCGCGGTTTCTGTCCGCGAACAAAGATGCCTGGCGCGGCACCGTGATCTTCCTCGGGCAACCGGCGGAAGAAATCGTGAGCGGCGCGGAAGCCATGTTGAAGGATGGCTTGTTCACCCGGTTTCCGAAACCGGATTTCGCGATGGCTCTGCACGTCGATCAGGAATTGGCCGCGGGAAAAGTCGGACATCGGGCCGGCTACGCGCTGGCGAACACGGACGCCGTCGATGTTGTCATGAAGGGCCGGGGCGGTCACGGTTCGGCTCCGAACAAAACGATCGACCCGATCATGCAGGCGGCGCATTTCATCGTGGACTTGCAGACGCTCGTCAGCCGCGAAAATTCGCCCCTCGATCCGGCGGTGATCACGGTCGGTTCAATTCACGGCGGCACCAAACACAACATCATCGGCGACTCGTGCCGAATGCAACTGACCGTCCGCAGCTACAAGCCCGAGGTGCGTCAGCGACTGCTCGACGGCATCGTCCGCAAGGCGAAGGCCGCCGCCGCCAGCGCGAACGCCCCGGAACCCACAATCGAACTATCCGATACCACGCCCGCGATGCGCAACGACGAACGACTGGTCGATCGGATGGTCCCCGTGTTCCACAGAGTTCTTGGCAAAGACAATGTCGAACCGGCCGAACCGTCGATGGGTGGCGAAGACTTTTCGCGCTACGGCCTCGCCGGTGTCCCGATCTTCATGTTCAAACTCGGCTCGGTGGCTCCGCAGCGACTGGAATCCATGTCCAAAGCCGGCAAGCCGCTGCCGACTCTGCATTCGGCGCTGTACTACCCCGACCCCGAACCAACGATCCGCACAGGACTGATCGCGATGTCCGCGGCCGTGCTGGAATTGATGGCCCTCAACGCCGGGAAGTGAGGATCGGTCGAGGCAACGTCCGGTTGGATGGCACTCGTGACCATCGGGACGGGCGAGGTCATCCAAGAAATGGGCACGATCCTGCGATCGCCCAGCGCTGCGCTCTGAGCGTACCGCCCTTCCGGTCACGGAGTGACCGGTCTACTTGGCCGCTTGTTCGTGATTTGGTCGGGCGATACGATCACGCCTCGACTGATTTCCTGGTCCCACTGCAAGGAGCCTCGCTCGATGAATCCCATCCCGCCCAGCCCGTCCGTCAATCGTCGTTCGTTTCTCGCCGCGAGCGGTGCCGCCGCAGCCTCGGTCACGTTTACGGCGAAAAGCTACGCCGCAATTGTCGGTGCCAACGATCGGATCAAGATCGGGTTCATTGGCGTGGGCGGAATGGGAAGCGGGCATGTCGGGGCTTGCAAGTCGCTCAAGGAGAAGGACAACCTGGAATTTCTGGGTGTCGCCGATTGCTGGAAGACTCGGGCGGATCAGGCGGCGGCCACGCTGGGGACAAAAGCGTTCACCGACTACCGCGCGGTACTCGACATCAAAGAGATCGACTACGTCACCATCGCCACGCCCGAGCACTGGCATTCGAAGATGACAACCGATGCCATGGACGCGGGCAAGGCGGTGTACTGCGAGAAGCCGATGACCCACTCCATCCCGCAGGCTCAGGCGGTGATGAAGAAGCAACGCGAGACCAAACGACCTCTGCAAGTGGGCGTGCAGGCGATGTCCGACGACAGCTACGCCAGCGCGGCCAAGGCGATTGCCAACGGAGTCCTCGGGCAGGTCGTGCAGGCGCAGATCGAATACGTCCGCCGCTACGACAAGCAGGGACCGTGGCGAAATCCCGAGACCACCGATGACACGCCCAAACCAGCCGACCTCAACTGGGATGCGTGGCTCGGTCACGCTCCCAAAATCGCGTGGAACCCGCACCACTATTTCGAATGGCGGAACTACGGCGTGTACTCGGGGGGCATCGCCACCGACCTGTTCATTCACCGCATCACGCGGATCATGAAGGCGTGCACCCTGCTGTACCCGCGGCGCGTCACCGGGATGGGGGGCATCTGGCAATGGCCGGACGGACGCGACCTGCCGGATAATTTCGAAATGATCTGCGAGTACCCGCGCGGCATGACCGTATACGTGCTCGGCACGATGAGCAACCGCGTTGGAGTCGATCATCTGATTCGCGGCTATCGCGGCACGATGCACTTCACCGCCGACGGCTGGGAAGCCCGCGACAAGGATGGCAAGCTGCTCGACAAGCACAAGAAATCGGGCGGCGAAGACATCCATCTGCATCACACGAATTTGCACAACCATCTCCGCAACGGCGAACCGCTGAACTGTCCGGTGGAACTCGGCATGGCGGGCGTCGTGGCTGTGAACATGGCGAACGAATCGTGGCGCACCAGCCAGATGATGGGTTGGGACTCGAAGAACGAAAAGATGGTCCCGGCGCACACGCTCAACCTGAGCCACGTCCCCGAGACACCGGCCGAAGCGTAGTTTTTTGTGTGGTGGGTCGAGGAACGAGACCCACCGAACCAACATCCGGTGGGTCTCGTTCCTCGAC
>JACRIH010000026.1 GCA_016235885.1 Planctomycetales bacterium | reverse complement strand
TCGTCACCGACCTCGTCGGCGCTGGATACGCGGACGATCTGCGTGCCGCGAATGACGATCGTCCGCTCCGGCAGCATCTTGCCGGATTCGGGATCGAACAGATTGCAGCGCTCGATCACCACAGTTGGCTCTGCCGCAGTCACGGCCGAAACGATCACAAGACACAAGACGGAGGACACGATGCGGCACACCATCCCGACGCACGAGCGAGGGACGGTGTCAGTCGGTTTTCCGACCACGATCGACTCACTCCCTCGCTTGCGCGTCGGGCAAGCGTTGGCTGTCGCTGCGGATCGAGGCATGGGAATTCTCGCTTGGTACTGGTGACGGAGGTTATGGATTGTCCGCTGGACGACTCCGACCCCAACGCTCGGGGCTGATTCCGGGGGCCTGACGGGACATGTTGTCGGGACGATTCGGCAGGTCGTAATTGATCGCGCGGGTATTGAGGCTGCGGAAAAACGGGCGGACCTCGGGTGGCAGTTTTTCAACCCGCTCCGGATCGTGATCGGAGACTTCACCAATGGGTCCGGCCCAAGCGGGCCGATACGCGATCGCCAGCAGCCGGCGGTCGCTGTCACTGTAGTTGGGATAGTTCGCGTGGAACACCTTTTGATTGATGATCACCGCCGAACCCGCTTTGCAGGTCACCAGCACTTCGTCACCGTGCGACAAGTAACGCCGATACGGATTGCCGTCTGCGTGCAGCGATAGATGCGATCGAGGAATGACCTTGAACGGGCTGCGATCGGGAGTCAGATCGTCGAGGTAGTACAGCACGCGCACCAGACAGGGAGCACTGGCCCCCAGACCAAAGATTTTCGAGCCGTAAGGTTGCGCATCGGTATGGATCGCGATGCCCGGATGTCCCGGTCGCGACAAGGCAAAGTCGCAGGCCGTGCAGACCAGCTCGTCACCGAACAACGTCGACAGGAATTCGATCATGGCCGGCAAGGCGATGACGCGAATCGCCGTCGGCGAATCCGTCCATTGCACGTTGGAGCAGCCGCGCTGCTGCTCGCTGTAATCCACCGCCGTCGTCGGCAGTCTCGACAGTTCGTCACGAATCGCAGCCAGTTGGCCTGCCGCCAGCAAATTCGGGATGACGACGTAGCCTTCCAACTCGATTGAGCGAACCCGCTGCTCAGTCGTCAGCAACGCCCAATCCGTGTCTGCTCGTTTGGCAGAAGCAAGGCTCTCGCGTGAGTTGGTGAATGACACATCCATCGTGGAGTCCTCAGCGCTTCCAAAATCTATCCGGCGTCAACTTCTCGAACATCGCGAGAGATCGTCATGCTTTGGTTGAATCACTCCGATTACGCTGTCGAGTTCTGGATTCAAGTGAAAATCTGTTGCACCACACGGCCGCCAACGTCGGTCAGCCGATAGTCGCGGCCTTGAAAGCGGTAGGTGAGTCGCTTGTGGTCCAAGCCCAGCAGGTGCAACAGCGTGGCTTGGATGTCGTGAACGTGAATCGGCGGCGTGACGGGGAAGCAGCCCAGTTCGTCGGTTTCGCCGAGCGTCTGTCCGGCGCGGATACCGCCGCCGGCCAGCCACATCGTGAACGCGGCGATCTGATGGTCGCGGCCGATGCCCGCAGTCGCCGACTTCTGACCGACGGCGGTGCGGCCGAATTCGCCACCCCAAACGACGAGTGTCTCGTCCAACAGACCGCGCTCTTTGAGGTCGGCGACCAGCGCTGCGCAGGCTCGATCGGTTTGACCGCACATGGAGGTCAGACCCTGGCGTAGATTGCTGTGGTGGTCCCAGTCGCCGTGACACAGATGGACGAACCGCACGCCACGTTCGACCAGTCGCCGAGCCAAAAGACAATTGCGCGCGAACGAGGGTTGAGCGGGATCGACGCCATATCGTGCCAGCGTGCTCGCCGTCTCGTGTTGCAGGCCCATCGCTTCCGGGGCCGTTTTGCTCAGCCGCCCGGCCAGATCGTACGCGGCACTGCGAGCGGCCGTTTCTGGATCGCGCGTGAGCCGATGTCGGATCGAGTTGAGTTCCCGAACGGCGTCGATGACCTGCGACGGGTCCGCATCGGCGATACTCGTCGGTGGTGACAAGTTCAAAATCGGATCAGTGCCGTCGCGCAGCGGCACGCCCTGGTAGGTGGACGACAAAAAGCCTGCGGTGTAAATCGAACCTTTCGTTCGTGGCCGCATCCCCGATTGCAGGACGACATAGCCGGGCAGGTCTCGCGATTCACTGCCCAAGCCGTAATTCACCCAGGCACCCAAACTGGGCCGGCCGAATTGTCGCGTCCCCGTGTGCCAGAAGACTTCGGCGGGATGATGCGGGATCTCTTCGGTCTGCACCGTTTTGACGATCGCCAGATCATCGACGATGCCGGCCGTGTGCGGCAGAAGTTCCGACACCTCCGCGCCCGATTCGCCGTGGCGTCGAAACTTCACATGCGATCCCAGCAGGCTCGGTCGTTGTTCCATGATCTGGGCGAACTTCATCCGCGCGAGGTGTTCGTCGCCGATTGGCTGGCCGTCGAGTTCGCGGAGCTTGGGCTTGTCTTCAAACAGGTCGAGTTGACTTGGCCCACCGAGCATGAAGAGGAAGATCACTCGTTTGGCTCTGGCCGGAAAGTGCGGCGGTCGAACCGTCAGCGGTGACGCAACGAGTTCGTCAGCCAGCAGCGGCGCGCCGGCGAGACCCGCCAAACCGAACAGGCTTTGGCCGAGGAAGTGGCGGCGTTGATGAAACAGGGCATTGGTTGGCATCGGGCGTTCCATCATTCTCGTGTCACGAATTCATCGGCGTTGAGCAACACGCGGCAGACTTGTGTCCAAGCCGCTCGATCGGCCACAGGTTTTGACGCGGCGACGAAACGGGCGCGGGCTGCGGCCAGCACTTCAAAGAGCAACGCCTGCTCTTCAGCGACCACCGGTCGGCCGAGGCATAGCCGGAAGGCACGATCGAGCCGCTCGCGATCGCTGTCCGGCACTTCGCGCATCACGCGCTGTGCGAGCACTTCGGCGCACTCGACAAACGTGGGGTCGTTCAGCAGCGTGAGCGCCTGCAACGGCGTGTTGGATGGCCGTCGCCGCGTGCAGGCGGTGAGCGAATCGGGCGTGTCGAAGGTTTGCAGAAATGGGTGCGGAGTCAGACGCCAGTAGGTCGTGTACATGCCACGCCGATAGCGGTCGGTTCCAGAACTCACAATCCATTCGGCCGGCGTGGCGCGGTTGAGCATGATCCCGTCGTGTTGAAACGGAAAGACGCTCGGCCCGCCGACCTTGGGCGACCACAGACCGCTGACCACGAGCGCCGAGTCGCGGATGGTCTCCGCCTCCAACCGCAGCCGCGACTGCCGGGCGAGCAGCCGGTTTTCCGGATCAATCGCATCGTTCTCTGCCTGCCGGTGCGACGACTGCCGATAGGTGGCTGAGCCGACAATCAAGCGGTGCAGCGACTTCAATCGCCAGCCCGATGCGACAAACTCACTGGCCAGCCAGTCGAGCAATTCGGGATGCGTCGGTCGCGCCCCCTGCACGCCGAAGTCGCTCTCCGTCTCGACGAGTCCCCGTCCGAAGAACTGTTGCCAAACGCGATTGACCGTGACCCGCGGCGTGAGCGGTTGCTGAGTCGAGACGAGCCAACGCGCCAAGTCGAGTCGCGTGCGCTGGCCGGCCGGCATTGGCGGCAAGACGGCGGGCACGTCGGGTGTCACGACTTCGCCCGGCCTCGAATACTCGCCACGAACAAAGATCGTGGTCGCGCGCGGTGCCGCCGCCGGCACGAGCACCTGCGCGCTGTCGAGTTGCGGAATCTGACGCTTCAGCGAGTCGATCGTGCGCGATCGCTCTTGATGACCGGGATCGTTGGCAGCAGTCCCCGCAGGCAGCTTGGCCGCGTACATCTCGCGCTCGGCGATGAGCGCCGCAAGCTGAGCACGCAAAGCATTGCGACGGGCCACTTGTTCGGGTGGAGCCAATTCCAGAACCGATTCGTCCGCCGCGTTGAAAAACGCGAACAGTCGGTAGTACTCGTGCTGGCTGATGGGATCGAATTTGTGCGAATGACATTTGGAGCAGCCCAGCGTCAATCCCACGAACACGCTGCCGATCGTATTCATCCGCTCGACTACCGCGTCGAGTCGAGTCGGTTCGCTGCCGCCGTCCTGCGGCCCGCAGAGCAGAAATCCCGTCGCAATTCGGTCGGCGGTGGAAGCACTCGGAAGCAGATCGCCCGCAAGTTGCTTGATGGTGAATTCGTCGAACGGCAGATCGTCGTTGAACGCCTCGATCACCCAGTCGCGATACTTCCACATCGAGCGTGGCGCGTCGGTCTCGAATCCGGTGCTGTCGGCATAGCGGGCGGCATCGAGCCAATGCCGCCCCCAGCGTTCGCCGTAATGCGGCGATGCCAGCAACCGCTCGACCGCGCGTTCGTAGGCATCGAGATTGTCGTCCGCCAGAAACGCGGCCACGTCCTCCGGTGTGGGAGGCAAGCCGACAAGATCGAGCGTCACGCGGCGGAGCAGCGTTGCTCTGTCCGCTTCGGGCGCGGGTCGCAGCGACGGCTGTTTGAGTCTCGTCAGAACGAAACGGTCGATTGCGTTGCGCGACCAAGCTTCGTCGTTGATGTGCGGAACATCGGGACGCCGCAGCGTCTGGAATGCCCAATGGCCGTTCCAGACGGCACCTTCGTCCACCCAGCGCCGGAGCAGTTCGATTTGCCGCGGACTCAACTGCCGGTTCGAATCTGTGGGCGGCATCCGTTCGTCGGGGTCTTCGCTGCTGACCCGCCGAACAAGTTCGCTCTGCTTGCCGTTCCCCGATTGAATGGCCGGCAGCGCTCCCTCGTGAGTATCCAATCGCAGCTTCGCCTGCCGAGCCTGATCGTCCGGCCCGTGGCATGGAAAACAGTTCGCCGACAGAATCGGCAAAACGTCGCGGCTGAAATCGACCCGCTCGGGCAACTGGGCGAATGCCGCCGTCGAGCAGTGCCACACGATGGCCAACGCCGCGAGCTTGGCGACCGACGTGTGAACGCGCGGCATGTCAGGCGTGACAGTTCGCTGCATCGCATGTGTCCAGGACGGCATTTGGCGACGACGATCGACTCTTGAAGTCTTACGACCGGGCGAATGTGGACTCGCGCGGGGCTTGGTAGCGAACGGCCAAGTGGGGTGTTTCGAGTCGCTTCTGTCCCGTGGCCAGCGACCGCACGCCCGCTTCGACCAGTCCGGTTGTGAGCAGTGTTCGCTCGATCGGATACGGAGATTTCCCGGTCAGGAACGTCTCTTCCGCCTTCGACATCAGCGCCGCCGAGTACACCACGTTGGGGTTGGGCGGCAGATGGAACAACGTCGAGACTGGCTCCGGTTCCCCTTTCAACCGAGCGGCAAACGTGAAGTCGCCGATCAGTCCGTTCATCATCAACATGGTCGCCTTCACACCGTCGGCATACTCAAAGCGGTACGCGATCGGTTCCTTGACCCACTCGCGAATTTGAGCCGGCGTTGGATAGCGATGACTGAATGTGTCGGGCTGAGCCAGCGTGTGACTGCGCGACAAGCACGCCTGGAAGAGCCGCGGGTCCCAGCCGCCGCCGGACCAGCCACCCGCGTCCATTGCTTTCCAGACGGCGTCGCCACGCAGGGCCTGCATCGCGACCACTCCAGTCTCGCCGCCGCGCCGCCGTTCGGCCATGCACTGAATCACTTCCAGCGCGTGGAAGTCGTAGCTGTCGATGCTGCCGATCGAGACGCTCAGCAGTTCCTCGACCTCGGCCCCGTACGGCAGGTCGATGGCCGGCATCCGCCAGGTGACCGGCAGCGACGAACCGGCCGTGAACGCGAACTTCAGTTCGCGAGAGATATCGACCATCTCTTTGGCCCATTCCCATTTCCACGACAGGTGCTTGTCGTTGAAGACCGGGACCGCGAGACCGTCCTGACGAAAGACGTCGGTCACCTGTTTGAAGAATTCGTACCGCGGGTACTTTGTCTGCCCGTACTCGCTCTTTGGGTAATTGCCGTGCTCGCCGATGATCAGCACGGCATCGACCGCCAGTTTTTTGCCACCGCACCGCAGCGTTTCGGCGATCGTCGGATGGATCGGGAACCCAAACTCCTCGGATCGCTTGCGACTCAAATCTTTCTCCGGTTTCTGGTCGACGTACGCCGCGACCACGTCGAGCGGCGGTCGATGCCAGCGGCCATTGATCGGGTAACCGACGAGGAATCGCTCCGCCATGTGCCAGGCGTGGGAGTGATATCGCCACTCGGTCGTGACGACAGCCAGACGTTTGCGTTTTCCCGGCGCGGTTTCCGCCGCCAACGCGTGCGATCCAATGACCAGTCCGGCACCGACGGTGCCGAGAAACGATCTTCGTGTGAGCATGGTTCGTCATCTCCAGGGTGGGACAGTCTCTAACTCGCGGCGCCGGTGAAGAGCGGTGCGATCGACTCACCTTCGCTGGCATGCATTGGTCGATTCACCCGATCTTTGATCATGCTGCGTGGGTCGATTCCCAGCGACTGAAAGATCGTTGCGCCAAGATCGGATGGGTAGTATGGATTCGAGGCGGGATAGGCGGCGATGTTGTCGGAACTGCCGATGACCTGCCCACCGCGCACGCCGGCTCCCGCGAAGAGGGCAAAGAAAACTCCGGCCCAGTGATCCCGGCCGTCGGGGACATAGCTCGGCGTACCGACGTTGCCGCCGAGCTGGGGTGTGCGGCCGAACTCGCCAACCATCACCACCAGCGTCTCGTCGAGCAATCCCGAGGCACTCAAATCGTCCAGCAGCGCGGATAAACTCTGATCCAGCGGCGGCAGCAGGCGGTCTTTGAGCTGCGTGAAGTTGCTGTTGTGTGTGTCCCAGTTATTCATCGACCCCATGTTGGCCTGCACGATGGGAACGCCGGCTTGCACGAGTCGCCGCGACAAGAGCAGCGATTGCCCGAACAAGTGCCGTCCGTATTGGTCGCGGACCGCGGCCGGTTCCTGATCGATGGCGAAGGCACGGCCGATTGCGCTGGCCGTCAAAATGGACATCGCCTGATCCTGATAGCTGCTGAATTCGGTTGCCGAACGAGCCAGGTCGAAGCACGCCGACTGAGCATTGAGCCGCGCCAACAACTGTCGCCGATGGCCGAGCGCATCGACCGTCATGCCGACTGGAAGGCTGAGGTTTTCGACGCGGAACTTCGGATCGTTGGGATCTTGCTTCACATGCCACGGGTCATACTTCGCTCCAAGGAAGCCGGCGTCCTGACCCGAGAACCCGTAGCCGTTATTCAAATAGGTCGGCAGCATCACCCCATTGGGAATGCCATCGCGGCGCGGTCGCAAAAAGTCGAGGGTCGATGCGTAGCACGGCCAATCGGATCGCGAGGCCATGTGGGTCGCGCCGATCGGCATCTTGTCGATGCCCGTCAGAACCATGTGCGTCGCGTGTTCGTGGCTCGGCAGGCCGTGCGTCATTGAGCGAATCACGGCGTACCTGTCTGAACGAGCCGCGAGTTTCGGCAGGTGTTCGCAAACGTCCATCCCCGGCGTGCGCGTGGCGATCGGCTGAAACGTGCCGCGCACCTCGGCCGCAGCCTCCGGCTTCAAATCGAACATGTCGAGATGACTGGGGGCACCGGTCAAGAAGATCAGGATCACACTGCGAGCACGCTTCTCCCCAACAGTGCGGGATTCTACGGCGCGCGATTGTTGCGAGAGCAAAGTTGGCAGACCGCAGCCCAGCAAGCCGGAATAGCCAACCTGCAACAGTTCGCGCCGATTGATGCCGTGAGAGTGCTGATGCAGAAGACGTCTTGAATTCATGGGGCGAGCCTTCGTGGAGTGGTTGCTCTTGTCCGTCATTTCCATCGGCAAGGCGGGCAAATGATCCTGGCCTGCCTGGCATCAATCTCAGCCTCAGCGAGGTTTGACGTTTTTCAAACTCGTGACATTCTCATGAAAGGCATTGCGGATGTTTCCGCTTCCGTTGACGAGGACGTTTTGCACCAGGAAGACGGTGACGAGACGTTGCTCCGGGTCGATCCAGCCGTGGGTGGCGAACGCTCCGCCGTGACCAAAGGAACGGGGCGAAAAACCGGGGATCGCGGCTTTGTCGGGAGGGCTGCATTGCCAGCCGAGACCGTAGCTCAAGGTTTTGCCTCCGGCCGTGTGAGGTCGAGTCATCTCGGCGATCGCGGCTTCAGACACGATCCGTCGCCCCTGGGAAACTCCGCCGTCGAGGATCATCTGATAGAACCGCGCCAGGTCGCTGGCTGTCGAGAACAATCCGCCGGAAGGCTCGGTCATGCGGCGTTCACCGGCATCGGACGTGACGAATGGATTGTGAGCACGAACCAGACCAGTGCCCACTTCGGCGGTCTTGTAGGTCTTCGCGATGCGAGTTCGCAGCCGGTCGTCCGGATGAAAACTGGTGTCGTGCATCTCCAAGGGATCGAGCACGCGCTCGCGTACCAGCACGCCGAACGGTTTGCCGCTGACGATCTCGGCGATGCGCCCGGCGACGGTGATGCCGAAGCCGTATTCGTAATTCGATCCCGGTTCGAACGCGAGCGGAGCCTTCACCAAATCCAATGTGTACCCTTTGAGCGACTGCGCGCCGTCGGTCGCTTTACGCGGCGGAAACGCGAGTCCCGAGGTATGCGACAGCAAATCGCGGAGCGTGATGGGACGGCTCGGCGGATTGCCGTTCGCCAGCTTCGCGTGGCTCAGTTCGGGCAGCCATTTCGAGGCCGGTTCATCGAGCGACAGTTTGCCTTCGTCGACCAGCGTGAGGATCGTGGTCGCGCTGATCGACTTGGTCATGGAAGCGATCCAGAACACCGAGTCCCTGCTCATCGGTGTCTGCTTCTCGCGATCCGCAAAGCCAGCCGCCGCGTGGTGGAGGATCTTTCCGTCCTGCATCACGAGCGTCACAACGCCAGCCGCGTGTTGCGCGGCAATTTCCGTGTCCATGGCGGGCTGAATTCCCGCGAGCCGCTCCGGTTGGAACTCCGCCCGCACGTCGTGAACAAGCCCCGCGACGAGCAAAGACATCAACATGGTCCGGATGAATTTCATTGTTCGTCTCCAGATTGAATGGATTCAAAGTCGGGCGCAGCCCTGTGGCGACTGGCACGCAGATTCTACCGCGAGATGTTGTCGCGAGCGAAGCAGGAATCGAAATCAAATCCCTCCGCCCACGCAGGTTGAGATTGATTCGGCGCGGTAACTCCCCAAGCCGTCAATCGTTTCCGCGTCGAATACCCGATCGGTGAAGTCCTCGTTCTGCACGAGATTCGCGGCGTCGCGCAACACGGTCCAAGTTTCGCCGACTTTGAACCACACGCACAGATCGCGATTGGTGGATCGTTCCAATAAGAACTAACGCGCCGGCGCTCGCATTTGGACTAGACGGCCGACGCCGATTCCGCGACTGCTACTCAGCGGTCGGGCGTGCTGACTCCGTCCGCAAGAATGGAAGCGAGACAGTTTTTGCAACGCTGCCGTCGCCAACGGTGATCTTTGGGGCGGTCGAAAGTTTCTTGGGCTTGGCTCGGCCTCCCTGCTCTTCGGTGAGGAAGTCGATTTGCACTTCGGTTCCGCGGCCGTCGCCGTTGTCGTCGAGCAGGGGATGTTCAGTCGCCAGGAGTTCCCGTTCCAGATACGACTGCGCAAGGTTGCGGGCGACGGTGACATACAAATCGAACAACGTGATCGTGCCGTCGTGGTCGATGTCGAACTCTGTCACTTCGGGCGGTGAGGACAGTACGCGGGCGAGTGCGTGAGGGAATTCGGTTTCGTTGGTCTCCCAATCGGTTTCGGTCGCCGTGATGACGACTCGCCCCTTGGCCGAGAGTGGTTTGACATAAAAGCCGCTGGTTGGCGTGGTCAGCATGAAAATCTGTTGTCCGGCGGAAAGGCCCTGAAACAACTTGGCAAAGTCGAACTGCTGAATGTCCGGCCCTGGAAGATTCAGCCAGGAATGCTTGCCGTCGTAATGACTGTGCCCCACCACAATGACCCACAACGCGTCTACCGCTTGCAGCTTTGCGCCCAGAGCCGTGACGCTCTTTTCGAGTTCTTCGCGAGTCGCCCGGCCGGCGGACTTGATGACGTCGGAGTCCGAGTCTTGAGACTCATCTCCGAAGAGCACCTGCACGTCGGCGAATCCGAGTCCTTTGGAAAGTCCCTCGTGCAGTTTGGTCACGGTTTCGGAATACAGCTTGTGATGAGCCGCGTCGCCGCTGAGTCCGCAAACGAGGAGCGCCCGCTTCGTCCCCTTGCCGAGTGTCGAATCGTTCGGTAGTTCGGCCGCGTCAGCCGACCCGGTCAGAAGGAGCAACCACGAAACAGTGAAGAGCAGTGCCACGCGGTTCATCGTCATTCGCCTTTCTTCGGCAAGTCGCCAAGGACGCTCAGGTCCAACGGGCGGCTCAGGGAACGGTGGGTTGATCGTGGATCGTTGCCCGCCGGGAAGCGGTCGGCGTGCCAGACGACGGTGTCTTTGTGACGTCCCTCAAGTTCTCCGGACGTTCGGCGAACGAACGCGAATTGCCATTCGAATCCGTCTCCTTTTTTGAATGCTTCGAGGAGCAGCAGCGATTCCGGATCGGTCCCTTGCACGAACGCGAACACGGCTCCGTCGAGCACGTCGCTGCGTTGGCTGTCGTAGCGATACAGCGGTTGCGGCAACTGCCGCAGCGGTTCGCGATCGCTCTTGTCGGCTTTCCAGCCCAGCATCGTTGACGAGAACTGGCTCGCCAGCGACTTCATCTGCCGCAATCGCGCGACGGGCATCTCGGCGGGATCGTCGGCTCCGGGGATCGGCTGAAAATGCACACCGGGCTTCTCAGGACTCCAGACGACAACGCCGTCCCGCTTCGCCAGCAACGTCCCGCGCGACATCGAATCGAATTCGTGAACGAAGATTTTCTCCCACGGATAAAAACAGCAGACCGCCTCAGGACGGCCATCGGCGAGAAACAGCACCGTCATCCCGTCCTCGGACCCGCGCGTGTTGTTCGTCCAACGCAGAACAACCTTCGCTGTCATCGGCGTCGCCGAGCGATCATTCACGAAGAGTTCGTTCCAGGAAAGCGATTCATTCATCAACTTTCGCAACGGCGACAGCGGTTTGTCGGCAGGCACGTCCGAGTTCCTCTGGGAGTCGCCCTGTCCCCAAGCCGCCAAGGGGAGCAGCCATCCCACCAACAGCAGCCACCAAATTCGATTCATCACACACCTCTCTGTACACAGACTCCCGCCCTGCTGGCATGGTCAGGGGTTGTCGATCTTGAAGCTGGTGTAGGGCAACTTGTGAGACGTCGCAACTTCTCGGAATGGCAGGGTATCGCAGTGCCATGCCTGTCGCCCGTTGTGTTCGACGTTGATCTCGATGCTGTTCATGCGAGCGACCGCGAATTGCCATTGCGACGCGGATTGATCGGCCGGCTTGTAAGCCTCCAGCATCAGCCAGACATCCGGGTCGGTCCCTTGCACGAACACGAACAGCGCGCCGTCGAGCAACTCGGCCGAGTCTTTGTCACTGTCCAATTCGTAGCGATACACCGGTTGCGTGAGCTGTCGCAGTTCCAGTTTCAAGCCTTCGCGATCGATGCTTCGCGCGGTGAACTGCCGTGCGAGCTGCCGCATCTGACTCAGCCGTCCGTTCGGAGTCGCGGCGACGGCCGGAGCATCCCGCACCGCAGCGAAGACGACGCCCGGCTGTGTCGATCGCCAAATTTCTCGCAATTCGTTCCTGGCCGCGATCTCGCCGACCGACAGCGAATGAAACTCGTGCGACATGTGCTTGAACGGGG
>JACRIH010000244.1 GCA_016235885.1 Planctomycetales bacterium | reverse complement strand
TTTTCCAAGTGCATGATCACGAAGATCAGAATTACGAACGGAACAAGTAAACATCCCAGCCCCCAACGCAGGCTCTCGTGGAAGGCCATGATGTGGAACCAGGCGTATCCGATGACGGCACCGATGGCACCGACAGACATTAGTATCATCCCCACGACTTGCATCCAGTACGCCTTTCTTCAGCACAATGTGCGACCCAAGTCTGCTTCAGCGTTTGATCAGCCGGTCGTGAGTGGACGCTTGAGAGTAAAGACGCACAGCCGGGTAGCGCCGCCTGCGTGGTTCGTGTCGAACGCCGACACCAACTCCCACCCTTGCTTTCCGAGGGTGTTGAGGCCGTCATTGATCGTTGCCATATTCGGTTTACCGGCACTGATCCAATCGCTCCCATCAAATGTGACCACTTGGTATTCCCACTGCATGGCAATTACTCCCAACGAAAGAGTCTTGATCACTTGATGAACTCAATCGTCAGAGGGTACTTCCAGAACTCGCCGTTGTTCGCTTTGATCCCGCCCACAATGGGGAAGACGACCGCCATCACCGCCACCGCGAACATGACTGCGAAACCCACCAGGACAAACGTCAACAAACCGCCGACGCACAGATAGATGAACGACGAAATGATCCAGTTGACCACCATCTTGCCGTGGGCATCAACCTCCGGCAGATCAGCCTTTTTGATTTGCCACAGCAGGATCGGTGCGATCAGACCAGCAAACGGAACCACGTAACCAGCAAACAGTGAAAAGTGAATCAGCATGGCCCACAGCTTGACATCCTTTTGTCGCTGGATATCAACCGGCTGCTGGAGATCGTCGCTCATGTGGCTGCCCTTCGTTGATTCGGTTGGTGACGGTCGCCCCGGAATGGGAATGGCGGGATCATAACCATTCCAGTCGAAATCGTCCGTCGTTCGCCGTCACCACGGCTCCGTTTGTCAACTCCACGGACGAGTTGTGCGACGACTCGCTGACCGAGATTCCAGATCGTGCCTTGCACCAGAACGTCTCCTCCCGTTTGAACAGAACGACCGGTTCTTTCCAGACCGCACACGGAACGTGATGCTCGTCGCCCGGTCCGAGCAAACAGGTTTCGTCCATCAAAATCACTGAGTTCATGGACTGCTGCGGCCGATGATCGCTGACAAATTCCAATCGCGCCGTGTTGCTCATCGGTGACGGGATTCGGAACCGCAACCAAACATTGCTCCCCAGGACAATCTCCTGACCGTCGTGCAAAATGGCCGACGTGGATACGGTCCGTCCAGCCAGCGAAGCCGGCCCGTGAGCCGTCAGCAGATACGTTTCCCCCTCGCGAACAATCGTCGCATGGTGCCGGGACAAATTCGCCATCAGAGACACGTCGGCTGCGGAACCGTCTTCCGCCGGACCACCGATCCGCACGCGGGGCTTGAGGCACAGCAAAAACGATCCGACTCGGTCCACCCAGAGCATCGCCCGGTTGATCGAATGCGTTTGAGTCGCAGCGTTCAACATGATGATGCCCTGGACCGAGTCGATTTGGTGCCACGAGATCGTATCCGCCGGCATTCTGGATCACCAGTTTTTGTCTTCGCCCCCCTCTCCCCTTTGGGGGAGAGGGGCCGGGGGTGAGGGGGCGGCGCGTCTCGGGCACTCTGTCATAACCAAGTCGAGAGACGCTCGGCCCCCTCACCCTAGCCCTCTCCCCCGAAGGGGAGAGGGGATACGCGCAATCGTCGCTCTACTTCACCTTCACCAACTCAGCGACCTTCGGGTCTTCCGGTTGCTTCGTCGAACCCTTGTTGTTGCTCGGCTGGAAGTATTCGTCGATCTGTGTCGCGAGGTCTTCCGGAACCTGAGTCGACGTGTCCACCGGGATCAGGCCGGTGAAATGTCCATCGGCATCGAGCATCTTCTCGGCGACGTCGAGTTGTTTGTTCAGGTCGCCAATCAGCTTCTTGGCCCGCGTCAACTGCGAGTCGTCGAGGTGGACGTTCGTGGCCGTTTGCACCGCTTGCAGTGTTTTCAGTCGGGCGTCGAGGTGTTCGATCTGGACTTCCAAATCCCGCTTGGCCGACAGCATGCCATCGAGCTTTTCGCGTGCGGCGGTCACGGACTTCTCGCGTGCGCCGAGGATTTGCTTCTTGCTGGAAGCGGTCGCTTCGGCCGTCTTGAAGCGCTCGAACCGTTGCGACAGGTCGCGTTTCACTTCATGCGAGGCATACGTTCGGCCGGCGTACTGATACGTGTCCCGGCCGGCTCCCACGTCGCGACGCAGTGCGAGGATTTCTTGCTGCTGCTTGCCGAGTTCCTTGTCCGCCTTCGTAATCTCGGCCTTGAGGTGTTCCACGCCGACTTCTTCTTCCGCGATGACGTGCATGCACTTGCGGATGTCGGGGACGAGATTGGTAATCATCTCGCGTGCCCGTTCGATCTCGAATTCGATCGGCACCTCCTGTTTCACCGCCTGGCGAAACTCCGAACCGCACGTCTTGACGTAGCTGACGACGTCGCGTCCGAACACCAGCGTGCTCAGGGCGGCGGCTGAAACGACTCCGAGGATGGCTTTCTTGAGCATGATGATTCTCCTGACTGTGCGAGTGATGTTCGTCCCCCGCCCGCTCTCCCTTGGGGAGAGGCTGAAGGTGAAATGGCTGGGAAGCGAAAAGCCATCACCCCGCCTCTGTCCCAAAGGGAGAGAGGGCGTGCGACCGTTGTCTGGAGGGTTATTCGCTGGGCGAAAGAGAATCTTTCACAGAATTTGCGGAATTGTCGCAAATCGCGAAATTACGTAGCCATCACGCTCCGCGTGATGAGCCGAATAGCCAATCGACACCGAATCCAGACTCGGCTCGTCACTCGGAGCGTGACGGCTACGTTTCGTTGGGACGTCGATGTTGCCACCACCAACCAGCGACCAGCAAGCCGACGGACACCGCGACTGCGACCCACCTCAGCCACCCCGTTTTGAACACGACCGTCGCATTGAACGCGATGAACGCGAGGTAGCCATCGATCAGCCACGACAGTGCGTTCGGTCGCCGGGCGTACGTGCCCGGGGACAGCCACCACCATCCGGTGTCGAAGGCCCACGCGAGGAGAAAGGCGTAGTTGAAGAAGATGCCTCCGCCCCAGTTCAGGCCTATGACAGCGGCCGTCTCGCGGGCGGTTTGTTCCCACGCGGCCGTCTGGCTCCAGTGGTGCTCGAAGTGAAACGCCGCCACGACGTGCAGCCACGAGAGCACGCACCCAGCCGACCACAAACCGCGAGCAATTCGCCACGGACCGGCGTGGTCACTGCCCGGATTGACGATCCGCAACCCAAGCCGGCCGACGTATGCGGCGAGCGACAATCGAATCGTCCAGCGGATGAGCAGGTCACCAAACATCGCACGATTCCCAGCGGTGAGCTTGAACGAATGAGACGAGGCATCAACAATGTCGGCTCCAACGCGGTTCGGCGAGCGGGGGACGTTAGTCCCCCGGTTTCGTCGGACGATTAGCACAAGTTCTGCGTCGAACTACCGGGGGACTAACGTCCCCCGCTCGCCAACATTGTTTGAACTACAAAGGTTTCCCAATGAACTTGCATGATCTGGTTCGCAAACTGCGAGTCAAGAACGAATCAAAAATCGTGTTGCTGGTCGCCGATGGTCTGGGCGGGTTGCCGCTCGAACCGGGTGGCAATACCGAACTGGAAACGGCCCGCACGCCGAATCTGGATCTGCTCGCGAAGCGTGGCACACTGGGGTTGAGCATCCCGGTCCTGCCGGGCATCACACCTGGCAGCGGACCGGGGCACCTCGGCCTGTTCGGATACGATCCTCTGGAATTCCAAATCGGCCGCGGAGTGCTCGAAGCGTTGGGAATTGATTTCGATCTCGGGCCGAACGACGTTGCGATTCGGGGCAACTTCTGTTCGCTGGACGAACAGGGGATCATCACCGACCGCCGGGCCGGGCGGATCGCCAGTGACATCGGGCAGAGGTTGTGCGAGAAGCTCGACAAGATCACGATCCCCGGTGTCGAAGTGTTCGTGAGGCCGGTCAAGGAATATCGGCTCGTCGTCGTGTTTCGTGCTCCGGGATTGGGAGGCAACGTGGCGGACACCGATCCACAGAAGACCGGCGTCGCGCCGCTCGACCCTGTCGGACGCGATGCCGATTCACAGCGGACGGCGGAGATCGCGAAAGCATTTTTGAAGCAGGCTCGCGAGGTGTTGAAGGACGATGCCCCCGCGAACTTCTTCACGATGCGCGGGATCGACAAGCGGCCGGCCATTCCCACATTCGAAGAGGTGTACGGCCTGCGAGCCGCAGCCGTCGCGGTCTATCCGATGTACCGGGGCCTCGCCCGGCTGGTCAGTATGGACGTCCTCGACGCTGGCCTGACGCTCGCCGATCAGTGCTCGCGACTGGAGCAGGCGTGGAAGGATTACGACTTCTTCTTCATGCACTACAAGTACACCGACTCAACCGGCGAGGACGGCAATTTCCCGGCCAAAGTCGAGCGGATCGAACAACTCGACGCCGTCGTGCCGCGCATCACGGCTCTCAAGCCCGACGTGCTGATCGTCACCGGCGACCACAGCACGCCGAGCAAAATGAAGTCACACAGTTGGCATCCGGTCCCCGTGCTGCTGTCGGCGGCAAATTGCCGCACCGACGCCTGCACCAGTTTTGGAGAAGGTCAGTGTTTGACGGGTGGCCTCGGTCAGTTCGAAGCCAAGCACCTGATGTCGCTGGCGATGGCGCACGCCGGGCGGTTCGACAAGTTCGGCGCGTGAAACGGGACGTCTCATGAGCCAGCCCACCATCGGATTGATCGGCCTCGGCCTGATGGGAACGGCGCTGGCCGAGCGGTTCCTGCAA
>JACRIH010000250.1 GCA_016235885.1 Planctomycetales bacterium | reverse complement strand
CGTCCTTGCCGGCCTGACACGCGTGGATCGTCATCAGCGCATGCCAGTGATCGGGCGCGGTGATGATGACGGCGTCGATGTCCTTCCGGTCGAGCAACCGGCGGTAGTCTTCAAACGCTTCGCACGTGCGGTCGGACTTCTCGACCAGCTTGACCGCTGCGCCCAGCACATTCTTGTCCACATCACACACCGCGCCGACATTCTTCATCAGCGCCTTGAGGTTCCCCGTCCCCTGATTCTTCACGCCAATGTGCCCGGTAACGACTCGTTCGTTCGCGCCGAATGCTGAGTGCGGGACGAAATACGGTGCGGCGAAAGCCGTGGCCGACGCGGCGGCCGTCCGTTTCAGAAACTGGCGGCGAGTGGTTCGAGGGCGACGAGACATGGCGAGTCCTCCGGGAAATCAATGGCGGCAGACGGTGGTTCAATGGAACGTAGCCATCACGCTCCGCGTGATGAGCCGAACTTGGATTCGGCGTTGACTTGCCATTCGGCTCATCACGCGGAGCGTGATGGCTACGTAACTGCTTGGACGCATCATCGACGACGACCACGGACGGGTCAACTGTCACACGACCGGCACGCCTTCGGTTTCCGTCAGCTTGGCGAACAGTTCGGACAGCCGTTTTGTCATTGAGCCGAGCATACCGCTGCCAATCGTTCGGCCATCGACTTTGATGACCGTGGCCAGTTCTCCCATCGTGCCAGTGCAGAACAATTCGTCGGCCCGGTAGACCTCAGTCAACGAAACGTCCTGTTCGGCGTGCGGGATGGAGTTCGTGCGGCACAGGTCGAGGACCGTGGCGCGCGTGATTCCCTCGGGGCAGGCCACGGTGCGCGGAGTGAGGACTTCGCCGCGGTGGACGAGGAACACGTGCGTGGCATTCGTTTCGGCGACGAAGCCGCGCGTGTCGAGCATCAACGCGTCATCGGCTCCGGCGACGTTGGCTTCGAGCTTGGCGAGGATCGACTGGATGAGGTTGTTGTGGTGAATCTTGGGATCGAGGCAGTCTGGTGGAAAGCGGCGGACGCTGCTGGTGATGAGTGCGAGTCCCGCCTTGTCGTAAACGGGCGGCTTGTGTTCGGCCAGTACGATCAACGTGGGTCCAGCCGTGTTCAGCCGCGGGTCCATCCCCGACGTGACCTTCACGCCCCGAGTCAGCGTGAGCCGGATGTGGACGCCGTCCCGCATTTGGTTCGCCGCCAGCGTCCGCCGGATTTGCTCGATGATTTCGTCGTGCGTTGGAATTTGAGAGAACGCCAGCGCCAAGGCCGAACTGCGCAGCCGGTCGAGGTGTTCGATGAGCTTGAAGATTTTTCCCTGGTACAGCCGCAGTCCTTCCCAGACGGCGTCGCCCCCTTGCACGACGGAATCAAACGGGCTGACCGCCGCCTGATCGCGGTGGATGAGCCGACCGTTGATGTTTACGATCAGATTGCGGTTGCGTTCGTCGAATTTCTGGAGCATGGCGGTAATCAGCGTGTTGAAAAACACCGTGGCATAGGCTTCCAGCCTGTGAATCTTCGCGAAATCCCGACAGGCTGGAAGCCTATCCCACGTTTTTCAACGGGCTGTTATGTCAGTCGATGTTGGTACAACCGCTCGTAGTGTGCAAGGCACTGTTCGTAGACTTCGTTCAGCCAATCGGGAACCGGTTCAGACGGCGAAGCGTTCGGATCGAGTGGGCGAAAGCAAGTGGATGTCTCGACCTCTTTGTACCAATACTTCGCCCAAGCGCCATCCGTCGGGCGCAGGCCGGGAGACCACGAGAGCATGCTTTCCTGAAACGTCACGCCGACTGCATCGCACATCGCACCCAAAATCTCTCGCGCGCGGTTGCGGACATCGACGGCATCGATCACCGGCGGCGTCTTTCCAGTGTGCCGACAGACCCAGTCGAAAATCTCCGCCTGCTGCGGGAAACCCGCGTCTTCGGCGGTGGGTTTGTCGACGATCTTCGTGTACGACCGCAAGACGTCGCGCGGGTGGCGAATCAGAAAGCAGTTCGTGACTTCTCCCAGCCAGTCGCGACTGATGTGCGGCAGCAGATGATGCGTCATCAGCTTTTGGAAGAAGATCGACTTCCCCTCGGGCACCGGACCGGTCAGCCAAGCCACAACCTTTCGCCAGTCGGTTTCGCCGGCGGCGATGACTTCGTCGAGTCCCGGATGCGGCTTGCGCGTGGTGTGCAGGTAGTGCGCGTAGAACGGTTCATCGCACACGAACGTGTCCGGCCGATTCCCCCACGACCGCATCATGGCCGTGGAGATGTTTCGCGGGCCGGACCAGACCGCCAGACGCAGCGTCTCCGCACTCATCATTCCGCGCTCCCGACTCCGCACTCCGCATTTTCTCGATTGGCCGCCGCGAGCGAGGCGCGGACGATGCCGTCCACGTCCAGACCCAGATCGTGCAACTGTTCGGAACGTTCGGCGTGTTCGATGTACTGGTCGGGCAGGCCCAGCCGGTGAATGTGATCGGTGGGCAGACCGGCCGCGTTGGCCGCTTCGAGAACGGCCGAGCCGAAGCCGCCCAGCAGCGAACCTTCTTCGACGGTGATCACGAATCCGCATTCGTTGATCGCCCGGCTGATCGTGGCGGCGTCGAGCGGCTTCACGAATCGGGCGTTGATGACGCCGACGTCGAGTCCCTCCGCGCGCAGCTTTGCGGCCGCTTTCACGCACGAGCCGAACAGCGATCCGTAGGCGATCAGCATCCCGTCGACTCCCCATTCGAACACCTCGGCCTGTCCGAGTGCGATCGGGGTCTGCGGCCGGGCGATGTTTTCGACGCCGGATTTCGGATAGCGAATCGACACCGGGCCGTCGTGTGCGAGGGCAAAGTCGAGCATCGGCTGAACATCCGCTTCGTCGCCGGGGGACATGACGACCATGTTCGGGAACACGCGCATGTACGTCGTGTCGTACGCTCCGTGATGAGTCGGTCCGTCGGCACCGACCACACCCGAGCGATCGAGGCAGAATGTGACGGGCAGATTCTGGAGCGCGACTTCCTGGAAAATCTGATCGTAGCTGCGTTGCAGGAACGTGCTGTAGATGTCCACGATCGGTCGCAAGCCCGACTTGGCCATGCCGGCGGCAAACGCCACGGCGTGCCCTTCGCAAATTCCCGTGTCGAAAAAGCGATCGGGGAAATCGGTCCGCAGCCGTTGCAGTTTGTTTCCTTCGCACATCGCGGCGGTCAGCACGGCGACGCGGGAGTCGCGTTGCATGGCGGCGTAGATCGCGTCGCTCATCGAGTCGGTGTAGGCTCGCGAGGAACTTTTCTTCACCGAGACGATTTCATCATCACCGTTCCGCTCGAACGGCGACGGGGCGTGGAACGCGACCGGATCAGCACACGCGGGTTGGAAGCCGTGTCCCTTTTCAGTGAAGACGTGCAGCAGGATCGGCCCCTCGATGTCCTTGACCATTTCGAGGTATTCGCGGAGCGACTTCAGGTCGTGACCGTCGATGGGGCCGATGTATCGGAACCCGAATTCCTCGAACAGCATCCCGCGGTGCAGCGTCGCTTTCAGCGCTTCCTTGGCCTGGTAGAGGGCTTTCTCGACCGATCCGCCCACCAGTGGCACCTGCTTGAGCATCCACGACACGTCCTTCTTGAACTCCGTGTACAGCGGCGCGGTGCGTGCCCGGTCGAGATACCGCGCCAGCCCGCCGACTCGCGGGCAGATCCCCATCTTGTTGTCGTTCAGGATGACGAGCAGGTTTTTGTTCAACCCGGCCGCGTTGTTGAACGCTTCGAACACGATGCCCGACGGCAGTGCTCCGTCGCCGATCACCGCCACCGAGCGGCGCTGCTTTTGATCCAGCAAATCGTCGGCGACCTTCATGCCGAGCACGGTCGAAACGCTGGCACCCGCGTGGCCGGTCATGAACAGGTCGTACGGACTCTCGACAGGATTGGGGTAGCCCATCAGGCCCCCCTTGGTGCGGATCGTCTGGAATTCACGATACCGGCCGGTCACCAGTTTGTGTGGATAGATTTGATGCCCGGTGTCCCAGATCAACCGGTCCTTCGAGAAGTCGAACACTTGGTGCAGCGCGATGCACAGTTCGACCACGCCGAGGTTGCTCGCAAAATGAGCCGGGCGAAAGGCGAGGACGTCGCAGAGGGCGGTGCGGATTTCCCCGGCCAGTTGTGCGAGCTGTGGATCGGTCAGTTGACGCAGGTCGTGAGGCGACTCGATCCGGGAGAGAATCTCATCCTTAGCCATCAGTGATCTCTTTCCACGACAAAGTGGGCCAGCGCTTCCAAACGCTCTCCCCGCGTTCCGAGCGGGGCAATCCACCGACACGCATCCGCGGCGAGTTGTCGGGCTCGACGCAGGCTTTCTTCTTCACCGAGCAATCCGGGATAAGTTAACTTTCCGTGAGCCGCATCCTTCCGGACTTGCTTGCCCATTGTCTGTGAATCTCCACGAATGTCCAGCACATCATCGGCGATTTGGAACGCCAAACCCAAACACCGGCCGTACTGACTGAGTACGTCGAGCGAAGCCGCTTCAGTTTGCGCGATCCGCCCGCCAAGCGTCAGAGCACAGCACAACAACGCCCCGGTTTTGCGGCGATGAATGGCTTCGAGAAGTTCCAAACTCCCGTCTCCCCCGGAGGGGGAGAGGGGCCGGGGGTGAGGGGCAAGTGACCCCGAGGACTGCATCTGAGTGGAGTCAAGAGACGCATGCCCCTCACCACCGCTGTTTCTTTCCGTTCCGGGGCGAGGGGCGAAGTCTCGCCCCTCCGCCTCCAAGTCCGCAACCTGTCCTCCAACCATGCCGATCATGCCGGATGCGCGGGCCAGATCGGCACAGCAAGCGGCGGCGACCGCGGGCGGTTGAACATCCCGAGCGATGACTTCAAACGCCAGCGTGAGCAACGCATCGCCGGCGAGGATCGCGAGCGCTTCGCCAAACACGACATGGTTCGTCGGCCGACCGCGCCGCAAGTCGTCGTCATCCATCGCGGGCAGGTCGTCGTGAATCAGCGAGTACGTGTGAATCATCTCGATCGCGCAAGCGGCCGGCAGCGACGCCTCGGGATCTCCACCGCACGCTTCGCACGCGAGCATCACCAGCACCGGCCGCAGCCGCTTGCCACCGGCAAGCAAGCTGTACGCCATCGCCTCCTGCAACCGCGGCGGGCAGTCGGGAATCGGCTCCACATACCGAGCCAACTCGACGTTGACTCGCTCCCGATACCGCCGCCAGATGTCATCCAGAACGCTCGCAGAATTCGACATGCTTTCAATCGTGTCCCTGTTCGCGCGAATGTAAAGTCTCCCCTCTCCCCTTGGGGG
>JACRIH010000252.1 GCA_016235885.1 Planctomycetales bacterium | reverse complement strand
GGATCAACTGTGTTCGGATTCGGATTCGAGTGGGGCCGAGGGGGACTTGGACCCGGCGACCATCACGGGAGTCAAGTCTCTCCAACGGTTGTTTCCGTTGCTGCAGCGTCTGGCTCCTGCGGGGACCGAGCGCGATGTCGCCGGCAATCGCCAGTTGCTGTTCAGTTAGTATGCGGGGTTGGTGTTGTTGGGGATGTTCAATCCCACGGTGCAGTCGCTGCGGGGGTTGTCCGACGGTGAAAAAGGTGTCAGGAACCTTTTCCTGTGCCTGACACCTTTGTTTCACCATCGAACTCTCCCCGAAGAGCCACGTTTATGAACAGCCGAATTCCAAAATCACCACCTCGCCGAATTGTCGGAAGGTGCAGTTGAAATGCCCAGGCAGTTCAAGTCTCAGCGGGCTGGCTTTCTGGTCGCGCGCCTTCGAACAGATGCACGTCTTCCGGGCAGGTGGTCACGACGAGCTTTACGTGGTCGGCGCGGCCTCTGCCTTGGCGTCGGTCTTCGCTGCCCTCTTTTTGATCTGGCGCAGGTTCTGGCCCAGTTCCAGACGCCACTCATCGTCGCCAATCTTCAGCACGACGAAATCGGTGCCGATCGAGGTCACGGTTCCGTCGACTCCGGCCGCCTGGAACGATTCGCCTTCGACGAGGACGCTTTTCTTGTTGGCTGTGCGATCGTACAGCCATGCGTCACGGGCGTCGCCGCGAGCCAGTGACGCAACGAGGTACACGTGTTCGGCCGCATCAATGTTTTCGACGGGTGTCGTGGGCGGTCGCGCAGCGATCGAGTCGGTACGCGGTGGAGTTGGTTCTTTGTAGCCGCGCACAAACAGATGCTTTTTCTCGAACGTTGCGTAGTCCTCGCGCTTGGGCAACGCGATTTGATCGCGGATGGCCGCCAACCCCTCGGACATGAGTGCGGCCCGCACGGGCGAATTCGTCAGGGCGAGACCTTCGATGACCAGCGTCACGTCCAATGTCGGATCGCCTTCGTGACGGGCGGCTTCGACGGTCATCGAATTCACCCGGTGCAGCAGGCCCGACTTGCGGAGTTCGTACAAAAAGTCGCACAGTCGCGACAGGCTGGCTTCGGCCTTCACTGTGGCAATGACCGAATAATACGTGTCACCCTTGGGGCGCGGGTCCACGCGGCCGGGGACGACGCTCACTTGGGACAGCTTGCTCTTCGATGCCAGTTCGATCAGCCAGTTTTGGTACGTGGTGGACGCGATGAGCGGGTCAGGCGGCAGGCTGCGGGTGCCCCACTCTTTGAATTGCTTCTGCGACCGCAGCAATTCGTTTTGGCGGTTTTTTTTGTCGCCGATTTGTCCTTCGAGTTTGCTGATTTTCTGTTCGCGGTCGCGCAGTGGTTTCACGAACAGTGTGTCGAACGGACCCCGCCCCTGCCAGATGACCAGGAGGAGCAGGACTGCGCCGGCGAGAAGTTTTTCACGTTGTTGCATGGCTTATTTCGCGGCGTGAGCAGTGGTGGGGATGGCGGCGGCTGACTTGGGGCTGGCCAGTTCAGGCATCACAGACTTGGTGTTATCGGCGGCTGCCGACTTCTTCTCCGGCGTAGAAGCCGACGTCGCGGCGGGCGGCGTCGCCGCGGCCTGGTTCGCCTTGGTCTTTTCGGACGCCTTGCCGATCAGCAGCTCCGAATCGAACCGCCACGGGTAGACGCTGTCCTTTTGATCCGCTCGGACGTTGTGCGGCATCGTGCGATACTTGTCGTTGCCACCAGCAAGTTGCTCGCTCAGCGACATTACATCCGCCTTTTCGCGTGAAAAGCCCTCGGCCTTGATCTTGCCGACCGTCTTGCCGGTTTGGGGATCGAGGCGCAGCGTGGCGAGATAGATGCGGTCGGTCGCTGGCATGCGATTCGAGTAGGCGACCATTTCGTCCAGCCACGGCACGGTGGCGTCATTCCATTGCTTGACGAGGCCCACCGATTTCAAGGTCGGTTCGCCGCGCTTCAGGATGTCGTCCAGATGCCGGTCTTCCTTGGAGAGTTCTTCGATCCGGTTCGACAGGTGGTGCAGTTGCCATGCGTAGCCCCCCACTGTCAGCGCGACCAGCACCCCGATGCCGGCGGCAATCACGGTGGCACGTTGTTTGCGCACGTTGCGTTTTACCGGCGGCTTGCGCGGATTGACGAAGTCGAGCGTCGGCACATGGGATTCCGCTTGAGCCAGCAGCAGTCCCACCAGGCCGGCGAATTCCGAGCGGTCGGGAGGCAGTTCCGACGCCGGCATGTCGCAATCCACGAGCGTGAACGGATCGAGCGACCGCACGTCACAGCCCAGCCGTGTGCGCAGAGACTGCGTCGCGAACTCGTTGTCTTCCGATTCGACCAGCATCCAGGCGCGTTCGATCTTCACGCCGGTCTGCAATCCGTTGAGCGCCACCATCGCCCGGCTGACTTCGGAAACGATCGCCTGCTGCGCCTGTTTCGGATCGTCCACGGTGAGCCGCGTGGCGTGCGAGAAGACCAGATGTCCCTGTCGCAGCACTGAGATTTCGATCCGGCTGTGATGCCGGAAGACCACGAGGCTGGCTCCAAACACACTCGTCGGCGTGGCGGAATCGTCGGCCCGGGCGATGAGTTGCGAGATGGCGATCGGCGTCAGGCCCAGTGACACGAGTTCGCACCCCGCCGCTTCGCACGTGGCGCGGATACCTTTCACAACAGCCATCGGCAGTGTGGCGGCCAGAACCTCGCGACCGGGCGTGTCCGGCGAGATGCGGGGGAGCGGAATAAAATCGAGTGCCAATTCGTCAATCGGTGCGGACGACTTGGCACCGACGTGGAAGCGGACGGCTTGAGCCAATTCCTCATCCGGCACGGCAGGAAAATCAAACCGTTTGACGACCGTGATCTCACGCGGCAACGTGACGAGCGTCCGCTGAGCTTTCACGCCGCGCGTGGCCAGTTCCGATTTCAACCACCTCCCCGCGACATCCGGTTCCCACCAAGTGACGTTGGCCGGCTTGGCGAGCGTAAAGCATTTCCGAACGCGGACGCGCGATCCCGAGACGTCGGCGACAACGACGTCGACGCGATCCTGTTCCCATTCGAGTGCCAGATAGTCAGGCATTGGATTTCCGATTTCCGATTGTCGATTGCCGATTGAAATCCCGCACAAATTACACTCAACGCACAACCATCATGGATCACAAGCCGGGCACCAGCAAGGGGGAATTTGAACTGCCAATCGAAAATCGAAAATCGGCAATCGAAAATTCCCCTCACTCCGCTCCCAACGTCAACAACGCCGACGAATAGCCCCGCCCCAGTTCCGTCAGGTCGCGGAGGAAGATGACTTGCGGGGACTGCTGACTCGCGTCGATCACCACTTCCAGCCGCGAGGCGGGTCCACCCGCGTCGAAGTAGCCGACCACTTGAGTTCGGAAGACATCTCCCCGAGCGGTGATGTACGGGTCAAGCTGCCGCATTTCTTCCAGCGTGGCGAGGCTGTTGAACAGCAGCCACGCCGTGGTGCTCCGCTCGGACGACTCGCTGGAAACGGCTCCGCTAGCTCCGATCATTTGGGCACCCACAATCGCCGTCGCCAACTCCTCGCTCATGCCGGGCAGGCCGAGCAGGATTTCGCGGCGTGCCTGATTGACGTTCACCCGGCCTTCGATGAATTTGTCGGCACGCGTCGTCATCTTTTCCAACACATCGGGAAAGCTGCTTCGCAGGGTGTTCGGATCGTCCGGCCACGGGTTGGCGATCTCAACATTTTGGACACCGCTCACCGTCCCCTTCACCTGTGCACCGACCAGATCGTACAGCGACTTGATCTGGTTCTGACCCCCTCTGGTGAGGTCCATTCCGCCGCGAGTCACCTGTCCTCCCGCGGCGGCGGTCATCGCGTTGGCCGCCGCGCCGGCGAGTTGTTGCAATTGCTGCGCGCCCGCTGCGGTTGATCCCTGCCCCGTGCCCTGGCCCGACGCCACCGTGCTTCCCGTGCGAGCAGAATTGCTCCCCGTGCCGGCCGCACTTCCTCCGGTGCCAGCAGCACTTCCTCCGGTTCCGGCCGCCGACGATCCTCCGCTCGTTGGACTTCTCGACGTTCGGGTGTTGGTCGGGCTGCTGCTGGGGGTTGAAGCCTGTTGTCCTGTGCCGGAGGTGGTCGAAGTGCCTCCTGCCGCCTGTTGCGGACCGAACAGGCGATAGGCCACGACGAAGTTCGCCACATCTTCGTCGAACTCCGCGACCAGTTGATCGTAGACATCGGTGAGCGTGTTTCCGTTGACGTTGATTCGCGCTTCGCCGTCGAGTTGCTGGTTCATTTCGCGGCTGAAGATCGTGAGGTACGCGGACAGTCCGTGTTGCAGCAGGCCGTCTCCGTCGTCGAGCGGCGGACGCAATTCGCCATCGTTCTCGTTTGGATCGAGCAGGCCATTGCGGTTCGCGTCCTCACCGAACAGTAGCCACGGCGTCATGCCGCGGACGAGCAGCAGTTCGTCGAACGACTGCAACGGTCCGTTCGTCGGTTCATAGGGCGGGTTGAGTGTCAGGTAATACTCCGACTCCGCCCCGAACTCTCGCGACGTGTCGTCCGGGTCGATCCAGTCGAGGATCGCGTCGGCGATCTCCTCGGTCATGCCCGAAATCTGCATCAGCATGTTTCGCGCGGTGGTGTCGTCCACACCCAGCTTCAGCAGCGAGTTGAGGTTGAGTTTCGACGATTCGTCGATCAGCCCGAACCGGATTGTCCGCGCCGCAGGATCGCTTTCGAACGGTGCCACGAGGCTGAACCGGCCAATCCCACGTGGCGAAGCGGCGTCGCGCATCAGCACCCCTTGGAACCACGACGGATTGTGAAAATAGCTTTCTGGAGTGGAATCCGCCCGCTGAGCCAGCATCGACGAGGCCAGCTCGATTCCCGAATCGGCGAAGGCTCGCGTTTGGACCGACCGGCCGTACATGTTCGTGGCCTCCGCTTCGAGAACCATGAACTCCGCGAACGTGTACGCGCCAAGTGCCAGCAGCACGACGACCACCAGCACAACCAGCAAAACGCTCCCTCTCGATTCCTCCCTTCTCCCCTTTGGGGAGAGGGGTTGGGGGTGAGG
>JACRIH010000251.1 GCA_016235885.1 Planctomycetales bacterium | reverse complement strand
TTTGGGACTGTCGGCCGGCGCCGAGATATTCAGGACCAGCTTGTCCACCACGAGGAACGTCCCGCCCCAAGAGAGTATGAACATCCCCGCCGCGAAAAAAAACGTTCGAGCCATTGTGTCACCTGCCAAGATTCGTGAGACAGTCTCGCACGGCGCGCAGATACGACGCCGCGCTGCCGACCACGGAACAATCCATTTATCGGTGCGCCGCCGGGACGACTTGACCTGCGGACCCAGTGAGCGGATCGTCAGCCGTCAACACGCTGCGAACGTGCCGATTGCACCGCACGTCGGGGATGAAACGTCCGTATCGCGGCCACCCACGGGCGGCGCTCACGTGCTGGCGTTCGATTTGGAGCGATGATATTCTCCGAAGGCAAAGTCTGCGATGCGTTCGTTTAACCGCGACCCAACGGGGAGCGCGTGCGAACGACACTTGGACCGCCGACGCGCGCTCCCCGTTGGGTAGCGGTTAAACGACTGCCCCAAGGAAAAAACTCGAAAGGTTCACAACACCGTGGATTCAAAGATTGTCCTGCTGCCTGGCGATGGCATTGGTCCCGAGGTCGTGGCCGAAGCGGTTGGGGTTCTGCAAGTCGTGGCCAGCCGGTTTGGGCATCGGTTCGCGTTTCAAACGTGTCCGATGGGAGGCAACGCGATCGACAGCCACGGGACCCCGCTGCCCGACGAAACGCTCGCCGCCTGCCGAGCCGCCGACGCCGTGCTGCTGGGAGCCGTCGGTGGTCCGAAGTGGGACGATCCGAATGCGAAGACTCGTCCCGAAGCGGGGCTGCTCAAGATTCGCAAGGAACTCGGTCTGTTCGCCAACCTGCGACCGATCAAGCCGTCGCGGCATCTGCTGGATGCGTCACCGTTGCGGCGTGAAATCATCGACGGCACCGACATTCTGTTCGTGCGCGAGCTAACCGGCGGCATTTATTTCGGCGAATCGGGCCGCCGGCCGCACGCCAGCGGCGAGGAAGCGTACAACGTGATGATCTACAACACGGGCGAGATCGAACGCGTGGTCCGCATGTCCGCCGCAGCCGCGCGCGGTCGCCGCCAGAAGCTGACGATGGTCGACAAGGCCAACGTACTCGAAGCGTCGCGCCTGTGGCGGCAGGTCACGGGCAGAATAATGGCGCAGGAATTCCCCGACGTGAAGTACGACATCGTGCTGGTCGATGCGATGGCCATGCACCTGCTCAGCCGCCCGCGCGATTTCGACGTGGTGGTGACCGAAAACCTGTTCGGCGACATCCTGACCGACGAAGGCTCGATGCTCACCGGCTCGATGGGCCTGCTGCCATCCGCCTCGCTCGGCACCCCCGGCCCCGGCCTGTACGAACCGATTCATGGATCGGCACCAGACATCGCGGGGAAAGGAATTGCGAACCCGCTCGCCACGATCCTGGCCGCCGCGATGCTGCTCCGCCACTCCCTGAAACTCGAAGACGAAGCGGCCGTCATCGAAACGGCGGTGGACCAGGTGCTGTCGTCCGGCCACCGCACGAAAGACATCGCTGCGAGTGGACCGAGCGTGAGCACACGCGAGATGGGGACGTTGGTCGTCGAAGCCATCGGCAAACCGTAGTGTGCTCGTCCGGCGGCTATACCTCTTGTGGCCACGAATGAGTGGTAGCCGAATTCGGGAGAATTCGGAGACTGGCCGTTAATTCAGCCCGAAGCCTCACGACTTCGGCTACAGCCATAATGTCTCATTCATGACCACGAGAGGTATAAAACGAATTGTTGCTTGTTGTGGCAGTGGTCTCCCGACCCTGCCACGATGGCGGCCGAAGGTCTCCACCTTCATCCCCAATCGAGCGACCTTCGGTCGTGTCGGTGGCATGGTCAGGAGACCATGCCACAACGAGTGGAGACCGGGCCACCACGAACGAAGGCCACGTTCGATTCACTGGTGAGGCCTTGTGCAAGATGCTACCTTTCGTGCCCTGCTCGTTTCTGGCTGGGACCGAGATCGATCGACGAGTGGGGGGTGTTGGCCCTCTAATTCAGTGGGTTTCCTAGAGAACCAGGGGGCGAACGGCCCCCGCTCGCCATTGTGCGTACGGTAAAACATTCCGAGGTATGTGTCGTGGTTGGTCCCGATTTTCAGAAGCATGAATTGATCCCCGTCATCGCACAAGACGATGCTACTGGCGAGGTCTTGATGCTGGCGTACATGAACCAGATTGCGTATGCCGAGACGCTCCAAACCGGTCGTGTCTGCTACTTCAGCCGCAGTCGAAACAAACTGTGGCGCAAGGGTGAAGAGAGCGGCAACGTGCAGGAGGTGAAGTCGATCTACTTCGACTGTGATGCCGACACGTTGCTGATCAAAGTGCATCAAATCGGCGGAGCCGCCTGTCATGAAGGCTACAAGAGCTGTTTCTTCCGCAAGCTGAACGTGGACGGATCGAACTTCGAGGTCGAGGGTGAACGAGTTTTCGATCCGGCGACCGTGTACAAAAAGTGAGTCGCATTTCGCTGTAGCCGAAGTCGTGAGACTTCGGACTGAATCAACGACCAGTCTCCGAATTCTCTCGAATTCGGCTACCACCCATTCGTGGCGGCAAGAGGTAGAAGTGAGTTGAGAGTCATGCCCGAGTCATCGTCCAACGTGCTCAAACTGGGAATTCCCGCCGGCAGCTTGCAGGAAGCCACGGGTGAACTGTTTCGCAAGGCGGGCTACACGATCAAGTTTTCGTCGCGGTCGTACTATCCCGAGATTGATGACGCCGAGATCGAATGCCTGCTGATCCGGGCGCAGGAAATGGCCCGCTACGTCGAGCAGGGTGTGCTCGACGCCGGTATCACGGGGTACGACTGGATCATCGAGAACAATTCGCAGGTTCACGAAGTTTGCGAGTTGATGTTTTCGAAGGTGAGCCGCCGCCCGGTGCGGTGGGTGCTGTGCGTGCCGAACGATTCGCCTGTGCAAACCGTGAAGGATCTCGAAGGCAAGCGGATCGCTACGGAAGTCGTGGGGCTGACGAAACAGTACCTGGCCAAACACGGAGTCACCGCGCAGGTGGAGTTTTCTTGGGGAGCGACCGAGGTCAAACCGCCCCGGCTCGTGGACGCGATTGTCGAAGTCACCGAGACGGGCAGTTCGCTACGAGCCAACAACCTGCGGATTGTCGATGAAGTGCTGCAAAGCACCACGCGATTCATCGCGAACAACGCGTCGTACGCGGACGCATGGAAGAAGGCGAAGATCGATAACCTGGCCCTGATGCTGCAATCGTGCCTGGCCGCCGAGGGGAAGGTCGGGCTGATGATGAACGTCCGCCGCGCCGATCTCCAGCGCGTGCTGGCCGAATTGCCGGCTCTGCAAAAGCCGACCATCGCGTCGCTGTCCGATCCGGATTGGGTGGATGTCAACACGATCGTCGATGAATCGTTCGTCCGCGTGATTGTCCCCCAACTGAAGGCGGCGGGAGCACGCGGGATCGTCGAATATCAGATCACGAAGATCATCGACTGAGCGAATCGAATTTCGTTCTACGAATTCTGTTCGGCCATGACAGCGTCGTCTTGGGGATCGTCCACCTGCCACTCGTTCACCTGCGTGAGGTCCGGCAGGTATCGTGCCGGGTCTGCCTGCGGGGCATCCGGCACGAGTTCGAATCGCTCGCCGGCCGCGTTGACGAAGAAGCGGTGGAACCACAACATCTGTCGCACGTTTTCCTGCGGCGAGAAAAGTTGCACGCGAACACCTTGCTCGCGCCAATCGAACAGCATTCCGAAGAAGCCGCTCGGAATGTACTTCACGAAACGCATGTCCACGCCGATCTTGCGGCGCTTCCCGGAGACGACCAGCCGGAACAGAGCTTCACGGAGCAGCGACAGATCGGCTCCGTCCCAGATTTCCATGTCGCCGATCTCGATGAACGTGAACCCCTCAAGTTTGAACGATTGAAACAGCTTCTTGCTGGCGGCCATGCGTTCTGCCCTTTGTCTTGGTGCCGGTCTTGGATCGAGTACGAATCACTCGGGGGACGGTCACCAAGGCAAACGGTGGGCCACAGGAAGGACGGACACGAAGCCAGTCTCGTCCGGTCGGCTTAACGTGTTGCGGTCCAGCGATTAAATGAGAATTGTCAGCGATTGATCGTCTGAATTCGGGCCAAACCGGAGTTGCGATTCGTCATCGTCAACGCGGGTAGAGGTTGCCGCGACGCAACACGAAGCGTGGCTGAAACGCTTCGGTGACAGAATTACTCGTCTGCCGCGGGGTACACCAGGCGTCCGCATGTCTTGCAGAATGTGATCTGTCCCCCGTTCAGTTGCACGAGAAGCTGCGGCGGGAGCGCGACGTAACAGGCGCTGCAAATGTTCCCGTCCACCTGGGCCAGAGCTTCGGCTCCGTATTTCTGGACGAGGCGTTGGTAGTAATTGGCTGCTTCGGCCGGAAGACAGGTTTCCGCGGCCGCGACGGCGATTTCAAGCTCGGCCATCTTCGCCCGCAAGGGAGCCTCAGCCGCGGCGACATTGGCTGTGAATTTCGCCTCCTCGGCTTGAGCAGCGGTCAGTTCCGCCTCCACTTTCTTGATCGCAATCTGCGAGACATCCACCTTTTCGAGAGCCGCTATGATCTCGTCTTCGAGCACGCTCATGGCCATCGTGTCCGCGTCGATCTCCTTCCGCAGCGCATCGTATTCGCGGTTGGAACTGGCGGAGTTGAGCTTGCCCTTGTGATCACTCAGCTTTGTTTCGCACGATTTCAGTTGCAGGTTCTTCTGATCCACGGCCATCTTGGCCGCCTTGTTCGCCTGTTTTGCGGCTTCCAGGGTCTCTTGTTTCTGAATCGCGATCTGCTGGCGGGCCTTCAACTGACGCGGACCGCGATCGAGTTGGTCCTGGACCTCTTTCAACTGCAGATGCAGCCGGTGAAGTTGTTTGACTCCATTGTTCCGCGGGGGCATAGGTTCCTCTTCGTCAAAGCACTCGATCCATGCGAAGTGGCCGGGTCGGAGTGACTACTAACATACCGACTTGCCGGTGGAAAACAATCACGCTCGGCGAAAAGGGATCGCGCGTGTTGCGATCACGATTCGCCGCCGATACGCTACGATCCCGCCGGAAACGTGCTGCGTTTTTGGCAACGTCAACGGTGCCATCATCGCTCCGCGTGATGAGCCGGATCACCAAACCGGGTCGGTGAATCGTTCGGCTCGTCATGTCGAGTGATGTCGGCTACGTGGTTGCGGCTTTGCCGCGTGAAGTCACATCTCTGAAAGGATCGACACCATGATCACAGATCGCAAAATTCGAGTCGCTATGGTGGGGCTGGGTTTCGGAGCCGAGTTCATTCCGATTTATCAGGCGCATCCGTACGCCGAAATTTACGCCATCTGCCGTCGCAACAAAAAGGAACTGGATGCCTGCGGCGACAAGTTCGGCATCAAGACGCGGTACACCGACTTCGACGCTCTGCTGAAAGACCCCAACGTCGACGCCGTTCATATCAATTCGCCGATCGCTGACCATGCGCCCCAGTCGATTGCGGCGCTCAAGGCCGGCAAGCATGTCGCATCGACTGTACCGGCGGCGACGACGATTGACGAATGTCGCCAGATCGTCGAGGCACAGCGAGCCAGCGGCAAGGTCTACATGATGATGGAGACCGTCGTCTACAGCCGCGAATATCTGTTCGTCAAAGAGCTGTTCGACAAGGGAGAACTGGGGCGCATCCAATTCCTGCGCGGCAGTCACCAGCAGGACATGGATGGCTGGCCGGGATACTGGGAAGGCTTCCCGCCGATGCACTACGCCACGCACTGCGTCAGTCCGTGCCTGGCGCTGCTCGGCAAACACGCCGAGAGCGTGGTCTGTCATGGATCGGGCCGGATTCGCGAGGGCTTGATTCCGAAATATGGCAGCCCGTTCGCCATCGAGACCGCCACGTTCAAGATTCGCGGCTCGGATGTCGTCGCCGAAGTCACGCGCAGCCTGTTCGATACCGCGCGGCAATACCGCGAGAGTTTTGATGCCACGGGAAGCAAGAAAAGTTTCGAGTGGCAACAGACCGAAGGGGAAGACCCGGTCATCCACACGAAGAGCACGCCGGAGCGGCCGCTGACGGAACTGGAGATTGCACAGCGTGTCCAAGTGCCCGACTACGCCAAACTGCTTCCCGCACCGATCCAGCGTTTCACCCAACCCGCAGCGATCCAGGATGCCGATCATCTGTCATTCCTTCAGGGAGGCGGACACGGCGGGTCGCATCCGCATCTGACACACGCCTTCCTGAGTGCCATCCGCGGCGAACGTCCCGCACTCCCTGATGCACCCACATCCGTGAACTGGACAATGGTCGGAATCTGCGCCCACCAGTCGGCAATGAACGGTGGCGAACGGATTGCGATCCCACAGTTTTGAGTTGCCGCGTAAAACGAGAATTGGCGAGCGGGGGGCGTTAGCCCCCTGGCTATTTGTCGACGAACGTTTGACCAGGGGGCTGCTTCCATGCCTCTCGAATCTTCCACCCGCCGCTCCGGCCATTCACGATCGTATTCGATGCGTCGCGTGCGGGGACTCGTGCTCTTGCTGGGAGTCGTGCTGATTGGAATGCAGTACGCTTTGAATCCAGACCATTGGCGATGGCTGACTGACGGACCACTCGTCCAACCGCCGAAGGTGGCAATGCAAAGTCAGGTTGCCGATCCGGCCGCAGCGCCTCGCACAGCGGCTGACGAGGAACCGTTACCGACCGGCGTGTTTCGCACGGCCGGTTCTCGTCCCGCGGGCGAACAAGACGCGAGCAGCGTTCAACCAGGCGTGACGACCGAGCGCGATGCGAGTTCGTCGTTGACCGCCGTCCGATTGCCCGACGATTTGTTTGCGAATGTCTCCGAGTCCCGCATTGGAATCCGCCAGGACGAGCGCGACGCCTACTTCACAGTGCTGGCCCAAGCCCGCGACCTGCCACTCGAAACTCTCGAACATGCCGCACGTCGCGACCTCGGCTACGTGGAACTGTTTAACGACCCGGAATCGTACCGTGGCGAAGTGATCGCGGTCGCGGGTCAGCTTCGGCGGCTGATGCCGGTCACCGCCGAAGACAACTCGCACGGCTTTGAGACGCTGTACGAGGGGTGGTTGTTCACGGATGACTCGGGGGCGAATCCGTATCGAATCGTGTTCAGTCGCCTGCCGGAGGGATTGATGACGGGCGAGCGGATAAGGGCGTTTGTTCGGTTCTCCGGTTATTTTTTCAAGCGGACTGGCTACCAAAACAAGGCAGGTGATTTGCATGCGGCTCCGTTGCTGCTCGGAAAGTCGCCGCACTGGGAACCACCTGTCGCAATGGAATTCGGCTCCACGTGGACGACGTTGCTTTTAGTTGTTGGACTCGTGGCCGTGTTGTGCATCGTCCTCGTTGTGCAGATGCGGCGGGTGACGACTTCGGACCAGCGGTTTCACCGGCAGCGTCGACAACTCGAACGCATCACATCCGATTCCGCAGCGGCGCTGCAAGAACTGGACGTGATTGATCCGCGCGATGAATTGCGAAGGCTGTCGGAACAGGCGCAGGCTGTAGAATCTGAAGGTGCCCCGAGACTCGACTCGTAACTGGTGAGAATGAATCGTACGACTACTCGCCAGCTTGTTGCCGTCCTGCGTGCTGTTTGTAGAACGGAATTCATTCCGTTCTACGTTAGCTCCGGGGTATTGGGACTCAGACTGATGTTTGCGAGAACGGCGTTGTGAGCGGCAAGGGGCTAGCCGCCGGTGTCTCCCTCAGACCGGCGGCTAGCGCCTTGCCGTTCACAAGGAACCTCGCAATCAGCGCAAACATCAATCTGTGGCCCAATCAAAGATTGAAGAACGGCAGACATCAACACCAGAGGCAGCCGAGCGATGCTCAATTCACAACTTGTCAACGAACCGGTCTGGCTGACAACGTTGTCAGCGGCCGAGTGGGCGGAACTCGCCACGAGCGATGCTGACTTGCTGGCGAACCCGGACGTGTTGATTGTCGGCGGCGGGATTGTTGGTCTGGCGACGGCATATTATTTGACCGACCTCGGCGCGACGGTGCAGGTCGTCGAAGCCCGATCGCTGGCGAGTGGTGCGACCGGTGCGAGTGCCGGGGGCATCTGGCCGAACGAGGAGGGGCCGTCGCATCCGGCTGCCTACCAGCCGATCGGGTTTCTTGGCCGCGATCAGTGGGGTCGGCTGGCTGTTCGGCCGGGATTTGATTTCGACTGGCGAGTCAACGGTTTTTTGAATTTGAACGCCGAGCGATTTGCCCCGTCGGCCGAGGCGTATTCGGCGCAGGCTCACGAGTTGGGCTTTTCGCTCAAGCCGGTCGATGCTGATCAAATCTCGCGGCTGGAGCCGCAGGTGGCCAACGGATTTCGAGAGGGCTTACACTTTCCGTCCGAAGCGCACCTGAACCCGGTCAAGGCGAGCCTGTCGTTGGCGCGGGTGGCTCGACGTGGCGGATGTCGAATCCGCACGGACACTCGGGTCGTCGGTGTCGAATCGTCGGCGAATCGGATCGTCGCGGTGACAACAACGGCCGGGCGAATCGAACCGCGGCATGTGGTGGCGACAACCGGTTGGACGCTCGACTGGCTCGGATCGGCCGCGCCACCGAAATTACCTCTGCGCCCGGTCAGCGGTCAGATGATCGCAACCGAGCCGCAATCGCCGTTGCTCAAGTGCTCAATCGGGGGGCGCGTTCTGGTGTTGCAATTGAAGACGGGTCAAATCGTCGTCGGTGCCAGCCAGCGCGAAAACTCATCGCTCGAATCCGATTCCGCCGTGACGGCCGAGTTCATCGCCGCGACTCGCGAAATTGTACCGGCTCTGCGCGACATCCCGTTCCGCCGCGTCTGGTGCGGCGTGCGCCCGGCGACCCCCGATGGCCTCCCCATCCTCGACCGCTGCGAGACTGCCGAGAACCTGTGGCTCAACTGCGGCCACTTTCGCAACGGCATTCTCCTTGCCCCCGCTTGTGGCAAGCTGCTGGCGGAATGGATTGTCAAGGGCGAGCCATCGCAAGATGTGTCCGGTCTGAATGGGATGCGATTTCAAAACTGACCGCCGTTGTTCAACCAGCGAGAAGCCCATGCGAACCAACCCCCCACTCTGCCTGATTCTGGTATTCTGCTCGTCCCTCTTCAACTCGGATGTGAGCCGTGCCGAAGCTCCCGCGAGTGTCGTCTCGCATCCTCCGCTGCGACGGAATCCGCCGGCTGCTCAGCGTGCGCTGGCGACTGGTCCGGCATACTTTGTGGATGCTCGACAAGGAGACGACACGTCGGCTGGAACGCAGGCGGCACCGTGGAAAACTCTGCGACATGCTGTGCAACAGTTGCGAGCCGGCGACACGCTCTACGTTCGCGAGGGGGTTTACCGCGAGAATGTGTACGTCGCGCTGGCGGGCCAGGACAAACTGCCGATCACCCTCCGCAGCTATCCCGGAGAAACGGTGGTGATTGATGGCGGCTTGCGTGAATTCTTCGAGACGCCGGAGACGGCGTGGGAGCCGGTGCCGGCCGGGGCACCACATGAGTTTCGTTCGACAGGAAAATATCCCAACCTTCGAAATCTGGTGGGGTCGTTCGGCGATTCGATGATCGGCTTGCAAACGTACTTCCACGCGCAAGACCTGCGTGCGTCGAGCGAACTCATTGACTGGATCGACTGGGATCGCACCGCCGAATCCGATTTGAAGCCGCTCTACTGCGGGCCGGGAATGTGGTACGACCGGCAGACCGGATACATCCACGTCCGACTGGCTCACACACACCTGCCGGAACCGATCGACAACTATCGCGGACCAACCGATCCTCGCAAAGTGCCGCTGCTGATCGCTCCGTTTCACTCCGTCCCCCTGCACCTCGACCACGCCGGGCATGTTCGGTTCCAGGATTTGGTCATTCGTGGGGCGGGATATTCCGCCGTGCTGCTGGACCACGCGGTGGATGTCGAGTTCGACAACGTCACGGTCTGGTGTGGAACGTACGGCCTGCGTGCCATGTGTACGGGACCGCTGCGGCTGGTGAACTCGGCGCTGCATGGCAACCTGGCGCCGTGGACATTTCGGAACGATGCCAGCAAGCGAGACTATCCCGGCCGCCCGCATCGCAACATTTCACGGCTCAACACGCACGCGCTGATCGAAATTGGGACCGGGTTGGAATCGTCGGTATTTGCCACGCCGCAAAACGATCGCTGGGAGATTTTTGGCAGCGAATTCACCGACGCACACGATGCGGTGTATTTCGGCGCGATCAACGTTCAATTCCATCACAACCTAATCGAGAACATGCAGGACGACGGGATCTATCTCAGCCCGATGTATCTGCGACACCGGCTCGACAAGACCGATCCGCAAATTCACATCCATGAGAATGTGATCCGGCAGGTGCTCACCGCGCTGGCGTTTGGTGGCCCCGAGCCGGTGACGCACGACCGGGTGTTTGTGTACCGCAACGTGTTCGATCTGCGCGGACCGATCCGCGCCGGACGGCCGTCAGTCAGGCAGGGCGCACCCAGTTTCAGTAACGGCCATTTGATGGGAGACCACGGTTCGCCGCCGTGGTCGGCGATCAATTATTATCACAATACGAGCGTGATGAGCGATCCAGCTCGCGACGCGGCGATGGGTTCCGTCGGGTCCAACAAAGCGGGACATCCGCGACGGGTCTTCAACAACATTTACTACAACTTCCCGCGCCTGCCGCCGTTTCCTTTGCTGACCACCGACGAGAATGTGGTCTCCGACGGCAATTTGTTTTGGTCACCGCGGTCGAACGAGCAGCAGGACAAAACGTTCTTCGACAAGTTTCGCAAATCGGAGCCGTTCACCCGCAGCCGGTTGTTTTACGAACCGGGTTCGACGACCCACTCACTTGTTGGCGATCCGAAGTTCTCGGTTATTGCGCCAGAGGCGTCGAGTCCGAACGACTATCGCCTGACCGCTGGCAGCACTGCGGTCGATTCGGGTGTCGATGTGCCAGCGGACTGGCCTGATCCACTCCACAACGCCGATACCGGAAAGCCGGACATCGGAGCCATCCCGCTGGGTGCGAAGCTGTGGTCTGTGGGCCGGGAGCAGTTCAAGAAGTGACCCGCGTTCCAATGGAAGGCTGCGCGGCCGTTCGGCTCGTCAAGCGGAGCGTGACGGCTACGTAGCCATCAAGCTCCCCGTGATGATCCCAGTCACGGACAGCGCAGCAATGGCTTGCGATGCGGATGAGCCTTCCGAACTCTCACGAGTTCGGCTCCGGCGTGCAATCCGGAACGAATCACTTCGCGGTTCCCGGTTTTGTTGACTCCGCTGCCGAACGAATCTCCTGCGCCAGTTCGAGCGGGTAATCGGTGAGCAGCCCGTCGATGCCGGACAGCATTGCACACTTCCAGTTGTCGCGTTCGAATCCCGACACCGTTGACCCTGCGAGGAAGGCTCGCTTGCCAGCCTTGTGGATTCGGGCGATATCTTCGGGTGCAGGGACGAAGCGAAGGTACGCCCAGTCCGAAGTCTTGTCGTCGGTTGCAGCGGACAGATCGCCCACGACACCCGCGAGGCATGCCACATGCGCGGACGGATCTGCCGCTCGCAACTTGCGACGGACTTTGACGTCGTCAATCGCGGTGCCGATGAACAGCAGCCGGTCGAGCACGCCTCGCGATTTGGCGAGCCGCACGACATCCGCCTCGATCTCTTGTTCCTTGAGGTCGATGGCAATCAAGACCGGGGACCGAATTTGTTTCCCGAGGGTTGCCAGGACTTCGTCGAAGGTGGGAATCCGTTCGCTCTGAAATGACTGTCCGAACCAAGACCCCGCGTCGAGCTTTTGCAGTTCGGCAAGCGTCAATGAACGAACGGCACCTCGCCCGTTGGTCGTGCGGTCGACCGTATCGTCATGCACACACACAAGCTGCCCGTCCTTGGTGCGTCGCACGTCGACTTCGAAGCCCACTCGTAGTTCCAGGCACGCGCGGAAATTGGACAACGTGTTTTCTGGTGCGTGCTTCAGCAGTCCGCGGTGCGCGACCACAAAGGGACTCGGCTTGTCCGCACCGATGCCGAGGGCTGCGGCAAGGATCAAGCACACGCGACCGAGTGAGCAATTCAAGGTCATGGCAATTCGTCTCCTTCCAAAAAAACAGCCCGGCATCAAGCGATGCCGGGCTGCACAGTGCGTTTGAATTTGGGAAACGACCCCAAGGTTGACACTCCCCGCTCGCCGCCGATCGTTAGATCTTCGGAGGAATCCGCATTGCGTAGAACGAACGCCACACGAACACGAGGGCGATCGCCAGCATGAAGACGCCCACGATGGCTGTGTAGTCCGAGCTCGTCCCAGTGTGGGCGGCTTCCTTGATCTTGATCGCGATCTCGACCGCCAGCAGGCCGAAGAGTGTCGAAAATTTGATGATCGGATTGAGCGCGACCGAGGTCGTGTCCTTGAACGGGTCGCCGACCGTGTCGCCGACGACAGTCGCCGCGTGCAGTTCGGTCCCCTTCTCCTTGAGATCGACTTCGACGTACTTCTTGGCGTTGTCCCATGCACCGCCGGCGTTGGCCATGTAGATCGCCTGGAACAGGCCGAACACGGCGATGGAGATCAGGTACGCGACAAAGAAGTTCGGGTCGAAGAACGCGAAGGCGAGCGTAATCGTCAGCAGCACGATGAAGATATTCCACATCCCGGCCTGAGCGTATTGCGTGCAGATCCGGACGACGGTGATCGAGTCCTCAAGGTCGGCCTCCTTCTTGGTGAGGTCCATGTTTTTCTTGATGAACTCGACGGCGCGGTAGGCACCGGTGGTCACGGCCTGCATCGACGCGCCGCAGAACCAGTAGATCACCGCACCGCCGCAGATGAAGCCGAGCAGCACGGGGGCGTCGGTCAGATTGAGCGCGAGCATTTTCGCTTTGTCGAGCAACAGGATGATCGAGAAGATCATCGTTGTGGCCCCGACGACGGCCGTGCCGATCAGCACGGGCTTGGCGGTCGCCTTGAACGTGTTGCCGGCCGAATCGTTCGCTTCAAGATAATGTTTGCCGAGCGTGAAATCGGGATCGAATCCGAAGTCGCGTTTGATTTCTTCCTTGATGCCGGGGATGTGTTCGGTCTGGGCGAGTTCGAACACCGACTGAGCATTGTCAGTTACCGGGCCGTAGCTATCGACGGCAATGTTGACCGGCCCCATACACAGGAAGCCGAATGCGACCAGTCCAAACGCGAAGACCGAAGCGTGCGTGCCCATCACTTCGCCCAGTCCCATCCCGCTGACCCAATAGGCTCCCGCCATGAGCCCCGCGATGAGCATCCCTTTCCAGAAGGCGCTGAAGTTGCCCGCGACGAGACCGGAGAGGATCGTGAGCGATGCCCCCCTTCTCGCGACGCGATGACGATTTCATGCACGTGCTTGGAGTGCGAACTGGTGAAAACCTTCGTGAATTCGGGTATGAGCACGGCCGCGAGTGTCCCCAAGCTGATGATCGAGGCCAGTTGCCACCACAGGTTCCCCGCAGTGTCCAAGTCGCCGATCAGCAGTTTGCTCATGCCAAACGACGTCGCGATGCACAGGATGGACGCGATCCAAATGAGGCGGCTCAGCGGTTCTTCAAAATCGAATTCCGTCAGCCCCTTGTATTTCTTTTCCGAGATCGCCTGGTTGATGAAGTACGACGCTCCGGACATGAAATCCATCAGGAACCGCATCGCGAAAATCCAGACGATCAGCTTGGCCTGGATCTCCACACTCGGGACGGCCAAGGTGATGAACGAGATGAGCGCGACGCCGGTCACGCCGTAGGTTTCGAAACCGTCGGCCGTGGGACCGACCGAGTCGCCCGCGTTGTCACCGGTGCAGTCGGCGATGACTCCCGGGTTGCGGGGATCGTCTTCCTTCACGTTGAAGACGATCTTCATCAGGTCGGACCCGATGTCCGCGATCTTTGTGAAGATGCCGCCGGCAATTCTCAACACCGAGGCCCCGAGTGATTCGCCGATCGCAAACCCCAAGAAGCAGTAACCCACGACGGTGCGATCCACGAACAGCAGAATGATCACCATCATTACGAGTTCGAGGGAGATCAGGAACAAGCCAACCGACATGCCCGAACGCAACGGGATGTTGACCACGTCCCACGGTTTGCCGCGCAGCGACGCGAACGCGGTCCGGCAATTCGCATAGGTGTTAACGCGGATGCCGTACCACGCCACCGCGTACGATCCTCCCATGCCGACGACCGAGAAAAAGAGAACCAGCAGAGCGGTTTGAAATGTTTGCTCCGCCAAGCCCATGAAGTAGTAGGTCATCGCGCTGCCGATGATGGCAAACAGCATGAGCAGAAACTTGCCTTGCTGAAGGAGGTAGGTTTTACAGGTCTGGTAGATGATTTCGGCGACATTGAGCATCGACTGATGCGCGGGAAGCTTATGGATTTCCGATCGCAGATACAGGCTGATCCCCAGCGTGCCCGTGATGACAAAGGCACCGTAAAGCAGCAGATGCCAGCCATCGATGGTTCCTCCAAAGATCTTGAATTTCGTTGCGCTCAAATCTGGAATGGCCAAGTCTGCTTCGCCGGCATGAACGACTGTCCCCAACAACAACAAGATCGCAATCGAGCCGAGGATCGGCTTCAGACTCTTCCAAATCATTCCCATACTCCCTTGATGTTTGAGCGCTGACAAAACAAAGTTCCCGGCACGATCCACCGGCAAGGCAACAACGACTCGCTTCATGGTTACCCCTCGAAATTTTGAGTAAACGGCATCCTCCGTCTTCAATGTGCGGCGGATTCTAGTGGTGACCTACTGACGATGCAACGCGGATGGACGACTTGTCCCCGCTCCCATCGGTAGGGTGGGACCAGCGCAGCGCCGGCCCACCATAATGGAGTCGGCATGGTGGGCCGGCGCTGCGCTGGTCCCACCCTACATGATCTCGGCGACTACCGTCTCGCGAGCTTGCGGAGTGTCTCGACGCCGCGCTCCAGTATGCTGTCTTCCGCCGCGTACGAGATGCGGAAATGTGTGTCACTCGGGCTGAAGACCTTGCCGGGGATGATCAGCATGTTGTTCTGCATCGCCTCGGTGACGAACTCGGTGCCGGTGCCCCAAGGGGCTTTCGGGAAGAGATAGAACGCGCCATCTGCTCCGTGAATTTCGAAGTCGCCTCGCAATTCTCGCAGCATGAAGTCGCGCTTGTGGCGGTACTCGGCGACCCAGTGCGACACGTCGACGTCCCACGCGACGACGGCTGCATGCTGCACGGGATGCGGCGAACAGACGAACGTGAATTGTTGCAGCTTGATCATCTGCTGGATCACGTGATCCGGTCCGTGAACCCAACCGCAGCGCCAACCGGTCATCGAATGCGACTTCGAAAAACCGTCGATCACGATCGTTTGATCGTTCCATTTCGCCGGGCTTTGGAACGGGGCGTCGTAGCAGTAGGCACGGTAGATTTCGTCGCTGATGAGGGCGATGTCTTTCTCGGCGGCCAGTTTTGCGAGAGCTTCCATTTCGGCCGGACTGGCCACGGCTCCGGTCGGGTTGGCGGGGCTGTTGAACAGGATCACCTTGGTGCGCGGGGTGATGGCATCGCGCACCTTCTGCACGTCGATCCGGAAGTCCGGGTATGTGTCGATCTCGACGACTCGTCCTCCAGCCAGTGTGACCAGGTGTTTGTACATCACGAACCACGGGTCGAATACGATCACTTCATCGCCCGGATTCACCAGCGTCAGCAGCGCCAGTACCAAGGCGCCGCTCGTACCGCTGGACACGAACACCTTGCGGTCGGAGTGCCCGAACTCGCGATCCACGGCCGCCTGAATCTTCGCCAGCAGCGGTGCGATTCCCTGCGTCTGGCTGTAGGCGTTCTTCCCTTCAGCGACGGCGCGGGCCAATGCATCCTTGATCGGTTGCGGCACGTCGAAATGCGGCTGACCGATGCTCAGGTTGACCGGATCTTTCAATTTCGCGGCCAGATCGAACACCTTGCGAATGCCCGAAGCGTCGATGTGTTTCATCCGCTCAGCGATCCAGCGGTCACTCATGACAGGACTCCTTGTCGGTGGTGATTCGTGCGACTTCAAATCGGTCCGCGGAGATTTCCCGCGCGAGTCACGGCGATGTTGTAGCAAGTCGCTCACACGCGGGAAACGGCCGCGACGACCTCGGAGAACGGGGTGTCACTGCGGCTAAGCGCCTGCAGCACTTTCGCCAGCGTGAGCACGGCGTCGCAGATCGGGTACGCGTCTGCAAACCACACTCGTCCCAAATTGTCTCCGCCGCTGATCGCAGAGTGCGACCGCATCGCCAGCGAGACATCACCGAGTTTGCCCGCTACGTTGACGACACTTTTCTCCACGATGTCGCAATGAATTGTCGGCGGATTCGCATTGGCGTAGCCATCACGCTCCGCGTGATGAGCCGAATGGCAGGCAGACGCCGCATTCTTATCCGGCGCGTCACGCGGAGCGTGACGACTGCGTTCCATCACGATCATCTGACCCACTTGCTGTTCACGTTCCCGTTCGGCCAGCAGCCACGCGAGACGTTGTGCCGCGATCAGATTCCCCTGCTCGTCGAACCACGCGCACCGCTGCCCATCGTCGTCGATCAGCAATCCGAGATCGCTGCCGTTCTGCCGCACCGACTCCGCGATGCGCCGGCAGTCGGCGTCATCGACGTCGCTCAAGTCGCGAGCACGCACGGGAATCTCGACCGCGACGCGGCGGCAGGCGAGTTTCTCGAACACCTGATCCAGCACTTTTCGCAGCGGCAGACTGGGACAACCGAGACTGATCCGCAACGGGCGGAGCGCATGGAAATGTTTCCACAGGCCGGCGACGTACGGCACGTTGGCGAGAAACATCCGCTGCGAACCGGGATGGCGACTCCACCGGCTGACACCGCCGCGGAATCGTTCTTCGATTTGATGCAGTCCGTTGGCGCGAGAAATCGGCAGTGCGGCGGCACCGACGAAATCGAGGCCCGTCCACGCGGGATCGCATCCCGATCCGGTGACGTGGATGCCGCCGTCGGCTCGCAGGTGATCGACCGCGAACCACAACGTCGGCCGAGTCACCAGTCCCACGTCGATCACATAACATCCCATCCGCCGCAGTGCGCCCGCCACCCCCGTGACCAAATCCGGCGACGCCGACCGCTCGTCGTGACCCACCACGACCGTCGGACCGATGGTTCGCGCCGCAGCCCTCGGAAGGGGCCTTCCATTCGACATCAGCCATCCGTTCGAATCTTCCCACAGCAGACTGGCGAACGTGGCCGCCAATTCCGCAGCCTGCGGCCGAGCCAATTCATTGAGATAAATGCCACGCACTCCCTCGTCCGTGAACAGCGACTCACGTGCGACGCGGCGTTCGGTTGCCTGCAACAATTCGACCACGCCGCGCGTTGTGGCTCCCGTGTCGTGACGCAGTGGACACTCGCGACAACCGGGATAGCAGGCCGCCAACCGCGCCAAGTGGACGGACCGCGAGATCGAGTGCGCTTCGCCCGGGCATTGAAATAAGGTGACTACATCAGCAGGCATGGCGTCGAATCCGTGACGCCGTAGGTCAGGCATTCCAACCTGACAGCGCGTCAGGCTGGAATGCCTGACCTACGGGGGCGGGACTCTATGCCAGCCCGCGAGAATGGGTCAACGTCAGCCGGGGGAATCGTTCAGCGAGGCCTCTGGAAGTTCCAATCCCGAAACTGAATCGCCTCTCCATCAACCCGGCAAAACAATCGGAGCAGGTTGCGGTCGTCAACTGTTGTCGGAATAAAATGGATGTCACCGGACGCAAACAGAGTCATGAATCCGCCTGGCCGGAGCGTTCCCAATCCCCGTCGTGGATTCATCACGTCCAGTTCCCAATCGTCCGGTTTGATCCAGACCACGGCCTGGTCGGCGTCCGCCTCCACGACGGCGACCGTATTCGCCGTGCCATCCAAGATGTCGGCCACTCGAATGGCATTCAAGCCGATGCGTGGGTAGTTGCGAGGGTTCCTGTCAAAGAATGTCCCTTCCTGAAATCTCAAGAGGTTTTGGTCGGTGACGATTTTGGAATCGAAGTCAATCGGGTAAGTCACTCCGAGGAACACCGTCTTACCGTCGTTGATCTGACGGTTGGACGAAACGTAGATCTTGGGCATCTTGTCGACGAGGGCCAGGTTTGTCGGATGATCCCACGGTTGGTTGAAATCAAATTGCTCGTACAATGGTTGCTGCTCGATGTAAGGCAGGATTCGCACTCTCCAACTCAAGCCCAAGATGGGTTCCTTCTGGGGACTCACGTCTTGGGGACGCCGCTCGGGAGGATAAATTACTCCCCGCGATGGAAAGGACGCGTAGATGTCATGGTAGCTCTGCAACGCAATGCCAATTTGTTTCAGATTGTTGGCTGTCACCTGGCGCCGCGCGGCCTCGCGGGCCGCTTGGATCGTGGGGATGACGAACGTCAGCCCCACGATCAGTCCGAACAAGACTCCCGCACAACCGAGCGCCAACCCGATGATGGCTTTGCCTCGACCACTCATTCGGCCTTCACTCTGGCCGATTTCGCGAAGCGCCAACAGACCACAGATGATCGCCACGAATCCGCCAATCAACGGAAGGCAAAAACCCAGGACCCCGAAGACGATGCTCAACGTGGCCAGGGTTGACGTGGAAACTGCCAGTTGGTTGGGTGTCAAATCGTCGTGTTCGAAGGGGGGCATGGCGTTCCTTGTATTTTTTCGACGATTCACGATGAATTCAGTCGGAGTTTTGGGATGCGAGTTTACAGGCGAAATCAGGTCATTCGCAATCGACCAGTGTGTGACGTCTCGCCTTGCCGAGATGAACTGGCGATCCGATTGTCTCCGTGGACCAGGCTTCTCGCACGCCGGATGGCTGGATAAAGTGATCGGCAACTTTCGGACTTGGCTGGCCGATAAACCCGCCCGAGGAATGTGATGTTCGACTTCACCAATTCTGGCTGTGCGTGTGGCCGTGTGGCTCGACGGACGTTTCTGGCAGACGTCGGCATGGGCTTCACAGGGCTGGCGCTGGGGGCGATGCTGCATCGCGACGGCGTCGTGCGCGCCGATGCGCCTGCGCCGGTCTCGGCTGCGTCGCCACTCGACGGCCGCGCGATGTTCGCGCCGCGAGCCAAGTCGGTCATCTGGATTTTCCTCTCCGGCGGCTACAGCCACCTCGAAACGTTCGATCCCAAGCCGGCCCTCAATCAGTACGCCGGGAAGACGTTCGACGAAACGGCGCTGCCGAACCCGATCAAGTCGCCGTTGCACGATAAGCGATCGCGGTCGGTCGTCGCCGAAAGCATCAATAAGCGGGACACCTATCCGATCATCTATCCGCTGCAAGTCGGCTGGCGCAAGCACGGCGAAACGGGTGTCGACGTCAGCGACTGGCTGCCGCACCTGGCGTCCTGCGTCGATGACATGTCGATTGTCCGTTCGATGTACACGACCGACAACGATCACGCGGCAGAGAATCAGATGCACACCGGACGGCACCGGCTGGACGAGATTCAGCCGAGCATCGGGTCGTGGGTGCATTACGGTTTGGGGAGCGTGAACGATAACCTGCCGAGCTTTGTCGTTCTCGGTGGCCCCACGCGCCCCGACACGCGGACGTCGATCGGTTCGTATTACCTCGGGCCGCAGCACGCGGGTGTTCCGCTATCTCTCGACCCTGCCAATCCGCTGCCGTACGGTCGACGCAGTCCCGATGTGTTGGCCGACGAACAGCAACGCGAGTACGAATTGATCGGCACGCTCAACCGGTTGACAGCGGTCGAATATCCTGCCGACCAAGCCCTCCGCGCTCGTATTCGCTCGTACGAGCTGGCCTTTCGGATGCAGATGGCGGTTCCGGAAGCTCTCGACTTGTCCGGCGAGACGGCCGACACGCAGAAACTGTACGGCCTCGATCAGGAACCGACGAAACTCGCGGGGCAGCGGTGTCTTGCCGCGCGGCGGCTGGTCGAACGCGGCGTCCGTTTTGTCCAACTCTACCCGACACCGTACGGCGTGTGGGATTCGCATCAGAAGCTGAGGGACAACCACGCGAAGCAGTGCGGGATTGTGGATCAGCCGGTCGCGGCGTTGCTCAAGGATCTGAAACGCCGCGGGCTGATGGACGATGTGCTGGTCGTGTTCTGCACCGAGTTCGGCCGGACGCCGGGGTTGGAACAGCGTAGCGGCGGCAAGGACGGTCGCGATCATCATCCGCACGGCTTCACCGTCTGGCTGGCCGGAGCCGGTGTGAAACGGGGCTGCGTGTACGGAGCCACCGACGAACTCGGCTTCCACGCCCTCGAACCGGGTCACTACGTGACCGACCTCCACGCCACCGTCCTCGCGCTGCTCGGCCTCGATCCCCACCGCCTCGACATCCCCGGTCGAAAGCGCTTGGACGTCGATCGCGGTCGGCCGATCAGCGGCATCCTCGCCTGACGCACCGCTACTTGGTGGCGAGTTGGTACACGAACAGGTTGTCCTGTTCGCGGAGGTACAGCTTGCCGCCCCAGACGACGGGGTGCGACCAGCTTGGGCCTTTCACTTCGGGGATGTTGAACTTGCCGTTCAACTTGTAACTGTCGGTGGTCGCTTCGATCAGCGCCATCGTGCCGTTTTGGTAGCGGAAGTAGAGTTGCCCGTCCGCGTACGTGATGGCTGCCGAACCGCTCCCCGCGCCTCGTTCCCTGCCACCCCACACAATTTTGCCGGTCTTCCATTCGAGACAGATTGGGAAGCCGTTGTTGTGTCCGTGTCCGGCGAAGATGAAATCGCCAACGCGAATCATGCCACCGTGGTGGTTCTGGAACTCGTCTCCCTTCAGGAAGTACACCTCCTCGGCCTTCACTCCGTCGCCGTCTTTCGACAACTTGAGCAACGCCGACCCGGTGCCGTAGCCGCTCGAAGTGAACACGTGGTCGCCATCAACAATCGTCGTTGGGATGGAGGCCGTGCCGTTGCCGATTCGCGAATATCCCCACAGAGCCTTGCCGTCGTCAGCTCGCACGCCAACGCAACCGCAGCCAGAACCGAACAACTGGACATACTGCTTCACCCCGGCTCCGTTCGAGATGACGATCGACGAATACCCGCTGCCTCCTGTGGGGCACTTCGGGATCGCGCTCTTCCATACGACCACACCAGACCGCTTGTTCAGCGCGACCATCGAAGCGTCCTTGCTTCCCGGCGAGCAGATGATGTTGTCGCCATCGACGAGCACGGACTCGCAGAATCCCCAACCGGGCCGGTTGCCATTGAAGTCGGTCTTGAAGTTTTTGCGCCACACTTCGTTCCCTGTGCCGGCTTCGCAGCACAACAAGTCGCCGTGCGGACCGATCGCGTACACGAGGTCGCCATCCACCGTCGGCGTTGACCGAGGACCGGCTCCCGAGGCATTGAATCCAGGGCCGATTTCTGCGGCCCACAGTTCCTTGCCGTCAGCCAAAGCCAGCGCGAGTACGAATTGCGCTCCTTCCCGTTCGCCCATCGTAAAGATCTTTCCGTTGGCGATCGCGAGGCTCGAAAAACCGCTCCCCAAGCCCGATGTCTTCCACGCCAAAGCCGGACCGCCATCGTTCCATGTCTTGAGCAGACCGGTCGAGGACGACATGCCATCGCGATTCGGACCTCGCCACTGCGGCCAATCGGAGCTTGCGGTCTTCTCGGCAGCGCCGATCGACGTGGATTGCGGCAGCGGCAGGACGGACAATGCGAATCCGGCCACGACACACATGATCAGCACAATCGCTTTCGAGAACGACATCGGCAGTCTCCTGGTTTGTAGAACGGAATTCATTCCGTTCGATTTGGTGTCAGCAATTCTTGGTGTCAGCAATTCGAGGAAGGGAACGGAATGAATCCCGTTCTACCGTGGGCACGAAGATCGCCGTTTGGGGTTGGTGATCGTCACCGGCGACCCGGAGAGCGGGCGGGAGTATATTTGCCAGACGGGTCGGTCGCAAGATTTGTAACGATTCCCCGCACGAACCTGCATGGGCCCGAATCAGAAGCAGAATGGGTTCTCGGTTGTGTAGCCATTACATCCACCCCGGACAGACTGGGTAGCCGATAAAGTTCTCCAAGTCTCCTTGACGATCCCAACAGATGTCCGTTAGCTTATGCCTCGTCGCCTTCCGGCTGGTCCAACGTGTGGTGTCCATGGATCGGAAGGAGAGACGAGTTCCCCCCCTGAGACTCCTTCCTCGGACCAGTCACGCTGTTTCGGGGAACCTGCCTGCTGAATGCGATTTCACCGGACGAGACGTCAGCCAAACGGACGGCTGTCCCGCCCGGTTCCTGTTGTGTCATTCCGGAGCGTCCACCCTCGACCCCTATTTTCACGGAGTGTCTTGATGTCGAAGCAACCGCAGAAGATCACTGGAACATGGCAGGACGATCCGGCCCACTTCCGAAACGCGAACGTGTCCCGACGTGGCTTTTTGACCGTCGGAGCATTGTGCGGGGTCGGAAGTTTGAACTTGGCCGATATGTTTCGGTTGCAGCACGCTCAGGCCGATTTGAAGACGTACGACAAGTTCCCAGCCACCGCGAAATCGGTCATCCACATCTACCTGCCAGGCGGGATGGCTCATCAAGAATCGTTCGACCCGAAGCCGTTCGCTCCGATCGAATATCGCGGCGAAATGAAGCAAGTGCAGACGAAGATTTCGGGCGAACTGTTCGGTGAAACTCTGGTCGCGACCGCTGGCGTCGCCGACAAGCTGTGCGTCGTCCGTTCGATGACCCACGGCGAAGCGGCTCACGAGCGCGGCACGCACAACATGTACACCGGCTACCGCCCGAGCCCCGCCTTGCAGTTCCCGAGTATTGGCAGCGTGGTCAGCCTGCAATACGGACCGCGCAACAATCTGCCGACGTACGTTTGCATCCCGGGCATGCCGAATGAATTCGCCGGCTCGGGATACCTCAGCTCGGCGTTCTCGCCGTTCAGTCTGGGAAGCGATCCGGCTCAAGGTGGCTTCAAAGTGAAGGACTTGAACCTGCCGACTGGTATCGATGACTCGCGATTCACCACACGCAAGAACGTGTTGGCCGCCGTCAACGATTACTTCGCGAAGAAGGAAAAGTCCGACGACCTCGCCGCGATGGATACGTTCTACGATCGAGCCTACAGCCTGATCTCGTCTCCCGCGGCTCGCGAGGCATTCAACATCGAAGCCGAACCGGCGCCCGTTCGCGACGAATACGGTCGTGGCACGGCCGGTGCTCGCATGTTGCTCGCGCGGCGTCTCGTTCAATCCGGTGTGCGACTGGTCAACCTGACATTCGGTGGCTGGGACATGCACGGTCAGATCATCCAGGGCTTCAAGAATCAGATGCCTGAATTCGACAAGGCGTTCAGCACGCTCATCACCGACCTCGAACGAACCGGCCTGCTGAAAGAGACGCTGGTCATGGTGTCGTCCGAGTTCGGCCGCACGCCGAAAATCAACGGCACCGCTGGTCGCGATCACTGGCCGAAAGTCTTCAGCGTCGTGCTGGCTGGCGGTGGCATCAAGGGTGGAAAGATCTTCGGATCGTCGAATTCGACCGCGTCCGAGCCGGAAGAAGAGGCCATCGGGCCGCAAGACCTGTTCACAACGGTTTACCATTGTTTGGGCATCAATGCCGATCAGGAAATGATGGCTCCGGGTGATCGACCGATCGAAATCATCGACGGCGGCGCGGTCCGCAAGGAACTGTTGGCGTAGTTTGAACGAGAGCCGCCCGGTTGCCCACGGCAGCCGGGCTGTTTGATGAAACCGTCGAAACCACGGATAAGAGCCGCGCTGCGGCGACAGAGCATAGCCGTGGGCGTCAGCCCGCGGTCGAATCCCACCAGTGAATCAAGCCACGCAGCGGCGACGTCGAGCGATTCAACACAACGACTGCGACGTCGCCCCATCGGGGCTTGACCAACTTCCCGCCTGTCTCCCGGAGGCTGACGCCTCCGGCATTACGACGTCGCTCCATCGGAGCTTTCACAAGGCATCCCAGCCATGACCCAACTCGGTCGAATCGCCAGCACGGTGGGAGCGCGGTCTCTCGCCATTTTTGTAGTTGTCTTGATGCTGAGCACGTCACGAGTCGACGCCGCGTCACCATCACTGGGCGGCACGTCGCCGCGCGGTGCGCAACGTGGAACGGAAGTCGAGGTCACGCTGAGTGGTGCGCGGCTGGACGACGCACAACAGATTCTCTTCTACGAGCCGGGGATCGAGGTGACCAAGCTGGAGGTGGTCAATCCCACCACCGTCAAGGTGATGCTCAAGATCGCCCCCGACGCGCAGCTTGGCAGCCACCGCATTCGCGTGCGCACGGCGACTGGCATTACCGAACTGCGGCCGTTCTTCGTCGGCGCGATGAAGGAACTGGTGGAGAAGGAGCCGAACAGCGATTTCGCCACGCCGCAGCCGATCGAAATGAATGTCGTCGTGAACGGAACGGCCGACAACGAGGATGTCGATTACTACGTGGTTGACGCCAAAAAGGGAGACCGGATCACCGCGGAAGTGGAAGGAATTCGGTTGGGGATCACGCTGTTCGACGTGTACGTGGCCATCATGAGTGCCGCACGGTTTGAACTGGCGTCGAGTGACGACGCGGCCCTCGTCTGGCAGGACGGCATCGCGTCGATCATCGCGCCTGAGGACGGCAAGTACATCATCCAAGTCCGCGAGAGTTCGTACGCCGGAAACGGGGCGTGCCTCTACCGCGTTCACATCGGAAACTATCCGCGACCGCAGGCGACGTTGCCGTCCGGCGGGCTGCTCGGACAACCGGTCGAGGTCACGTACCTCGGCGACGTCGCGGGCGATCGCAAGGAAACCATCACGCTGCCGGGAATCGTGGAACCGCAATTTGGCCTCTTTGCCAAGGACGAACGTGGAATTGCTCCTTCGAAGAATTGGTTCCGGATTTCGGAATTCGGGAATGTCATTGAGGCCGAGCCGAACGAGACGCATGACAACGCGACCCGTTTCACCGCGCCGATTGCGCTCAACGGAGCCATTGGAGCGCCCGGCGATGTCGATCACTTCCGGTTCACGGCCAAAAAAGGCGAAGTGTACGACGTGCGGGTTCACGCCCGCGGTATCCGCTCGCCACTCGATCCGGTGCTGACCATCCTCACGGCTGGTGGTGGAGCCATCGCAGCCAACGATGACTCGGGAGGACCGGACAGCTATCTGCGTTTCACGGTTCCAGCCGATGGCGATTTTGTCATCCAGGTTCGCGATCACCTCGGCAACGGCGGGCCGATTTATTCGTACCGCGTTGAACTCTCGCCGATCAGGCCGCAACTCAACCTGACCGTGGTTGAGTTCCAGCAGTACGTTCAGCCCAGTGTGTCGGTGCCGAAGGGAAATCGATTTGGAATTGTCCTCAACACCAGCCGCGTGGACTTTGGTGGACCGCTCGCGATTCGCGGCGAAAACTTGCCGCCCGGAATCACGATTGAATGCCCCGGCGTGCCGGCGAATCTGTCAGCCGTTCCGGTGATCTTCACCGTCGCCGCCGATGCCGCCATCGGTGGAACACTCGCGGACATCATCGGTTCGCTGAATGATCCCGCTCAACCGATGCTCAAGGTCGAAGGGAAAGTGCGACAGGACATGACGCTGGTACGCGGGCAGAACCAGATTCCATTCTGGACCGAGTTCACCCAAAAGTTGCCGGTGGCCGTGACCAACGAAGCTCCGTTCAGCATCGCCATCGTCGAACCGAAAGTTCCGATCGTTCGCGGTGGCACAATGGAGCTCAAGGTCGTCGCCACGCGCAAGGAAGGATTCTAAGCTCCGATCAAGATCGACATGCTCTGGTTGCCGCCGGGCTTGAACGCCAGCGGGTCGATTTCAATTGCCGAAGGTCAGACCGAAGCCAACATCTCGATGAATGCCGCGGGCAACGCCGAGATCAACACGTGGAAGATCGCCGTACGAGGCCAATCGGATGCCGGTCAGGGACCGCTGATGGTTTGCACGCCGTTTGCGAATCTGCGAGTCGCCGAGATGTACTTGAACCTCGCATTCGAGCAGTCCGCCGTCGAACAGGGCAAAGCGACCGAGGTTGTCATCCACATGACCAAGGTTTACGATTTTCCCGGTGCGGCGAAGGTTGAACTCATCGGTCTACCAAACAAGGTGCTGACTGCGCCTCAGGACATCACCAAAGACACGAAGGACATCATCTTCAAACTGACGACCGATCCGACGTCGCCTGCCGGTAACCACCAGAACCTCTTCTGCCGTGTGATCGTCACCGAGAACGCCGAACCGGTCGTGCATAACATCGGCACCGGCAAGCTGCGCATCGACGTCCCGCTGCCTCCCAAGAAGACCGATCCACCCCCGATGCCGGTGGCCGCTGCGGCACCGGCGGCACCACCGCCCGTCGCCGCAGCTCCCCCGAAGCGGCTCACCCGTCTCGAACAGTTGCGGCTGGATCAGCAGGAGAAGGACAAGGCCAAGAAGGCGGCTCCCGCGGCTCCAGCAGCTGCGCCGGCCGCGCCAGCCAAGTGACGACAACCAACGAAACGCAACCGTGAGACGAAGCAACATTTTCCCCGGGTGAAACTCAGGAACTGGCTCATGAATCTCCGCATTACTTTCCTCGCCGCGATACTTTTCACCGCGATCTCGGGAGCAGCGTCCGCACAGGACGTGACCGTGGCCGAACTGCGAGTGTTCCCGCCCGCCGTGAATCTGGCGACGAGCAAGGATCGGCAACTGATGGTCGTGCAGGCGGTATATTCGGACGGGATCACCCGCGATGTGACCGCTCAGGCGCAGATGACTCTGGCCAACCCGGCTCTCGTGCGCCGCGAAGCGAACACGTTCTGGCCCGCAGTTGACGGGGCCTCCGAATTGAAGGTCGAGTTCGCCGGAAAAGTCGTCATGGTACCAGTCAAAGTTGAGAAGGCAGCGGCGCAACGTGACATCAGCTTCAAACTCGATGTCATGCCAATTTTCATGAAGGCCGGCTGCAACACGGGAAGCTGCCACGGGGCGGCACGGGGCAAGGATGGCTTTCGGTTGTCGCTGTTCGGGTTCGATCCCAACGGTGACCATTTCCGTCTGACTCGCGAATTGAGCGGCCGCCGGATCGATCTGGCTGTGCCGGCGGCGAGCCTGGTCGTCGAGAAGTCGCTCGGCGTCGTCCCGCACACAGGTGGCAAGCGGTTCACTCCGGAGTCGGAGTTGAATCAGGAGCTGGTGCGCTGGATCACTGTCGGCTGCCCGAATGACGCTGCGGAAATTCCCACCGTGACCGGTGTGGAGATTTATCCGAAACAGGCCGTGCTCGACGGCGAGGGAGAAACGCAGCAGGTGACAGTGGTCGCCACGTATTCTGACGGCACCGACCGTGATGTCACGGGGCTCGCGCTGTTCCTGTCGAACAACGACAATTCGGCGAGCATCAACGAAGCCGGTGTCGTTAAGGCGGGAGCTCGCGGTGAAGCGTTCATCATGGCCCGCTTCTCGACGTTCACTGTTGGTTCACAATACATCGTCTTGCCGAAGGGGCTGAAGTTCAGCTTCCCGGCGCAGCAACCGGTCAACTATGTCGATGAACTGGTGAATGCGAAGCTGACCAAGCTACGCATCACCCCGTCGGGCATCTGCTCCGACGAAGTGTTTCTCCGTCGCATCTATGTTGACCTTGTTGGTCTGTTGCCGACGACCGAGGAATACACAAAGTTTCTCGCTGACCCCGCTCCCGACAAGCGGGCGAAGTTGATTGACGAACTGGTCAACCGCAAGGAATTCACGGAAATCTGGGTCGGCAAGTGGGCCGAATGGTTGATGATTCGCACGACCAACCAGGTCGCCTACAAGCCGATGCTGCTGTATTACAACTGGCTGAGTGATCAGGTCGGCAAGAACGTGCCGTTGGACAAAATGGTGCAGGAATTGTTGGGTGCCAGCGGTGGTACGTTCAAGGTGCCGCAGACGAACTACTATCAAAACGAACGTGACACGCTGAAGGTGTCGGAGAACGTCGCTCAGGTGTTCATGGGGATGCGAATTCAGTGCGCCCAGTGCCACAACCATCCGTTCGACCGCTGGACAATGGACGACTACTACAGCTTCTCCGCGTTCTTCTCGCAGGTTGGCCGCAAGGGGGCTGAGGACTATCGCGAAACCATCGTGTTCAATAGCGGTGGCGGCGAAGTCGCGCATCCGGTCGGTGGCCGCGTGATGGCTCCCAAGTTTCTGGGGGGCGATGTGGCTCAGGTCGCGGGCAAGGACCGCCGCGACGTGATGGCGGCGTGGTTGGCTTCTCCGCAGAATCCGTACTTCGCACAAAACTTCGCCAACCGCGTGTGGGAGCATTTCTTCGGCGTGGGGATCATCGAACCGGTCGATGACGTGCGCGTCAGCAACCCGCCGTCGAACCCTGAACTGATTGTGGAATTCGGCAAGAAGTTCACGGCCTCCAACTACGACTTCAAACTCCTCGTGAAGGACATCTGCAAGTCGCAGACGTACCAGCGTACGACGGAACGGAACGAGAGCAACATGACCGACGAACGCAACTTCGCCCACGCGACGCTGCGGCGGATCAAGGCCGAGTCGATGCTGGACTGCATCACTCTGGTGACCGGCACGAAAGACAAGTTCCCCGGCCTGCCACTCGGTGCCCGCGCCACGCAAATCGCCAACGGTTCGACTTCGACGTACTTCCTCACCACTTTTGGCCGGGCGACACGCGAGACCGTGTGCTCGTGCGAAGTGAAAATGGAACCGACGTTGTCGCAAGCGCTGCACCTGCTCAACGGCGACACGGTCAATCAAAAAATGGCCGCTGGCGGCCTGATCGACAAGTACCTCGCCGAAAAGCTGGAGCCGCTGGTCATTGTCGAACGGTTCTACATCGCCTGCCTGAGCCGCAAGCCGACTCCCGCCGAAATCGAAAACTTCAAACCACTGTTCGTTGCAGGGAGTGACGCGAAGAAGGGCCTCGAAGACGTCTTCTGGGCGTTGATGAACAGCCGCGAGTTTTTGTTCAACCATTGACATGAATTCCCTCGACCCTTTTGGGGAGTGGGGCTGTGCGGTCATATGCCGCAGCCTCTTTTCGGAACCGCATGCATTTTCCTTTGAGTTGAGATCGAGCCATGATTAACCTGAGCCGATTCCTGTCGACCATTTCCGTGGCGATCCTGTTCTTCGCCCGCTCACCAGTCTCCGCACAGGAAGCCGCCAAACCGGCGGTACCGGCTGCGGCGAAAATCAATTTTCAGGATCACATCCTGCCAATCTTTCGCGCCAAGTGTGGTACCTGTCACGGAGTCGATCAGGCGAAGGGTGGCCTCGTACTCGACAGCTACGGGGCAGCCATTCTGGGTGGTGCCTCGGGCGCGGTTGTCGAACCGGGCGAACTCGACTCCAGCCGCCTTTGGGCCTTGGTATCGCACAAAGAACAGCCGGTGATGCCTCCCAAGGAACCCAAGCTGCCAGACGAGACATTGGCGCTCATCAAGCAGTGGATCGACGGCGGTGCGCTCGAAAACAAAGACAGCGTGGTGAAGGTCAAAAAGAAGTCGTCGTTCTCGCTCAGCACGACGGCGATCACCGGTGCGCAGCCGGAAGGTCCGCCGCCAATGCCGGAGAACCTGCCGACCGAACCAGTCGCGGTCTCACCGCGCGGCAACGCGGTGACGGCCCTCGCGGCCAGTCCGTGGGCGCCGCTGGTCGCGGTTTCCGGACACAAGCAGGTGCTGATGTACAACCTGAACGACATGCTGCTCGCAGCCGTGCTGCCATTCCCGGAAGGGACGGTTCACGTCCTCAAGTTCAGCCGCAACGGGTCATTACTACTGGCTGCCGGTGGACGTGGCGGACAGACTGGTCGAGTCATCGTGTTCGACGTGAAGACTGGCAAGCGTGTGTTCGAGCTGGGTTCGGAATTCGATTCGGTTCTGGCGGCGGACATCAGTCCGAACCACGGAATGATCGCACTCGGCGGACCGAAGAAGATCGTCCGCGTCTTCTCGACGGCTGACGGCGAAAAGGTCTACGAACTGAAAAAACACACCGACTGGATCACGACGTTGGAGTTCAGTCCGGACGGAGTGCTGCTCGCGACGGGTGACCGCGCCAACGGCCTCATCGTGTGGGAAGCAGACACTGGCCGCGAGTTCTACACGCTCGCCGGTCACACGGGCACGATGACCGGAGTGAGTTGGCGAGTGGACTCGAACGTGCTGGCTTCCAGCAGTGAGGACAGTACGGTGCGATTGTGGGAAATGAACAATGGCACGCAGATCAAGACGTGGGGTGCCCACGGCGGCGGCGCGGCGAATGTGGAATTTCTCCGCGACGGCCGTCTCGTTTCCACCGGCCGCGACCGGGTGACGAAATTGTGGAATCAGGACGGTGCCCAAGTCGTCGCGTTTCCAGCGCATGCCGATCTCGGCCTGCGGGTGGCGTTCGCGAACACCGCAGGAATGGCCCTGGCTGGCGATTGGACGGGCGCCGTGCGCGTGTTCACCGCCGATGGCAAGGACCGTGCAATTCTGGCGACGAATCCGGCTCCGCTCGTGGCACGGATCGATGAAGCGACGAAAGTTGCCACTGCGTCGCAAGCCACGGCCGCTCAGGCGGCTGCTCAAGTGGTGGCTCTGCAAAAGGCGATGACCGACAAGAAGGCCATTGCCGACGCTGCCGTGAAACTGGCAACCGACGCGCAAACCGCCGCCACCGCCGCCCAAACGGAACTCAATGCGGCAGTCCCGCTGGTCGTGATCAAAACCGAAACGATCAAAGCCGTCGAAACGACAATCGCTGCGGCGAACGCGGCGCTGGAAAAGGCTCGCGCTGAAAAGGCCGCCGCCGAAGCAGCGGCTGACAAGAAAGATGTGCCGGCAAAAACGGCCGCGTTTCAAGCTGCCGAACAAGTTGCCAACGCGTTGAAATCGCTCGTCGATCCGAAGGTCGCCGAGAAAGCTGCTGCTGAAAAAGCCGTCGCGGATGCGACCGCCAAAGTCAAAACCACGACCGATCAAGCCGTGGTTCTCAAGGCGGCCGCCGACAAGGCGGTTGCCGAAGCGGTTCCCACACCCGACCAGTTGAAGGCTCTCGAAGCCGCCACTGCCGCTGCGAAGCAAACCGCCGATGCCGCCGTGGCAGCCAAGGCGCTGCTCGAACGACTTAAGGGTGAGCAAACGCGATCGGCACCGGCTTCGGCAGCACAGGCGTCGGCCGCGAAGTAGTTCGCGGCACGGCGTTGGCGCCATCGACGTCGACGTGATGAGCACGAGCCAGGGCTCCGTTTGACTTCGATCGATGATCGCTCAGACGAGAGGGTTTGGGGGTGCGAGCCTGCGGTTGTTCACGGGTTCCTATAGGCGAAACCCTTGGTCACGTTCTGGCAGAGGCACGGCACCGTCGAGGCGGCTGGGTTGCTTTTTCCTCCTCCGAGGAAACGATCAGAATGGGTCGGCGTTTCCTTTCCTTGTGTTGTCTCATATTCGACGGACACAGCAACTTCCATGTACGTCCCAACCTCGTTTGCTGAAACTGACGTCGCCAAACTTCACGAATTCATCGAGCAGAACAGCTTTGGCATCCTCGTCACGCAAATGGCTGGCGAGCCCTTCGCATCGCACCTGCCGTTCTTGCTTGACCGGAATGCTGGCCCGCACGGAACGTTGATCGGCCACATGGCACGAGCCAATCCGCAGTGGAGCGCAGCCGAAGGCCAAGAAGTTCTGGCGATTTTTTCTGGCCCGCACGTTTACGTCTCTCCGGCGTGGTACGACGCGGTTGAAGTCGTCCCCACGTGGAATTACATCGCAGTGCATGTGTACGGAAGACTGACGCTCCTTCAAGATCTTCCGACCTTGCTCGACATTGTGCAGTCGAGCGTGCAATTGTACGAAGCGACATTTCCCAAGCCTTGGGAACTCAACGCTCCCGTTGACTTTGTCGAGAAGTTGTTGCGGCAGATCATCGGCTTTCGCATCGAGATCAGCCGGATCGAAGGGAAATGGAAGTTGAATCAGAATCATCCCGTCGAGCGACGCCAGCGTGTGATCCGCGAACTCAAAAATCGAGATGACCAGAACTCGCTGGCGATCGCGTTTGAAATGGAACGAATGTTACCCCGCGACCAACCTTGAACTCGAATCACCCGACCGCACTGGCATGAAACGGAAGAATCGCAGAACGAACCGACGTTCCGTTCCGGATGAGGCGAGTTACGTGTGCGACGCCTGCGGTGAGGAGATTGTCGTCCCAGTCGACGCTTCGGCAGGAGCGGATCAGCAATTCGTCGAGGACTGTCCGGTGTGTTGCCACCCCAACGTCATCCACATCGAATTTGACGAAGACGGCTCGGTGCGAGCGTGGGGAACGAGCGAGTCGGACTGATGGAAGGCGACGACTGACGATTTGATCAGCCAGCGATGCCCTTGGGATCGTTCTCGGGGCAGCGAATTAGGCTCCGGTCATCGATCATACGGCGGCGTATTTGCCTACTTCGTACATCGAAATGCAGCCCGGACTGTCGGTAAGGAGTACGCCGCATCGAAGACGTGCGGGACCGTCCATGAACGGCGCGCAACGGCTTCAGTCGCCGCGCAGCCCAACACACTTGGGAACTCTAACTTCTGGGCTCAGCGAGACTTGTCAAAGCGTCCCCGGCAAGATTCGAACTTGCAACCTTCGGCTTCGGAGGCCGACGCTCTATCCAATTGAGCTACGGAGACATCGCGGGCGACACTGTACGGCTCCTGTCACAGGGTGTCAACGAACGATGTTACGGCTTACGGCGTAACGACCTGCCGTTTTATTGGAGACGAGTCCGTGAGCACTTTGGTTGGAATTCGAAAAAAACTCAAGATTTTTGTCCGGTAACTTCGAGGGATTTCGATTTATCAGGTGGAGAGCAGTGATTCTGATCGCATTGAACGCCACAAACAGTATTCCCATTCAGATGAGTGGAGCGTCAGTCATCAGAGTTCGCCGTAAAAAAAACACGATCAGGGCTGCTGCGGCCCTCGCCCGACCACTTTTGTCGGAAACGTCAAGGTTGAACCGTCACAGCAATACTAAAACCGATACCCAGGAATGGTCAGGATGTCACCGGAAATGATCTTCGTCATCAAATCGAATCGCATCACTTACATGAATCAGGTGGGGCTTCGACTGATCGGGGCTGCGGATTCGAAGCAAGTCCTTGGGCGGTCGTTATTCGAGTTTATTCATCCCGATTGTCGGCCAACTCTGCGGGAACGGATGGCTCGGCTGGACAAGGTGATGACCGCACGTCTCGTGGATCAAAAGCTGATTCGGTTGGATGGGACTCCAGTTGAAGTTGATTTGGAAATGATCTCATCGCGTTCCCCGGACTCCGATGAACCAATGATTCAGGTGTTCTGTCGTGAGCTCGCTGGTCAACGGCGGCTGGCGGAGACCGTTCCCGAAGTGAGAGAACCCGCGTCTAGGACCGCTAGGACGGAACCCCTCAGCATGGCTGTGGCAGAGGTCGCCCATGATTGCAACAATCTGCTCACGGTCATCGCCGGATACATTGAAACCTTGGGCGCGGCGGAGAATCTGACACCTGCACAGCGTCAGATCATCGACGACATCCGGAAAGCCGACGACGATTTGGGAAACCTCGCCAGACGCCTGTTGCTCGTAGGTCGCGACGAGATCATCGTCCCTCAAATCCTGAATCTCAACACGCTGATTTCAGGAATCCAGCGCATGTTGCAACAGGCCGTGGGAGGTCGAATTCAATTGGTCACAACGTTGTCCGCCCACAAGGGGCTGATCAACGCGGATCGGAAACAACTCGAGCAGGTGCTCATCAACCTGGCGATCAATGCTCGTGATGCCATGCCCAACGGGGGAACGCTCACCATCGAAACGAACAATGTTCCCCTCAACGAAGATGCGGCCCGATTGGTCCCGGGAACCCGTCCCGACGCATTCGTTTCGCTCACCGTTCGCGATACCGGATGTGGAATGGATGAACAAACGAAACCCCTGATCTTTGAACCTTACTTCACCACCAAGCGACCGGAACAGGGCACCGGATTGGGGTTGGCCACGGTCTATACAATTGTTCGGCGAAACGGCGGTTTCATTCGAGTCGATAGCGAGCCCGGCGCAGGCACCAGTTTCACGCTGCATTTCCCCACAGCCAGCCCCGCAAAATACGAGAATTGATCGGGAGCGAGTTGGCTTCCGCATGATCATTGCCCACCTTACCCCCTCGATGGCAACTCGCTGGTGTGTGCCGGTTGCCTCGACCCCGTTCCCATTCACCAGCCCTGCACGCGGCGGTACGAATCATCCCAGCGGGAAAGTACGATTTTTTGCCGCGTGTAGAAGAAGATGCCTTCGAGGCCCTGCACGTGTAGGTCGCCGAAAAACGAGCGGTTCCATCCCGAGAATGAGAACATGGCGGACGGGGCGGGGACGCCCACGTTGATGCCAACCATGCCGCAGCGGATGTCTCGCGTGAACTGGCGAGCCGCCGCGCCGCTGTCGGTGAACAGGACCGCTCCGTTGCCGTAGGAACTGCGATTCGCCCAGGCGATGGCTTCGTCGAGGTTCGCGGAGTGCAGCATCGTCAGAACGGGGCCGAAGATTTCTTCCTGTGCGATGGGCATCTCCGGGTGGGCGTCATCGAACAGCGCGGGGCGCACGAAGAAACCGCGCTCGGGGACCGCGCCGCCTGCGCCGCAAATCAGCTTCGCGCCCGAGGCGACTCCCTCCTGGATGGATTTTAGAATGCGGTCGCGCGCGGTGGCGTCGATGACGGGGCCCATCTGAGCCGACGGATTGGAAACTGTGTCGTCCACCAGCAGGCCGTCGACTGCGGCGGCCAATCGGTCACGGACGCGGATCACCGCGTCGGTCACGCCCATCAAGACCGATCCCGCCATGCAGCGTTGTCCGGCGCAGCCGTACGCCGCGCCGACGATCGCGCGGATCGTGGGATCGGGATCGGCGTCGGGCATTACGACCATCACGTTCTTCGCACCGCCAGCCGCTTGCACACGCTTGCCGTGACGGCACCCGGTGACGTACACGTGTTCGGCCACGCGAGTGGATCCGACGAAACTGATCGCGGCGATGTCGGGATGAGTCAGTAGCGCATCGACGACATCCCGGCCGCCATGCACGATGTTCAGGACACCGGCAGGCAGGCCGGCTTCCAGCGCCAGTTCGGCCAGTCGCACGGCGGTCAGCGGCACTTTCTCGCTCGGCTTGAGAACGAACGTGTTGCCGCACGCGATGGCGAGTGGGAACATCCACAGCGGGACCATCGCCGGGAAATTGAACGGCGTGATCCCCGCGCACACACCGATCGGTTCGCGCATCGTCACGCCGTCGATGTGCTCGGCAAGTTGCGGCAACGTCTCACCCTTCGCGAGATGCGAGATGCCGCAGGCGAATTCGACCACTTCGATCCCGCGCCGCACATCGCCGCGAGCCTCCTCCCGCGTCTTGCCGTTTTCGCGAGTGATGAGTGTCGCGAGTTCTTCAAACGCCGCTTCCAACTTGGCTTTGTACGCAAACAGGATCGCCGCCCGTTTTGGAGCCGGCGTTTGCGACCACGTGACGAACGCTTGCTTCGCCGACTGGACGACTTGATCGACTTGAGCGGCTCCACACAGCGGCACGCGGGCGATGATTTCGCCGGACGATGGATTGAAGGCATCGCCGAATTCGGTGACGTCGGGAACCAACCATAACTCGCCCGCCAGAATCGGAACCTCGGTACGATTCACGACAGACGCGGACATGCGTATTGCTCCGTAGGATGGGCACTCTTGCCCGTCCGTTTGATAAATGACGGACGGGCAAGAGTGCCCATCCTACTTACAAAAGTGGCCAGACGGGATTGCCGGTCGATAGCGCTGTCGGACGGCCCTCAGCGTTCTTCAATGTGAACTCCGGCGGAATCCCCAGCAGATGGTAGATCGTCGCCGCCAAGTCTTCGGGGAGCACGGGGTCGCGAGCTGGGTAGGCGGCGAGGCGATCCGATGCACCATGAACTTGACCGCCGGAAATCCCGGCTCCGGCCAACACGACCGTGTTACAGGGTGCCCAATGATCGCGACCGGCATTCGCGTTGATTTTCGGCGTGCGACCGAATTCGCCCAGCACGACGACCAAGGTTTCGGAGAGCAGGCCGCGCTGTTCGAGGTCGGTCAGCAACGCCGACAAACCGCGGTCCATGTTCGGCAGGAGTTTTTGTTTGTGGTCGCGAAAATTGTTGGCGTGCGTGTCCCAGTAGGCGTCATCGCGTTCCCAATTCACGGTGACCAACGGGACGCCCGCTTCGACCAGCCGCCGAGCCAGCAGGCAACCCTGTCCAAACGGCGTGGTTCCGTAACGGGCGCGAAGTGCTTCCGGTTCTTGTTCGATCGCGAACGCATGCCGGGCCGCGGGAGACGTGACGAGTTGAAACGCCTGGTCATAGTACGTCGCAAACGATCGCTCGGTGGTTGCCGGTTCGACGTGACGCGTCGGCGCGGCCAAGTCGGTCAACAGACGCTTGCGATCCACCAGCCGTTCCGGGTCCACGGCGGAGGGAAACGGATTGAACTTCGGATCGTGTGGATGCTGCGACACGAAGAATGGATCGCAGGCACGACCGAGAAAGCCCGCGAAGAAGCCGGGAAAAATATGGTTGTTCGCTGACACCTGATTCGCTGGCGAGTTCAGGCTGACAGCCGCAGGCAATCCCGATCCCGCGTCACCGCTAGCCCGCCGCTGATCGGCGCGCACGTAGTTCATCACCGCGCCGAAGCACGGGAAGTCGTCGGCTGCATTCTGAGGATTCGTGGCCGGACGCAGGTGCCGGACGCCCGTCAGCATGTAGTGCATCGCGACCGTGTGCGTGTTGTCCGGATGCGTGACCGAGCGAATCAAGGCAAAACGGTCGGCCATCGAAGCCAACAGCGGGATGTGCTCGCTGACAAATGTGCCGGGGACGTTGGTCGAGATCGGCTGGAATTCGCCGCGCACGTCGGCGGGGGCTTCCGGTTTCAAATCCCACGTGTCCTGATGTGCCGGTGCCCCAAACAGGAACAGGACGATGCACGATTTCGCGCGACCGAATGACGGCGACTTCACAGCCGATTCCCGCGCTGTCGTGTCAGGGCGGGCGATTGCCTTTCGGGCGGTCAAATCCGCCAAGCTCAATCCCAGCGTGCCGAGACCGCCAACTCGCAGCCACTCGCGGCGCGAGACGCCTTCGCAGTTGCGAACGGGATGGCCCCACACTGACAACATGCCGTCACCTCGGGCTGCGACTGCGGAACGATACCGAACGAACTCGCGAGATTGTACCGGCCTTGTTTGAAAGATGAACACCGGTCATCAAGTCTGTCAGGAGATGGCGGGTTCGTGCAAGTCCAACGACTTCACTTTCGTCCCGGATACTCCGACGGCGGCCAGCCGAGACACCGCTTGAACGTTGACGAGAACACGAATGGGTTCTGGTAGCCAACTTGAGCGGCAATTGTGGCGATCTTGCCACCACCGGAGGAAAGCAATTCGGCGGCGCGGCGCATGCGGAGCCAGATCAGTTGTTGGCGCGGACTGCGGCCCAATTCATGACGACACAAGCGTTGGAGTTGCTTTTCGCCCAAGTGCGCGGAGCGGGCCAGTCCGTCGATCGTCCAGGGATGGCTCAGGTCGGCGGCAACCATTTCCCACAGCTTCCAAATCCGTTCATCCATGCCAGCCGGTTGAGCGAAGCGTTGCACATAGTTCTGCACCAGTTGCACCCATTGGCCGAGGGCCGCGGGGACTGCGGTTGTCAAACATTCATGGTGCAAGCCGAGGATCGCATGGAGCAGCGGTGCGGAGTCGAATCTGGCAAGAACCGGCGAGTTGGCACGCGCCACGGGGCGCTGACCGGTTCTTTCGTGATAGCGAACCCACACAATGTCCCACGTCTTGCCGGGCGACGTATGAAACGCATGCAGTGTCCCCGGCGGCAGCAGGAACGCCTGCCCCGCACGGCATCTCACCCACCGCCCGTCGATCAACACTCGCCCCTCGCCGCCATGACAGGCCAAGAAGTAGCTTCCGCCGAGTTTCGTGCGCACGATGCGAAATGGATCGGGCATCGAAGCCACGCCGACATGCGCAATTTGATGCGGTCCGAGCAGTGAGCAGACCGGAGCCGACTTCAGCCACGTCCGCAAATCGCGTTCGTCCGCACGCACCATCCAAGCCTTCGCCCGTGGACTGCGGATGTCGGTTTCGGATAGGCTGGTGTCGGCTTTTCGCATGGCGTCCGAGCGAGCGGCAGATACGATGTTGTCACCTTCCGCGAGGCCGATGCGGCCCTTGATCGGCCTCCAAACTACCGCACGCCTGGGTCAGCGTCCACAAGGTTATCTCATGTTGTACCGACTGCTCCTGTCAGCCAATGAACGTGGCATCGGCGTCCCGTCGATGCGAACAGGCGAGACGCCTGTTCCACGAATGATCGTACTCACATTGCTCGTGCTGATATCGTTCGTTGGAATAGCGCACGCGCAAGGGCCGTCCGTGGACTTCGGTCGCGACATTCAACCGCTCTTCGCGCGGCGATGTTTTGCGTGTCACGGTCCGGATGAAGACAAAGGGGGATTGCGGCTGAACAAGCACGAGGCGGCGCTGGCGGAACTCGATTCGGGCGACCGCGCCATCGTGCCGGGCAAGCCGGACGAGAGCGTGATCCTCGAACGGATCGCCACGGACGATGCGTCGCTCCGCATGCCGCCGAAAGGCAAACCGCTCAGTGCGGAGGAAATGGGATTGATCCGGCGATGGATCGCGCAGGGGGCGAAATGGACCGGGCACTGGGCGTTTGAACCACTGCAGAAAGTGTCGCCGCCGGAGGTGCGGAACAAGGCTGTGGTGCGAAACCCGATTGATGCGTTCATCATTGCCAAGCTCGAACAGCGCGGGCTGACACTGTCGGCACCGGCGGAAAAAGTCGCGCTGCTCCGTCGGATCACGTTCGACATCACAGGACTGCCCCCTAACCCGGCCGAGGTGGCCGCGTTTGTCGCTGACGAATCGCCGGACGCGTACGAAAGGGTCGTTGATCGGTTACTCGCATCGCCGCGTTACGGCGAACGGTGGGCGCGGCATTGGTTGGACGTGGTCCGATTTGCCGAGACGAACAGCTACGAGCGCGATGGAGTCAAGCCGCACGCTTGGCGGTTTCGCGATTATGTGATCCGGTCGTTCAATGACGACAAGCCGTACGATCAGTTCGTTCGCGAACAACTCGCCGGAGACGAACTGCCGACCGTGACGAGTGATTCGCTGATCGCCACCGGGTTCTATCGGCTCGGTCTGTGGGATGACGAACCGGCCGACCGGCTGCTCGCGATGTACGAGGGTTTGGATGACATCATCACAACGACTGCACAGGGTTTTCTAGGCCTGACCGTGAACTGCGCCCGCTGTCACGATCACAAGATCGACCCGATTCCGCAGGCCGATTACTACAGTCTGCTGTCGTTCTTCCGCGGCATCACGCCGAACGGATACGGACCGAATGTCGAGCAGCCGGTTTTCGCGAACAACGCCGCACGCGAAGCGTACGCTGCCGCACAAAAGGCTCACGCGGAGAAATTGAACGCCACGCAATCGCGAGTCACCGCGCTGGAACAGGAGTTTCGAAACCAATTCGCGAAGCGTGACCAAAACCTCGACAACCCCGATCTGGACGAACTCGAATCTCGGTTTTACCGCGACACATTCAACAAGCTGCCGGACTTCGACAGTCTCAAGCCAGAAACGGTTGCGAAATTGGAACCGGCTTTCTTTGACATTCGTCCCGCGACTCGCGAGGACTTCTTCGGCTTCGTGTTTGTCGGCAGTCTAAAAACTCCGGCCGACGGCGATTACACGTTCGTCCTCGATTCGGACGACGGTTCGCGGCTGGTCGTCGATGGGCGAGAAGTTTTGAAGTACGACGGCATTCATGGTGTCGGGCAACCGAAACTCGCGAAGGTGACGCTCAAGCAGGGGCGCATTCCGATTCGGCTGGATTACTTCCAAGCCAAAGCTGGCAAAGGATTGTCCGTGATGTGGTCCGGACCGGGGTTCGAGAACCGGTATCTGTCGGCCACGACGGAAGAAGGCGTTCCGCTGGCGGATCGTCGCGGGAAACGGAAAGACTTCACGTCGCTCATCAAAACGGAAGGTGCCCGTGTGCTCGGCAAGGAACGGCACGAAGAATACTCGCGATTGACGAAAGAACTCGACGAATTGAAGCGGCACAAGGTGCCGGCTGACTATGCGCTGTGTGTGTCTGAAGTCGGTCCGAATCCGCCCGAATCGTTTGTCCTCGCCCGTGGCAATCCGCAGTCGCAGGGAGCCAAGGTCGAACCGGCGTTTCTGAGCGTCCTCGGTGGCGGATCGCCGGCATTGCCAAAGCCAGCTCCGGGCGCGAAGACATCGGGACGACGTCTCGCGCTGGCGAACTGGATCGTCTCGCCCGACAACCGCCAGACGTCGCGAGTCATGGTGAATCGGATCTGGCAACATCATTTCGGACGCGGCATCGTGCGCTCGCCGAACAACTTTGGTCAGCTCGGCGATCGCCCCACGCATCCCGAGTTGCTCGACTGGCTGGCGTCTGAGTTCGTGCGCGACGGCTGGCAACTGAAGCCGCTGCACAAATTGATCGTGATGTCGAATGCCTACCGGCAGGCGTCGTTGTCGCACGATGCCGGAGCGAAGGCCGATCCAAACAACGATTTGTTTTGGCGATTCAACCCGCGACGACTGAGTGCCGAGGAGGTTCGCGACACGGTCCACGCAACGAACGGTCGACTGAACTTGACGATGCACGGGCCGGGATTCTATCCCACGATTTCTGCCGAGGTGCTGGCTGGACAGTCGGTCCCCGGCTCGGGGTGGGGCAAGTCCTCGCCCGAGGAACAAGCTCGGCGAGCGATCTACATCCACGTGAAGCGGTCGCTCATCACACCGTTCCTCTCCAGTTTTGACTTCCCGGAAACGGACGGTAGTTGCGAAGCCCGTTTCATCACCACGCAGCCGGGCCAATCGCTCGCGATGCTGAACGGCGAATTCCCGAATCAACAAGCCGCGGCGTTCGCCGAACGACTGCGTCGCGAAGCCAGTGGTGGAGTCGATTCGCAAGTGGCTCTGGCCTTGCTTCTGGCCCTGTCGCGAGAGCCAACGCCGCCGGAAATCGAACGCGGCCTGCGACTGATCGACCGACTGATCGCGAATCACGGCCAATCGCGAGAGACGGCGCTGAATAATTACTGTTTGTTTGTTTTGAATTTGAACGAGTTCGTTTACGTCGACTAACTCCCCTCTCCCCTTGGGGGAGAGGGGTTGGGGGTGAGG
>JACRIH010000243.1 GCA_016235885.1 Planctomycetales bacterium | reverse complement strand
TTCTTGAGCGACGGTTCTCGCCGCGCTGTCCAGAACAAGGCGTTCGCCAGCAACCGCCGGAAGTTCTCGTCCTCAAATGTTTCGCTGTTTCCCAGTGACGTGTAGAACAGCCGCCCGCCTTTGAAGTCTCGCGTCCAGGCAAGCGGCTCCGATTGGCCGGGGTTGCTGCCGTTCATCAAGACACTGATGTCGGTCGCATGCCCCGTGTTCTTGTACAGCGGCCCCGGAGCCGACTCCAGCTTGACGCCCATCAAAATCGGATGACTCTTCCCCGCCGCGAGCACGGTGATCTCCGTTCGCGGTTCGTTCGCGTAGTGTCCCTGATAATTCCCGCCGAGCACTTCGCGATCAAAGTCCAGCCAAGTCTGCACAGCATGGCTGGCCGTGCGCACGGCAACGATCGGTTTCCCTGACAGCACGTACTTTTGAAATCGCTCCAGTTGTTCCCCCTTCAGTTGCATCCGCTTGAAAAAGATGAACGCCACATCGCAGTGTTCCAGATGCTCCAGCCCGCTCAAATCATCAACCGCCTTCCTGACGCCGCGCTGGCACGTCACTCGAAAATGTTTCTCCAGCCACGGCTGTAATCCGTCAAGCGATTTTTCGGAGTTGTACGTGGGGCAACCCGACAGCAGGCACACATCCAGCGGCTTGTCCTTTCCCGTCTCTCCTCCTTGCGCGACAGAAAGAGCGCCGGGTAGCCCGCCCGCCGCCAATCCGCTGAGTCCCGTCCCGATCAAAGTCCCAACAAATTCCCGACGAGTGATTGTCATGTTGATCTCTCCAGCATTTATGAGAACACCCTGCTGACTTCGTTCGGGCATCGTAATGGCCTGCAACAGAGAGTCAAAGTCAACGTGCTGATCGCGGCTGAAACACAGGTCGCATCGACGATAGCTGCCGCACCGGGCAGGGTGGTCGTAACGGTCGAGCCGAAAACTGGCGAGCGTCGTGAAGTCAGGCCAACGAAGCCGCAAGTTGGCTCGCGAGTTCGAGCTTCAGGAACCGCTCGCCGCAGGCGTCGTAAAAGTACAGCAGGTTGCGATCGGCGGCCCAGATGGCTCCGAGTCGAATGCTGCGCGGACCTTGCAGCGAGAACTGCAAGCCGCACGGCTGGCCCTGGCGAATCAATCGCGATTCGGTCATCGCGAACTGATCGGAGAGAATGTTTTCCCGATCGCACAACGTTTTGTGAACAAAGGCGCGGAGTGCAGCGAGATTGCTGATGCCGCCAGAGCCTTCGGACATGGTCACCTCTCAGAAGTTGCGGACGAATTCGGGGGATGTCGATCAGGTGGCACTCGCTCAGCAATCGTGACCTGAAATGTATCGTCCGCCCAGCCGCGAAGGTTCGCCCAGTTTGCCGATCGCACTGCGACCGTCAGGAAGCGAGTCGGCGGAGAAATCTGTCCAGCCCGAACCGTCGCTACGACAGGGACGACTCGGCCCATTGAAGTATTCCGTGGCATAGGCTTCCAGCCTGTGACTTCCATTTGCTGACGACAGGCTGGAAGCCTATCCCACGCTTGCTCAACAGGCGGTTATCGAGTTTGTTTGTCCGGAACCAACTCGCGATGGTACGCGAACAATGCCGGCGTCCCCCCGGTGTGAACGAACACGAGATGATCGTCCGGCTGCCATCGGCCGCGCCGCGCGTCCGCGATCAGGCAGGCCATCGCCTTGCCGGAGTAGATCGGATCGAGCAGGATGCCCTCGGTGCGGGCGAGCAGATTCAAAGCGTCCATGCCATCCGGCGAAATCTTTCCGTAACCCGGTGCGATGTGTTCGAACGTGATGTCCACGTCATCGGCAGCGACGCGCACGTCGAGTCCGATCAACGCTCCGGTTTGTTCCGCGATCTGAGCCATCTCAGCGCGGGTGTCCCACGGCCACTCGATCGGAGCCACGTTGCGAACGAGTCCCTCCCAACCGAGCGCTCGCTGTCCGAAGACGAGTCCCGCTCCCGTTGACCCGGCCGAACTGCCGTACACCGCCGCGGGTCGAATCCCCAGTTCGATCGACTGCTCAAAAATCTCCGCCATGCAAATCGCGTAGCTGACGGCCGCGAGTGGCGTCACGACCTGCCGGTCCCAGAAGTACACGCGCTTTCCCCGGTCGCGGTACAAATCTGCGACGGCGGCAATTTTCGCGTCGAGTGCGGGGCCAAGTCCTTCGTCCACAATTTCTACGGTTGCACCGACGAGGTAATCGAGGAGCAGGTTTCCCTGAATCGGTTCGGGTTCGCCGCCGGACCGGCCGCGTCCCAGCACGAGATGACAGCCCATCCCCGCTTTCGCACACGCGGCTGCGGTTTGCCGGCAGTTGTTGCTCTGCACACCGGCTCCCCAGACAAACTGGTCCGCTTTCTGTCGCAGAGCGTCCGCGATCAGGAATTCGTTGTGCCGAGTCTTGTTGCCACCGAACGCCAAGCCCGAACAGTCATCGCGCTTGATGAAAATCTGTGGGCCGCCGACAGCCTGCGTGAACCGTGGCAGATGCTCCAGCGGCGTGGGCCAATGCCCGAGCAAATACCGCGGCAGCCGCGCAATCGCTTCACGCAGCCTCCGCATGCGCCACGCTTCGGGAACGGACGGCGTTGATCCGGTGGACATCGCGACTACGCCTCCCCTTCCGTCTGACTGTGATGCGTCGGCGGTTGAATCTGCACCTTCAGCGCCCCCAGCATTTCAGTGATCATGGCCTCTTTGCGGTTGATCAGTAACACATTGTCGAGCACGATCGACCGCTGTTCGTTGCTGGGGGTAAGAATCAACCGCCCCGATCGCAGCAACATGTACTCGAACAAGTCGGTGATATCCTTTTCGATCCGCAGTTGTTGAGCGGGGAAGCGTTTGAGATTGCTCATGAACCCGTGATGGTGCAGGAGTTCGTTGCCTTTGACTTCCCAGTAGTCGAATTGCACGTTGACCTTTACTGCCAGGAAAATCACTCCCAAAAGCCCGGCCACCGAAAAATAAAAAGTAGTGTTAGCCTTGGGATCAAACGAGTTCACCAAGTCCCGCAGAGCCGGCAGAATCTGATCGCTCAGTCGAAATGTGAGCAACAGCAACAGGATTAGCGATGTGCCGATGAACAGCATCGTGAGTGCCGTCGTCCGTGGAAAATCGAACGCGAACACCACCAGGTTCAGCCCGAACACACAGAGAAAGATGTCCGAAACGACGCTGCTGGCCTTTCCCTCCTGGCCAGTGGCCAGCGTCACGATCCCGGCCACAAGCGCCGCCAAAAATGTTGGGTACAGGAACACGATCTTCGGGTACGCAATCAAAAAGACGCGGTCCGGATTTGATCCCGAATCGGACTCGGGTGCGGCCGGCGGAGTCACCGGAGAAGCGGGTGCATTCGACATGCGCGGAATTCCTTCCGGGAGAGAATTGGAGTGAGCCTCGAAGACGTGCGGGCAATATACTCGCGTCCGCACGGAGTTCGCCAGCGTCAGACGGCCGTGTAGCCACCATCCACGATCAGGTTGGCGCCCGTGACATACGACGAGTCGTCCGAGACAAGGAATAAGATCGTCCTGGCGATCTCAACGGGGTCGGCAATCCGCTTCAACAGACTGGCCCCGCCCCATTCGGGATGCTTGTCCGCCGCCGCGCGATCGCGACCTTGTTCGCGGTTGAGTTTCTCGACAATTTGCGTCCACACCGTTCCCGGACAGACCGCGTTCACGCGAATGTTGTCAGGAGCCAGATCGAGCGCCATGCAGCGCGTCATGTTTGAGATGGCCGCTTTGGTCGCGTTGTACGTGACGAATTGCGGCTGTGCGATGAAGCTGGAGATCGACCCCAAATTCACGATGGCCCCGCCTCCCGCCTTCCGCATCTCGGGCACAACGTGCTTGGAAACCAACGCCGTTCCAATCACGTTCACGTCCAAGATTTGGTGCCACTCTTCGACCGTGGCATCAATCCCGCGGAGCACAAACACGGCGGCATTGTTGACGAGGATGTCGATCCGGCCGAACTCGCGAACCACCGCCTTGACCATGCGTTGGATGCTGGCTTCATCAGCCACGTCCGTCTTCACGAACCGAACGTTTCCGCCCGCCGCTGCGATTTCTCGTTCGGTCGCTTTGCCCGCCTTGGCGTTCACATCGGCAATCACCACTGCCGCGCCTTCGTCGGAAAACACTTGGCACGTCGCCTGACCAATGCCCGCCGCTCCACCGGTGACAATCGCCACCTTGCCATGCAGTCGTCCCATCGGGTTCTCTCTCCACCAACGAGAAACCCGGCCTCAATGAGACCGGGCAGTGTGCGATTGTTTGCCGTTCAAGATCAGCGGGCGCAGCAGTAGTGCCACGCCCGCCGTCTTTCGTTCGGTTGATACGTGGGAGCTGTCGGATTACAGCGACCAGCCCTTGCGGTACTCGCGATGCAGGTACTGTTCGGCTTCGGGAGCATTCTTAATCTTCATGTTCGCGGCATCCCATTCGAGTTTCTTGCCGGCTCGCATCGCCACGTTGCCCAGCAGGATGGTCTCGGTCAGATGTCCCGCGTAACTGAAGTTCGACATGGCCGCCGGGCCGCCCGAACAGGCGATGACAAATTCCTTGAAATGTCCCGGAGAACGGGGCAGCTTTGGCTCAGGTTTTTTGACATCCTTGAAGTTGTCCTTCGGCAGCAGCGAATACGACGCACCGTAGTCGCTCGGTGAGTACAACGTTCCCTTGTCGCCGACGATGAGCGAGCCACTGGAGGGCAGCTTTTCGTTCGGACCAAGATGAGCCAGCTCGGTCGAAGGGAGTTGCCCGCCGTCATACCAATAAAGCGTGACCGGCCCGCGATCGCCGCGTGCGCCAAACTCGAACTTGATCTTCGAGTTCTTCGGATAGGTTTCGTTTTCGACGATGCCCGATGTCTCCGCTTCAATGGTCAGCGGGTCGAAGAGATTGAGGGCCATGACTGCCATGTTCGCCGTGTGGCACGCCATGTCACCGAGGGCTCCGGTTCCGAAGTCGATCCAACCTCGCCACTTGAACGGGTGGTAAGCGGAACTGTACGGACGATCCGCTGCTGGGCCGAGGAACAAATCCCAATGGACGTTGTCTGGGCATTTCTCTGCCTCCTTCGGCCGACCAGTACCCTGCGGCCAAATCGGACGGTTGGTCCAAATATGCACTTCTTTCGCAGTCCCAATGATTCCCGCACGCACGACTTCGACGGCCTCTCGTAACCCGTTCTCCGACGTCCCCTGGTTGCCCATCTGAGTTGCCACTTTCTTTTCAGCGGCTATCTCACGCAATTTGCGGGCTTCGTACACGGACCACGTCAGCGGCTTTTGAGTGAAGCAGTGCTTGCCCAGTTTCATAGCCATCATACTGGCAGGGGCGTGACTGTGATCGGGTGTGCTGACCGTGACCGCGTCGATTTCTTTTTCCATCTTGGTCAGCATCTCCCGATAGTCCGTGAACTTCTTCACATCCGGGAATTTATCCTTCAGCTTTTCCGCCTTCTTGTTGAGACGATTTTCATCGATATCGCAAATCGCCACCATATTTCCGTGGGTGGACGCGTCATCAGAATCGCTGGAACCTTTGCCATCCACGCCAATGGAGGCAAAATTCAACTTCTCGATCGGCGACTTGGGTTGCGCCCAACTCGCTCCGCTGCTGGACACCCAAAACGCGGTTGAAACAGCCGTGCTTTGTTTGAGAAACTCGCGGCGTGACGGTTTTCCGAACGCAGGTGTTCTGCTCATGGAGGGCTCCCAGCAAGATGTTCCCGGATGGAGGGTCCAACCACTCGGCGACGTTTGCGAGATGGCGACCTCTGGCGGCATGATATCACGCCAGTCCAATGCGCCCAGCGTCCGCGAAAGAATGCTGACAGTCTTTTGAGCACAGGTTTTAAAAGAATCGGAACCGAGACGCTCAACGTCAATCGTCATTGAATTCTCGCAGCACCCGACGACGACGCGAACTGGCAAGAATTGGACTCGGTATTGCTATTTGGATTCACTCCGAAACGGGAGTGACAGTCGTATTTCTCAAGCAGAATGCGAGAGATGGGGAGTGCATGCAACTGTGGAGGGATGCTCCCAGCGAAGCCGGTCAAACTTCAGCCTGTGAGACCTTACCGGCTTCGACCTTGGCCTGCTCGGCCTGAATCGCGGCATGAACCTCGCTGCGATGAACAGGCACCTCTTTGGGCGCCTGAATCCCCAGTCGTACCTTGTCGCCACGGATCTCTACGACCGTGATGACGATCTGGTCGTCGATCACGATGCTTTCATCCTTCTTGCGTGAAAGAACGAGCATCGAAGTCTCTCCGAAGCAGTCACCTGCTTCTGTTTACCAAGTTCGCTCTCGGTGCTCAGAATCCTCTTGCCGGTTCCGGGATTCTGAACGATCTAGCCCGAGAAACCATGCGGTGATTGTATGGGCACAAAAATTGCCGGTCAAGTCTCCAATCGTGGCGAGATCAAAAACTCAAAACCCTCGCCCCATTGTCGCGGCTGATTTCGACTTGGTTTCCAACACGAAAAACACGACTCGTCCGACTACTTCACGAAGATCACGAAATGACTTGCGATGATGAGTACCGAGCGATAGAACATCTTCACGCAATTGAGCGAATCGTAATTCTAAATGATTCACGAATATCAACAGTTCAGCATTAACCGAATACAAGAAGACACAAAACAAAAAGGGAGAACTCTTCATGGTGTATCGTCCGCGAACAAAGCTCGTAAAATCCAGAAAGACAAGCCGTTGCGGAAAGTGTGGCTCACTCATTGCCCTGCGGAAACGCTGCAAAACCTGCCACAAGAAACTGCGGTAGCCTCAAAGAAAAACTGCGGCATGTCTAGGGACATGTCGCAGTTCGGCGATCTTCAAATTCAATGACGAACACCAAGCCGGCGCAATGAAGCTACCACGTCTTCATCAGTTGCGAAGATTTCCACTCCGGCGTGGAAAGTTTTAACGGCTTCCGGTGACGCGACGTCAACCAGTTCGGCTAGACCATTTCCTTGAGTGCCTTCAGCGCTTGAACCTTGACCACGTTGCGAGCTGGCTTGGCCTTGATAATGGTTGGTTCTTTCGTGAACGGATTGATTCCAGGGCGTTCTTTGGTTGCGGGCTTTCGAACAACTTTGATTTTCACCAGTCCGGGAATCGCAACAATCCCAGGGCCCTTCTTGCCGACTTGCCTTCCGACCAAGCTGGCTAGTTCGTCCAGAACCCGAGCAACCTCTTTCTTGCTCAGTTCAGTCGCGT
>JACRIH010000242.1 GCA_016235885.1 Planctomycetales bacterium | reverse complement strand
CATCAGCGACTTTCAGAGCGGCAGCCGCATCGAAGCCCTGCAATCGTTCGAGTGGCCGGAGCGCGTGCCGGTGGTGACTCAACAGGTCTCGCTGACAAACACGACCAACGCACACGCCCAGGTTCTGCCCACCGAAGAAGGCCACGAACTGACCGACGTTCGCGTGCGAGTCGTCAATGCGGCCGACTCGCGACGAGATCAGTTCACGATTGGCTGGTCGCAGTTGGAGAATCCGGCATCGGGCAGTCGAGATACGAAAGAGCGTTTGAAGGCGGAAGGACGAACAGACGTCTACGTCCCGCCTGGGCAAAGCCGGGTGATCCGGTTGCCACGCGGAGCCGACAGCCTTACCGCCGACCGGATCGTGCTGCGCGGTGACGATCACGATTTCGACAATACGTTCTATGTCGTCCCGCCGCGAAAGCTGGAGGCCACGTTGTTGTATGTCGGTCGCGATTCCGCCGACGATCCGAATGGCCTGCAATTGTATTTGCGGCTGGCAGTGGCGAACGACCCGCTGCGACAGGTCGATGTCCGCCCGCTCGACGCCTCGGGGCGACTGGCCGTGCCGGGGAGTCCTCCCCCAGAATTGGTCGTGGTGACACAACCGGTCTCGGCCGAATTGCAGCCGGCACTCACGACGTATGTCGAACGCGGCGGATTGCTCTTCCTCGTCCCAGAGGATCGCGAAGCCGCGCAGTCGCTCGCGATGTATTTGGACGATGTGGAACTTGGAGCGGATGCGAACGCGACGGAGCAGGGCAACGAGTATCAAATGCTGGGGGAGATCGACTTCACGCATCCGCTGTTCGCACCGTTCGCCAGCCCGCGCTACAGCGATTTCACGAAAATCCATTTTTGGAAGCATCGACCGGTCACGCTCAAGACGCCGTCCACCACGCGCATCGCTGCGAGGTTTGACAACGGCAGCCCGGCACTGCTCGAACGTCGCATCGGTAACGGTCTCGTGCTCGCGCTGACCAGCGGTTGGCAACCCGACGACAGCCAGTTCGCACTGTCGAGCAAGTTCGTGCCGTTCGTGGGGGCGTTGCTCGACCTCGCGTGTGGTGGCACTGAGGTCACGGAAAGCGTTTCGGTCCATCATCCAGTGACCTTGCAGACAGCGGCTCAATCGTCTTCCATCGTTGTGAAAACTCCTGATGACCGGGAAGTGCGGCTCGATGCCAATGTCTCGACGTTTTCCGACACCGATCAGCCGGGAATCTACCACGCGAAAGTCGGCTCGACGGAATCGCGGTTTGCGGTCAACCTTTCCACTGCCGAGAGCAACACCGCGCCACTGGAATTGGAACAACTCGAACAACGCGGAGTCCGTCTCGGTGCCGGACAAACCCGCTCCGAGCGAGTCGAACGAGTGCGCCAGCAACGAGACACGGAACTTGAAAGCCATCAAAAAGTCTGGCGCTGGCTGATTGTGATTGCTTTGGGCACACTCATCTTGGAAACATGGTGGGCGGGACGCGCGGAGCGTAAGATTGCCGCGTAGTGTTCGCGTTGGGCCCGGCGCGGGAAACTCGCAACCCAAACAAATTCTTAGCCACGGATGAAACACGGATAAAACACGGATAGAGCGAGTTCAGCAAGTCCGCAAATAATCAAAACTCTCCTGTCCGCAAGAACCTGACGACTTACATCCCCATCATTGCCAATCCGTGTTTCATCCGTGGCTTAAAAACTCTTCGCGGTGGGTGATGTTCTCGATTGTTTCGAATATCAAAAACGCGATTCACGAAAGAGGTCGTCCGATGATTCAGGATCGACTGGGAAATGAAGTGGATAAAGTCGTGGCGCGTTATCGTCGCCTGTACTTTGTGCGAATCGTTGCGGTCACCTGGATAGCAATGGCACTGCTCGCCTTGGCAGGAGGGACGTTTGGTTTTTCCGGCGGCAGCGACCTGACTGTGTCGTTTCGCTTTGCCATTGCACTCTCGATTGCCCTGTTGCTGCCGTGCATTCTCTGGTTCATGGTCCGTGGCCCGCGTCGCGACTGGGTGGCTCATCAAATCGAAACCGAGTTTCCCGATCTGCGCAGTGGCCTGCTGGCCGCGCTCGAGCAGCGGCCCCTGTTGCCGGATGGACGGTTTGGCTTCCTTCAAGAAAGCGTCATCGGGCAGGCTCTGATTCATGCCGCCTGTCACGACTGGCTGCGAGTTGTCTCCACACGCCGCATGACATTGGCCGTGCTGACGCCATTCGCCGCGTTGGCGCTCCTGCTCCTGACGGCGACCACCGCACCGTGGCACGAAACGTCCGCTTCGACTGCTGCGTCGCCGCATGATCCGCAGGCGACAACGAACGCGGCCGGATTCACAGTCGCCGTCGAACCCGGAGACACGGAGATCGAACGCGGCACAAGCCTGCTCGTCCTCGCGCGAGTGCAAGGTCTGATGCCACCCGATGCGACGCTCGTGTTGCAACCGGCGGGCGGAGACGCGACACAGGTGGCGATGTCACGCAGTCTGGACGACCCTCTTTTTGGTGGTCGAATTCCGTCCGTTACCGCAGCGCTCGACTATCACGTCGAACTCGGCGGGCAAACCACGCCGACATATCACGTCACCGTTTTTGAGTACCCGCGACTGGAGCGAGCCGATGCACGGCTGGTCTATCCGAGCTACACCGGCCTCGACGAACGGATCGTGCAGGACGTCCGCTCGCTTTCCATTGTGGAAGGGACACAACTGACACTGATCTGTCACCTCAACAAGCTCGTGAAGTTGGCGACGTTCACCGACGCAAAAAAAGAGAAGGTGCCGAACGAACCGCTCGTACTTGCCGTTGCGCCCGGCGACAAGCCGACCTACCAAACAACAATCACCGCCACGAAATCGCGCCGCATGAAGCTGGACCTGATTGACGAGGCCGATCGACGCAACGTCGAACAAGTGGAGATCGCGATTCAGGTCGTTCCCAATCAGCCGCCGACACTGAAGCTTGTGCAGCCCGCGCGCGACTTGGAAGTCTCGCCGCTGGAAGAACTCGACGTGAAGGCAACCGCGTGGGACGACTTTGGCGTGAAGCGGATGGGAATCAGTTTCGCACTGGCTGGCCTGCCACCGGTGGACGTGGTCTTGGGTGAAGACGCCGCCGCAAAGCAGAAGCATGAATTGGCAAACGCCATCAAGTTCGAAGACCTCAAGGCCGAGCCGGACCAACTGCTGTCGTATCACTTCTGGGCCGAAGACTTCGGACCCGACGGTAATTTGCGGCGCACGATGAGCGACATGTATTTCGCCGAGGTCCGGCACTTCGAGGAAATCTTCCGACAGGGCCAACAGCCACCGGGTGGACAACAGCAGCAGCGGCAGCAACAACAGCAAAACAGTCCGGCCGGGCAGCAGGCTCAGCAGGTGGCTCAATCGCAGAAGGACGTCATCAATGCCACGTGGAAGTTGATCCGCCGCGAAATCGACTCGAAACCGACGGCTCCGTTCGCGAGCGATGTCAAACAGATCGCCGAAGCTCAGTCGGCGTTGTTGGAGAAGGCGGAGGCTCTCGCGGAAAAAGTCACCGACGAACAATCGCAGGCGCACGTGGAAGCGGTGCTCGACGCGATGCAACAGGCGATCACACACCTCACGGCGGCTCATGAACAAGTCTCCGCCGCGCCGCTGCAACCGGCGCTCGTCGCCGAGCAAACCGCGTATCAGGCGCTGCTCAAGTTGCGTGCTCGCGAGCATGAAGTCGTCCGTCAGCAACAGCAGCAATCGAGCAGTTCACAGAGCCAGTCTCAGGCCCGCTCGCAACAGCAGCGGCAGCAGATGCAACAACTCGATCTGAAGAACGAAGAGAATCGGTACGAATCGCAGCGACAGGCTCAGGCGCAGCAGGAGACGCCGGAGGACCGCGAGACGAGGCAGGTGCTCAATCGGTTGCGTGAGTTGGCTCGGCGGCAGCACGATCTGAACGAACGCGTGAAAGATTTGCAGTCGGCGTTGCAAGAGGCTCAGACCGCAGAACGGAAGGAGGAGATTCGTCAGCAACTCAAACGGTTGCAGGACGAGCAGAAGCAGGTGTTGCGCGACACCGACGAACTGAAGTCTCGCATGGAATCGGCGGAGAATCAGGAACGAATGGCCGACGAACGGCAGCAGCTTGAACAGACTCGCGAACAAGTCCGCCGCGCGTCCGAAGCACTGGAGAATGAAATGGTCACGCAAGCCGCCGCGTCGGGGACGCGAGCGGAAAAGGAGTTCGAGGAACTGCGGAACGAGTTTCGGCGCCGGTCGTCGAACCGGTTCAACGAAGAGATGCGTGAGATGCGCGACTCGGCTCGCGAACTCGACCAGCAGGAAAAGAAGTTGTCGGAGCAACTCGCCGAGGTTAAGAAGCCCGATCCCTCCGCCAAAAAGTCACTCCGCGAAGACGGTCGGACCGAGGAGATTGTGAAGGGACTCAAGGAACAGAAGGAGAAGCTGTCGAACCTGACCGAGCGGATGAGGCAGACGATTCAAGAAGCGGAGCAAACCGAACCACTCCTGACCGAACGGCTGTACGATACGGCTCGTAACGTTCAGGATCAAAAAGTCGACCGCGCCCTGGAGATTGCCGGTCAGTCGTTGCAACGTGGTCTGATGGACGACGCCCGCCAGGTCGAACAGATTGCCGGCCGGGGCATCACTCAACTTCGCGAGGGAGTCGAGAAGGCGGCCGAAGCGGTGCTCGGCGACGAAACCGAAGCGCTGCGTCGTGCTCGCGAAGAATTGCAGAGGCTGGCCAACGAACTGAATCAGGAGGTGGCCCGGAACTCCCCGGCCAAACAGCCGACACCGGGGGGCGAACGCGCTTCGGAAAATGAAACACCACAAAGAGGTGATCCACAGCCAGGGCAGCGACCGGGCAACGATCAGAACCAAAACGGCGACCGACCACCCGCGAGTCAGCAACGCGGCCAACGACAACCAGGTTCTCAGCAGAACGGTGAGCCACAGCCCGGCGAGCGCCAACCGGGTGAGCGGCAGCCGGGGCAATCGAAAGACGGCCAGCGTCCAGGGCCGGACCAAAAAAACCAACCGCAGCGCGGGCAGCCTCAACCGGGACAACAACCGGGGCAACAACCGGGACAGCAACCGGGGCAGCAACCGGGGCAACGCGGACAGGGCGGACAACCACAGCCCGGTGATCCTCAACAGGGACAGCAACCTCAGCCTGGGCAGAATCCAGGAGGCCAACAAACTTCGCCACGCGACGGACGCAACCAATCCAACCCGAACGGTCGCGGTGGCAGCGGGCCGCTCGAAAACAACACCGAGCAATCGTTCGCACCGATTTCCGGCGAGGACTTTCGCAATTGGTCCGACCGGCTGCGCGATGTCGAGGAAATGGTCGACGATCCCGAACTGCGAGCCGAAGCCGCTCGCATCCGCGATCAAGCCCGTGCGATCCGCGCGGAAATGAAACGACATTCCAAGGAACCCAATTGGAATCTCGTGCGCGTCAACGTCGCCGAACCGCTCGTCGAATTGTCGAACCGCGTGTCGGATGAGTTATTGCGTCGGACGTCAAAGCAAGCGATCGTGCCGCTGGATCGCGATCCAGTGCCACCCAAGTATTCCGAAAAGACGCGCCGTTACTACGAACGCTTGGGGAGCGGCAAATGATTCTGGCTGAGGTGACATTGGGAGCGCGTCACTGGCTGGCCGGGGCGGTGCTGCTGTCGGTGGTCGGACTCGCCGTGCTGGTCTGGTCGTATCGCCGCGCTGGCAGGACGTCATGGGTGCGGGCCGTGCCAGCGCTGCTGAAAGGAATCGGGATTGTCGCGCTGGCGGTGTGCCTCGTGGAACCGCTCTTCACGGGGACGCGGCCGCGACCGGGGAGCAATCTGTTTCTCGTCGTGGCGGATAACAGCCGCAGTTTGCAATTGTCCGACGGAAACGGCGGCCCGTCGCGCGGGCAGACGATGCGAACGCGATTGGCCGAGGAATCGTCATGGCTTTCGCGATTGGGGCAGGACTTCGACGTGCGACGCTACGTGTTCGATACGAACCTGCGTCCGGTCAAAACCTTTGGCGAGTTGACGCTCGATGGTGAAGCGTCGGCGATCAACGTCTCGCTGGCTGCGCTGACGGATCGGTTTCGAGGACAACCGGTGGCGGGGATTCTGCTGCTGACCGACGGCAACGGGACCGATCAGCCGGACATCGCGCTCGATGCGAAACAATTGCCGCCGGTCTATCCCGTGGCGATTGGAGCCGACAACGGGCTTGTCGATTTGTCGGTGTCGCATGTCGCCGTGAGTCAGACGAACTTTGAAGCAGCACCGGTCACGATTACGGTGACGCTTGAAGGCCGGGCCGTCTCGGGCAAAGAGATCGGCTTGCGTTTGCTCAGCGAAGCGGGCGAGGAAGTCGAACGACGCAAGGTCGAGCACCTCGTCGATGGCGAACCGTCGGTGCAACGGTTTCTGCTCAAGCCCGTCAAGTCCGGCATCAGCTTTTACACCGTGCAGGCGTTTCTCGCCGGCGAGGAGAAATTGACCGATGGTGGCTCGGCATCTCAATCGGTCGAGGCGACGCTGGCGAACAATCGGCGAATCGTCGCGGTCGATCGTGGCGGCGGACCATTCCGGGTGCTGTATGTCGGCGGCCGACCAAATTGGGAGTTCAAGTTCCTGCGGCGGGCGCTCGATGCGGACGACGAAGTCAATTTGCTTGGGCTCGTCCGAATCGCCAAAAAGGAGCCGAAGTTCACGTTCCTCAGTCGGTCCGGCGAGCGGACGAATCCGCTGTTTCGCGGATTCGGCAACAAGGATGAACAGGCCGAGCAATACGATCAGCCAGTGCTGATCCGGTTGGGGACGAAAGATGCCGACGAATTGCGCAGCGGCTTTCCGAAGAATCCGGAGGAGTTGTTTGGCTATCATGCCGTGATCCTGGACGACATCGAAGCGGCGTTCTTCACGCAGGATCAACTGTCGTTGTTGCAGCAGTTCGTCAGCCGGCGCGGCGGCGGGTTGCTGATGCTCGGCGGCAATCAATCGTTCCTCGAAGGGGGATACCAGCGTGCAGCCGTCGGCGAGATGCTGCCGGTCTATCTGGATCGCGGGGACGCAGCCGCCGAAACAGCCGCGGCCGGCTATCGGCTGCTGCTGACGCGCGAAGGGTGGCTGCAACCGTGGGTCCGCGTGCGGAGCAACGAACAGGACGAACAGCGACGCCTCGCCGCGATGCCGGAATTCAAAAGCCTCAACAGCGTGCAGGCGATCAAGCCGGGAGCGTCGGTGCTCGCACAAGTGACTTCGCAGGATGGAACCGTTCGCCCCGCGCTGGTCGTGCAACCGTTCGGCCGGGGACGCACCGCCGCGTTGTTGATCGGCGATCTGTGGCGCTGGAATCTTAAACGGGCCGACGACACAGAGAGCGACCTCGAAAAGTCGTGGCGGCAGACAGTCCGCTGGCTGGTCTCCGATGTGCCGGGTCGAGTTGAAGTGGAAACACGCCGCACGTCGGCGGGCGCGCTGCCCGCCGTGCAAATTGTCGTTCGTGCGCGAGACAACCAATTCGAACCGCTCGACAACGCCCACGTCGCGCTCCACGTGCTGGCCCCCAACGACCACACGATCGACCTCGTCGCCGAGAGCAGCGACCGTTCACCCGGCCAATACGAAGCGACATTCGCTCCGCGTG
>JACRIH010000245.1 GCA_016235885.1 Planctomycetales bacterium | reverse complement strand
AACGCGCCGCCGTCCGACCAGGATAGACGACACATTGTTCCATCCGCTGCGACATCCACTCGCAAGTATGATCGCCTGTCGTCCGTGCGACATTCGTATTCAATATACGCCCCCGCGGCCGTTTGCCCCACTGTGCGTCCGACGATGGTGACCGCGCGGCCGTGGACGACGATCAATCCCGGCACGTGGAGCCGCAGCAACCACCCCGCGCGGGGGGACACCCGCACGCAGTCCACGTGCCACCACATCGCGATGAGTCGTCGCAGGTCACGGAACATGATTTCCAAACCGGACACAATTTGAGCGATGGGTAATGGATGCCGTGTTCAATCTCGAAGCAATTAGTCAGAACACTAATCTCCGCTGATCTGCACTAATCAGCGGAGATTAGTGCAGATTAGTGTTCCGTGTTTGCTGACCGACGGGCGACACTGACCCGGCTGCATCACATGCGAATCAGTCCCAGAGTGACAATGGCCAAGAACAGGCAGGTGCTTCCGGCCAGCAGACAGCTCGAAATCAACCACCACCATCCACGCTTGCTCAACCACGCCAAGCCGACCACGAGGATTGCGGAGATGACCCCGCCGAGGACGAGCAACACTCCATCCGAGAGACCTCGTAAACCGACCGACCACAACAACGTTTGCCCCAGCAGGACTCCCGGACCAAGCGGGAGCATCTGTAACGCGGCGGCCTTGCAGTGCGAGCACGGCACAAACTTGAGTGCGTAGATCAGCACACCGTCGCTAGGCCCGTAGACCATTGCGGCGGACCACAGCAGCGCCCGTCGCCACGAAATCAATTGCCTGTCGGACATCGTTTTCTCTTCGCCCTGAATACTTCTCCTCCCCTCTCCCCCTGCGGGGGCGAGGGGGAAGTCTTATGTCTCCAACCTTTGTTTGAGACCATCAAACTCTCGCTGAACTCGCTCTCGCCGTTCGTCGGCCTCGAACTGACGTTCCAGTTCCTCGGCATCGGGGTCGCGGCCGTCGAGGCGGTCGGTGGCTTCGCTGAGTGCTTCGGCCCGATCCACGCGGGCTTCCAACCGGCCGAACTGGGCGAACGCCGACCGGCTCTGCGCCTGATCGAGGGCCGCGTTGATGCGGCGCGACGAATCGGCGCGCGTCAACCGGGCCAGCAGTAGCGTCCGCTTCTGCCGCGCCTGCCGGATTTTGTCTTCGAGATCCCGCACGGCGCGTTGCAGCTTTTCGGTTTCGATCTTCTGCTTGCCGTGTTCGTCCTGCAACGACTCGGCCGATCGTTCGGCCAGCAGCTTCTGATCCAGAGCCGACTTCGCCCCGGTTTCGTCTCCGCGTTTCAACGCCTGCAACGCCCGCTCATCCCACTGCGTGGCATCTTCGCGAGACTTCTTCGCCCGCTTGCCGAGCAGGATTTCATCCGCCATCGCTTCGGCCACGCTGCGGCGCACCGCCTCCAATTCCTCTTCCATGTCGATGAGCAGTTGATGCAGCATGCGCTCCGGGTCTTCGACTTTCTCGCGCAACGTGGTGATGCTGGATCGCATGACGAGCGTGAAACTTTCGAGCCATTTCATTGGGATGTCTCCTTTGTAGGATGGGCACTCTTGCCCGTCGTGGTTGCAGAGGTCAGTGGATAGTGGATAGTGGACGGTGGATGGTGGACGGTGGACGGAAATCTCAAATCGGAAATCGGAAATCGGAAATCCCCTCACTCCCACGCTTCGAGTTCCGCCGCCAGCAGACGCAGGCGTTGGTGGAGCAACTCGCGGTGGTTTTCACAGAACGCGGCCAGCGACAACACGGCCGCACCGAGCGCCAGGCCAGCGATCCAGAGCACGTCGACATGCCGCAGGCTGCCGTGGACGAGCATCGCCAGCAGGTCGGCGACGAGAAACGCCGTGCCGGTGTACATCAAGGCCCGCACGCGCAGCCCCATCGCCAGCAGTGTCAACGCGACCGACGACACCATCAGGCAGAGAATGTGCAGCCAGCTTCCCGACACGACGTCAAACGTGGGAGACACGAGGATCACCAAGGCACCCACGTATCGCAGCGGCGTGTGAGCCGGCTGGGGGATTTCTTTCTTCAACAGTTCGACGACACCCAGCACCGACAAGCCCACCGGGACCAGGAACAACTGTGCGTCCGTCCAGTGCAGCTCCCGCCACAGCAGTGCGAGAGCAATATCCAGGATGACGGCGGCAGTCACCACCCACCGCTTCTCGCCCCGATCCAGTCCACGCCAGAAGTAAAAGCCAGCGGCGATGAGGAGCGAGAGGCTGTTCATGCCCTTCCATGCCGGCTGTGCGTAGGCCACATGCCGAATCAATCCCAAGCCGACGGCGACCAACGGCAGCCACAATCCTGTCAGGCCAAATGGCTGCGAACAGATCGCTGTCCGCGCGTTCCGGCTTGCGAGGTGGCTCAACAGCGCCGCCAGCAGACCGCAACCCAACACGACGAACATCGCCAACCCGTGGCCGAATTCAATCACGCCAAAGAGCGCGAGGTATCCCACCGCGATGGCGATCAGCGTTTCGGCAAACCACACGCGGCGGGCAATCTGATCGCGACACGCGGCCCACAGTTCGGTGGCAGTCAGTATCGCAAACGTGACCACGACCAACACGGCTTGTCCGACGGAAAGTCCGGCGTCGATGTTTTGCATCGGACCCACGAGACACAGCCCCACGATCAGCCGTAGCATCTCGCGTTGAACGGCGGCCAGCCTGGCTGGGTGGCACGCCCAGAGCAACGCGATGGGCGTGGTCAACGCGAGCGGCTGATTTCCCGTATCGACGCCACGCCCTTCCAGAAGGTCAGGGCGTGCCACCCCACTGCGCTGCCACAGCACGACGCTCGTGGCCGCCGCCAGCGCGACAGGAAGGCAAACGTCCAGCCACTGCGACGGATTCAGTTCGGCGAGCGTGGCGACTCCTGGCATGAGCCACTGCACGACCAACGATAGAGAGAGCCAGTTGGCGAGAATCGTCGCCAGTTGCCGCAGCGTGAGATTCGATTCCAATCGAGACATCCAGAATAACGTGCCGACCACGACACCTCCGGCCAGTCTTTGCGGCAGTCCAAACCACACGCACGCCACGCCGCCGGAAATCGCCAGCACGGCGAGCACGATCAAACGGAGCGGTTGGACGATAGCAACGTGAAAGTCGTCCGTCGCCTCGTAGTCCGGACGCCCTCGTCCGCCCGCGGGCGTCCGGACTACGAGGCGACGGACGACTTTCACGTTGCTATCGTCCAACCGCTCCGTTT
>JACRIH010000246.1 GCA_016235885.1 Planctomycetales bacterium | reverse complement strand
CCTACGGCCCATCAAGTTCCTTTTTTTCGCAAGTGACGTCCATGAGTAATCTGCAAAACATCCGCAACATCGGCATCTCGGCCCACATCGATTCCGGCAAGACGACGCTGTCGGAACGCATCCTGTACTACAGCGGCCGCATTCACCGCATGAATGAGGTCAAGGGGGATGGCGCGGGGGCGACCATGGATTACATGGAATTGGAGAAGGAACGTGGCATCACAATCACGTCCGCTTGCACGAAGGTCGAATGGGAAGATCACCAGATCAACCTGATCGATACGCCGGGTCACGTGGACTTCACGGTCGAGGTGGAACGCAGCCTCCGCGTGCTCGACGGAGCGGTCCTCGTGCTGTGTGCCGTAGGCGGTGTGCAGAGCCAGTCGCTGACGGTCGATCGCCAGATGAAGCGCTATCACGTGCCGCGTATCGCGTTCATCAACAAGATGGATCGCACCGGCGCGAATCCCAAGAGTGTCATCGCGCAAATCAAGGACAAGCTCGGCGTCACGCCGATGCCGTTGCAGATCGTGATGGGATCTGAAACGCGATTCCAGGGCGTGATCGATCTCGTGCGCATGGAGGCTGTGTTCTTCGACGGCCCCATGGGCGAAGACGTGCGACGAGAAGCGATCCCCGAGGAATATGCCGACGAAGCGAAGGCGGCTCGGGCGGAAATGCTGGAGACCTTGTCGCTGTTCAGCGACGAATTGATGGAAGCGCTGCTGGAAGAGCGAGTGGTGACGACAGAAGAACTGGTGCCGCTCATTCGCCGCGTCACGCTGGCTCAGGATGTCACCCCCGTGATGATGGGGACCGCCTACAAGAACAAGGGTGTGCAGCTCCTGCTGGACGCGGTCATCGCGTATCTCCCCAGTCCGCTCGACCGAGAGATTCGCGCGACCGATCTGTCACGTAAAGCCAAAGAGCAGGCAATCGCTGAAGCAGCGGCCAAGGGCGACGGCTCAAAACCCGAGCCGGTAAAGGTCAAGCTGCAACCTGACACGAAAGCGCCAGCCGTGTTCATGGCGTTCAAAATTGTCGAAGAACAATTCGGCCAGCTCACCTACATTCGCATTTATCAAGGGACGGTGAAGAAGGGGGATTCGTACACGAACAGCCGCACACAAAACACCGTGCGTATCGGCCGGCTGGTTCGGATGCATGCCAATCAGCGCGAAGAAATTGAGTCCGCCACCGCGGGAGACATCGTGGCCGGAGTCGGCATTGATTGCGCTTCCGGTGACACGTTCTGCGGCGATGGCGCCGATGTGGCACTCGAAAGCATCTTCGTCCCCGAACCGGTCATCAAGTTGTCTATCGAACCACTGAAGCGCGATGGTGCCGACAAGCTCTCCAAGGCTCTCGAACGCTTCCGTCGCGAAGACCCAACGTTCCGCGTCATGACCGACAAGGAATCCGGTCAGACGCTGATCGCGGGGATGGGACAGTTGCACCTCGAAATCTACACGGAACGAATCAAGCGCGAGTACAAGGTGGAATGCGTCGTTGGCGAACCGAAGGTGGCGTACCGCGAAACGCCGACGAAGGAAGTCGAATTCGATTACAAGCACAAGAAACAAACGGGTGGTTCCGGCCAGTACGCTCACGTGAAGGGGCGATTGGTTCCGCTTCCCGAAGATGCTCCCGAACCGTACGAATTTGAGAACGCCGTGTTCGGCGGCCGAATTCCCAAGGAGTACATCAAACCGATCGACGATGGATTCCAGCGGGCACTCGTCAAGGGACCGCTGTGCGAGTGCGAAGTCGTCAACGTCAAGATGGTGCTCGAAGACGGCAGCTACCACGATGTCGATTCGTCCGAAATGGCGTTCAACATCTGCGGCTTCGACTGCATGCGCGAGACGCTTCGCAAATCGGGCATGGCCCTGCTCGAACCAATCATGACACTCGAAATCGAGGTGCCGACGGAATACCAAGGGACCGTATCCGGTCACGTTTCCAGCAAGCGCGGGATCATTCACTCCAGCGAGACGCGTCTGGGCGTGTGCGTGATGAAGGCCGAAGTTCCGTTGGCAACGATGTTCGATTACGCCAATGAACTCCGCTCGATGTCACAGGGCAAAGGCTCCTTCACGATGGAGTTCAACCGCTATCGGCAGGTGCCAAAATCCATCCAGGAAGAAGTCGTCATCCGCCGCAAGGCCGAAAAGGAACAGAAGCTGACCGCGGCAAAATAAGCCACGTTTCGACAATTGCGTCCAGCGACAAGTTGCATCCCGGCTTTGCTATTCAGCGAAGCCGGGATTTTTTCGTGACGTGCGGCAGCACCGCTTCCGATGGTGATGATTGATTCTGCGGTGACCGGTGGTAGCATGGTGTCGTCATTTCAGGGTTATTGGCGGAGGAAATCTCACGGAGTCCGTTCGTCGAGTGGACGGTTGCCGTTCGCACTGCCGATAATCGCCAAGGACGTTTCAACCGACTTTCGGAAGTTGTTATCTCTCTCCTTTCAGTCTCCAGCGAGTTGCCAGATGATGCGACCGCAGGGTTTCCAAGTGGTGTGGTGCCGCTTCGCCGTCGCCGAACTGTCGGACCGGCTGCGGAGGAAGTGGGAACGGTTCGCCCCCCCTGCCCTCTCTCTCGGCCTGCACCTGCTCGCGTTGGGACTCCTGTCCGTCTTTTTTGTCTCGCTCACTGCCACGTCCCAAGACATCGGTATCGACACCCGCTGGTCCGAACCGGAAGTCGGGTGGCAAAAGCAACTGTCTTCGGAAAGCGTGTTCGACGGCGTCGAAATTTCCACGGCCACCGGTCCCCGTTCCGATCGCCCTCAAGAGATTGTTGCCGGCGGGACGCCATTGACCGTGAGTTCGCTCGCCGCCGCTGAGACGACTTCCGTACGAGACAGTTTCGAGGACCAGCCGCGCGGGGATCACTTACTAGCTCATGTCGGCCAGCCTCGCTCGCGTTCCGGTGGATCTAATTCCGTGACTGCGGCCAATGGAACGGCTGGACGGGGCAGTGGTGATGCTGCCGGCGCTGGGCAGGGGTTTTTCGATGTCCAATCCGGCGGCAATCGCTTTGTATTCGTGGTCGATTGTTCCGCCAGCATGAACTCACCGTACCGCAGTCAGCAAGACCCTGCGGTCAAAACTCGCTTTCAGAAAGTGCAACTGGAATTGGTTCGCGCCATCCAGGGTTTGTCTTCCAAGCAACAGTTCTTCGTGATTTTCTTCAATCGCCGCGCCATCCCCATGCCTGCCAGCGAACTGTTGCCGGCGACTCCTGAAAATCAGAGAGCCTGCCAGGAATGGGTGAGCCAGGCATTTGCCGATGGCGATACCGATCCGGGCGATGCGCTGCGATTGGCCCTCACCGCCAACCCGGATGTCATCTACCTCCTCACAGACGGCCAGTTCCAGCGCCGAGTCGGCACGCTGATTACCCGGCTGAATCAGGAGCGAGTGAAAATTCACACGCTCGGGTTCGGACGCTACGCGGCGGCCGATCTCCTGCGAGACATCGCGGAATCGAACCGTGGTACCTACCGATTCCTGCCCTGACCAACGGGCCTCTCCCGTTGCCACGCCAATTCGTTCGCCCTCATGCACACCATTGAAGTCCAAACCTCGCAGCGCGATCAGTTCGTGGAAATCACCGACCGCGTTCAAGACTTCGTGTCGAACGCTCGACTGACATCAGGTGGCGTGATCGTTTACGTGCCGCACACGACGGCCGGTGTCACAATCAACGAAAACGCAGACCCGGACGTGGTCCACGACATGTTGCTCACGCTTCGACGGCTCATCCCCAAGGATGCGGCCGGCTATCGTCACGCCGAAGGAAACAGCGATTCGCACGTGAAGGCTTCGATGATGGGTTCGAGTTGTCACGTGTTGGTCGAAGACGGTCGATTGGTGTTGGGCACCTGGCAGGGCATTTACTTTTGCGAATTCGACGGCCCTCGTCGCCGCGAAGTCCACTTGCAAGTGCTGCACGCTGCGCCAGGACTTTGATCGCAACCCACGACTGCGAGTCGGAAGTCCCCCGCTCAACGGATGGCGATTGAGGCCGCATCTGAGGCGACCTATACTGATCCGGAGCGTGAGCCGCGATGCTTACGGAACTCCGTCCACGATCACAATTCTCGACTTCAGTCGCTGGGAAACCTCATGTTCCGCGTCACCCAACACATCGACTTCTGCTACGGCCATCGCTTGTTGAACTACGACGGCAAGTGTCGATTCTTGCACGGTCACAACGGACAGGCGGTGATTACGTTGACAGGGGATCGACTGGACGCACGCGGGATGCTCGTCGATTTCACCGACATCAAGCGGTCGCTACGCACATGGATCGACGATTGCCTCGATCATCGCATGATCCTGCATCGGGATGACCCGGCACTTCCCTTCTTGATCGAGCAGCGCGAACCGCTCCATGTCATTTCGGCGAACCCGACAGCCGAGAATCTGGCCAAACTTATTTTTGAATTCGCCATCCGCCAAGGCCTGCCGGTGCAGGATGTGGTTCTCTGGGAAACCTCGAAGTCATTCGCCGGGTACTCGGGATCTACGGGCGATTACGACACGCCGATCGAATCGGTCGTGTACCCCACCAGCCGCTGATGAGACTTGCGGGGCGAGGGAGCGAAGTAAAGGGCGATCCGTCGCCCAAATGGCCGGCCGTGACCTTGGTTCCAAGAATGTCACGCCTCTACGGGCTTGACGCTTCAAATGAAAAGAGCCCTCAGAGGGGATTCAGAGAAAGACACGGTTGGAGTGGTGATTGAGAAGTTTTGCAGAGTGGGTCGAACTGCAAATGGGGAACCTCAATGTTCTCCGAGTCTTCAATTCCCTGAACCCCTCTG
>JACRIH010000241.1 GCA_016235885.1 Planctomycetales bacterium | reverse complement strand
GACCGGGGGGCTGACGCCGCCCCGCTCGCCAGTCGCATGCTTGGCCACGCGAGCTTCATTGACGTCGGCAAATGATACCAGATGCCTGCGCCACGGAAAGAATCACTGGGCACGTCGCAAGAGCTTGTCCAGATTCTGAAGATGCCGCACGTGGTCCTTCCCCGCGTCCCCCGCGAAACCGTAGACGCGAAACCCCTTCCTCTGGCAGTGCGACGTGCATTGCCAGTCGTCGGCCCAGATTTCATCGACCGCCTCGCGCTTCAACCCGAGTTCGGTCAGCAGGTAGTCCGCCGTTTCGCCGGTCGAAGCGTATCCGTCCGGCTGAAGCTGGCAGTTGGAAATGACGAGCGTCTTCTTCCCCTCCGCCGCGTCGCGGGCGAATCGCAGAAACCCTTCCATGTGCTTCGGCTCGACCTGCCACGAATCGGTTCCGGGTTTGTAGCCGGCGTAAATCGAATCGGCCATCACAAGCGTGTCGATCCGTTGGTAGATGTCGTCCGATTTCAGCAATTCGCGCACGCCGCCAAATCCCGCGCTGAACGACGTGACCGTCACCCGTTCGATCGCCGGATTGTCGGCCACTTTCAACTCGCGCAGCTTCGAATTCGTCTCGCGCAGCAATGTTTGAAACGTCTCCGGGTTCTTGAACTTTTCGGTGTAGACCCCGGACAGCCCGTTCAACGTCACGTTGACCAACACCGCTTCAACACCGCTCCGTTTCAAATTCCGTTCGCACACCGCCGGCGCTCCGTGGAGATGCACGATCACTTGGACGCGACCATCCGCTGGCGCGAAACCTGCGGGAACGAACAGCTTGCCGATCGACAAATCGCTCCGCATCCCAGCGGGTGGCGGTTCGGGGGCTTGCGACAACACGCAAGCGATCAGCAGGGCGGATGAGATGGTGGTCATCATCGTAGCCGTCTCGCTCCGCGAGACGAAAGCCGTTTTACGGGAGACGTTCAACTGCCATTCGATCACCGATGATCGACGGCTTTCCTCTCGCGGAGCGAGAGGGCTACATCAGATCAACCCAGGAATCGGTTCGCCGCGATACAGTTCGTGGGGCCGACCGTCGAAGTCGGTCCACATCGTGCTGGACGGAATGCCCAGCGTGCGATAGATCGTGGCCGCGACGTTTTCGGGTGACTGCTTGTCTGCGATCGGATAGGCCGCGAGTTTGTCGGTGGCACCGATGACCTGTCCGCCGCGCACGCCGCCTCCGGCGAAAACCGAGGTCATCACCGGACCCCAGTGGTCACGCCCGGCGTCCGCGTTGATTTTCGGAGTCCGACCAAATTCGCCGGTCACAATCACCAGCGTGTTGTCCAGCAGGCCGCTCGACGACAGGTCATCCAGCAACGCCGACACGGACCGGTCCAACGGGGGCAGCAGGTTGTCGCGCAGGTTGACAAAGTTGCGGCGATGCGTATCCCACGTCGAATTCTTGCCGAGGTTGACCTGCACCAGATTGACTCCGGCATCGACCAGCCGATACGCCATCAGCAGCGACAGACCAAACTTGTTCTTGCCGTAGCGGGCGAGCGTTTCGGGATCGGCGTTCTCGACCTCGAACGCGCGGCGCGTCTTCGGATCGGCAAGGACTGCGATCGCCTGCTGCCGATGCTTGTTGAGCTTGCCCGCAGCCGCGTCCTGTTCCAACCTGCGCTGTTGCGTCTCGATGTTCTGCAACAATCCGACGCGACCACCCAACCGCAGCGATCCGCCTTCCGGCAGCGTCAGCATCGGCGTGTCGAAAATCGTGGACGACCCGTGTTCGAACGGCGTCCCTTCGAATCGAAAACAATTCGGGCACGCTCCGTTCCCGAGCGCACACGGCGCCGCGATGTCCACATGCCACGCTTCGTGTCGCGGCCCGAGCCGCCCCGCGTACTGGCCGGGTCGCACTTTATTGGCTTCGTTGACGCTGGGTTGCGGCAGCACGATGGCAGGGGGCAGGTTGTTGCGGCCGCGCGTGGTGTACGTCACCAGCGACGGAATCGACGGCCATTCGTTCGGGCTGGGGACGTTGTTCTCGTTGAACCCGACCGGCAGATCGAGCCGCCCCGTCAGCAGCATGTGACAGGCGACTCCGTGCCCGCTGTCCCCCGTCCCGACCGACCGCACGAGCGCGAATCGTTCGCTGTGCTGAGCCAGCAGCGGCAGGTGTTCGCAGATGTCGATCCCCGGCGTGCGCGTGGCGATCGGTCGGAACTCACCGCGCACGGTGTCGGGCGCATCCGGCTTCAAATCAAAACTGTCCTGATGCGACAAGCCCCCGGTGAGGAAGATAAAGATCACCGACTTGGCCGGTGTCACGGCGGGTTGTTCCGCGAACCCCCGCGCTGCGGACAACTCGGACAGTCCGAGGCCAAGCAATCCAATCGACCCCGCCTGCAACATTGTGCGTCGCGAAGCTATGGGATGAGAAACCACAGGAAGATGAGCGTGCTGCATCGGTCTGCCCCTCCGGTTGTTCACTCCGAACGCGAGTTGCTTACTCCGAACGCGAAAAGAATACCACGGAACCCCCGGCGCGGGCTACCCGCAACCGCAGCCCTCTCGCTCTGCGCGGTGCCGAAGTTTGAACTCTTGCGGAGAGACGCTTGGACCGCCCCTCACCCCTAACCCCTCTCCCCAAAGGGGGAGAGGGGGACTCGTAACTGTTTTGCCGACTCAGCGATCCTCATGTTGATTTCTCGTTCACAGACACCGGCTGGACATCTTCCGACTTCGCAGCACCGGGAACAGGAATCGCGAACACGAAGTACACCGCCGCCACAATACACGCGAAGCCGGCGAGGTAGTTCCAATGCAACTTCTCGCGGAGGTACAGCACCGAGAACGCGCAGAACACGACCATCGTGATCACCTCCTGCATAATCTTGAGCTGTGCGGCCGAATACTGTGAATGCCCGATCCGATTCGCCGGCACCTGAAAGCAGTACTCGACAAACGCGATCAGCCAACTCACGAGAATGACCAGCCACAACGGCTGCTCCTTGAACTTGAGATGCCCGTACCAGGCAAACGTCATGAAAATGTTGGACACCGTGAGCAAGATGACAGTCAGCATGGCGACCTTTTCGATTTCGTTACGGGCATTGATGGACCGCGAGCGCAATTGGCTCCGTCTGGGACGCGCGGCGTCTTGCGGCCCGATCTGGAGTCCTGCTGTCGGTTGATCTACAGTGTCCCGACAGTTGAGGCAAGTCTCCGGAGGACACGTGACGATGACGGCCAGGTCGATACGGATCGCGCGGTTGATGGGCATCGCCTGCACGATGTTCATCGTGACAGCGACTGCCAGCAACGCCCAGCAACCCACGGCGGCCGCGGAGTCGCTGGCACGAATCGACGTCTTCCCGTTGCGGGTCGCACTCACCGGTTCCCGCCGACAAATGCAGCTCGTTGTCACGGGCGTGGCGAGTGACGGACGACTCGTGGATGTCACACGACAGGCCACGTTCGCGCCGAGCAATCCGCAGGTGGTGAGTGTCGCCGACGGAATCGCACGGCCGGTGGCGGACGGAACTGCGGAGATCGTCGTCCGCGTGGGATCGCTCTCGGCAGTCGTGCCAGTGGACGTGTCGCGGACGAAGCTGCCGGAAACCGTTTCATTCCGACTGGATACTCTGCCGGCGCTCACGAAGCAGGGGTGCAATTCGGGAGCCTGTCATGGATCGCCCAGCGGCAAGGGCGGCTTCCGCCTCTCGCTGCGCGGGTTCGATCCGGAACTCGATCAGACCACAATCCTGCGCGAAGTGTTCGCCCGGCGCGTGAACATTTCCGATCCCGATGCCAGCCTGTTGCTCCGCAAGCCGACGATGCAGATCGCCCACGGTGGTGGGCGGCGGATGAAAACGAACGATCCCACGTTCCGCGTGCTGCGCGATTGGGTTGCCCAGGGATGCCGAACCGATTCGACAACGGCTCCGGCATGCGTGCGTCTTGAAGTGTTTCCGCCCGTGCGCATCCTGCGGCATCCGGCGGAGAGCCAGCAGCTTGTCGCGCTGGCCCACCTGTCCGACGGCACCATCCGCGATGTGACGGAACTCGCCGATTTCACCAGCACGGACGAAACGGTCGCGACGGTCACGTCCGCGGGAGGCGTCAACGCAATCGGGCGCGGAGAAACCGCGATCGTCGTCCGCTATCTCGACCAGATCGCGATCTCATCGCTGACGTTCCTCCGCGATGTCGACGGATTCCGCTGGCCGGACCTGCCCGAGCGAAACGCTGTCGATCGGCTTGTGTTCCAGAAACTCAAGCTGCTCCAAATCGCTCCGTCCGATGTGTGCAGCGATTCTGAATTCCTGCGTCGAGTTCATCTGGACGTGATCGGTGTGCTGCCGACCGCCACCGAAGTGCAAACGTTCCTCGCGGACAGTTCGCCCGGCAAGCGCGATCGGCTGATCGATGCGCTGCTGGCTCGCGATGAGTTCGCCGAGTTTTGGGCGCTCCGGTGGGCCGACCTGTTGCAGGCGAAGGGGTCGCGAATGTCGCCGAGCGGCGTCCACAAATTCCACCACTGGTTGGTTGCGGCCGTGCGCGACAACATGCCGTACGACCGGTTCGCCCGCGAACTGCTGACCGCACGCGGCAGCACGTTCGAGAACCCCGCCGCCAACTTCTTCCGCACCGCGACCGATCCGATCGCCTGCTCGGAGGTGACGTCGCAACTCTTCCTCGGCGTCCGAATTCAGTGCGCGAAATGCCACAACCATCCGTACGAACGCTGGACGCAGGACCATTACTACGGCCTCGGCGCGTTCTTCAGCCGAGTGCAACGCAAGGAATTTTCGAATCGCGGCGAACCGGACGAACTCGTTGTGTTGCTCGGGTCGCAGGGCGAAGTCACTCAGCCGCGCACCGGCCGCACGATGAAGCCCGTGCTGCCGATCGGCGGCGAAGTCGATGTGCCCGCCAGCGTGGATCGGCGCGACGTCTTTGTCCGTTGGCTGACCGCTTCCGACAATCCGTTTTTCGCGCGAGTCGCCGTGAACCGGATCTGGGGTCACCTGTTCGGCAAGGGGATCGTCGATCCGGTCGATGATTTTCGCGACTCGAATCCGCCCGCGCACGCCGAACTGCTGGACGCACTCGCGGCAGATTTCGCGCGCAGCGGCTTCGACCAGAGGCACATCCTGCGGACGATCCTGCGGAGTTCCACGTACCAACTCAGCAGCCGCGAAACCGCATTCAACGAGGCAGATCACAAATACTTCTCTCACGCGCTGGCCCGTCCGCTGACCGCCGAGCAATTGTTGGACGCGATCTGCCACGTGACCGGCGCGCCCGAGAAATTCGCCGGGCTGCCCATCGGCATTCGGGCGACCGCCCTGCCGACGCCCGACGTGGGGAGCGATTTCCTCGTCGCGTTCGGTCAGCCGGCTCGCAACACCGCGTGCGAGTGCGAGCGAACCGACGAACCCAAGTTGTCGCAGGCGCTGCGGCTGCTCAACGGGGAAATCATCTCGAAAAAACTCCGCAGCCCGGACAGTCGGTTGTCACGGCTGAGGAATGACACGCGCGACCGCGTGCAGGCCGCCGGTCAGCCTCCGCCCGCTGGTCTGCAACTATGGTTGCGAGCCGACGTGGGCGCGATCGACCGTCACGGCGCCGCATCCCCGGACGGCGACGCGGTGGCGGGCTGGATCGACCAGTCGTCGTCGAAGCGTAACGTCGAGCAGACCGACGCCAACCGCCGACCGACGTTCATCGCGGCGGGCCTGAACGGCTTGCCCGCCGTCCGGTTCGATGGTGTCGATGACCTGCTGCACAACTCCGCCGTCGATCTTGTACCCTCCGGCGCAGCGAGGACGATGATCGTCGTCGGCCGCGTCCCGGACACCGGCCGCGGAGGATCGATGTTCACGCTCCGCCGCTCCACAGCCGGAGGTGGCACAGTGTTCACCGCCCAGCACGGCACGGTCGCCGGCAGTTACTACGTCTACTCCGACGGCGTGAATAGTGCAGGCAATTCGACGCTCCCACCGGAAACGATCAACGTCATTCGATCGCCGTTCGCCACGGTGTTCATTTCACGCGGCGAAGGACAGAAGCTCGAAGTGTGGTTGAACGGCGAGAAGCAACCCGTGTCGCAACCCGGAGCCATCGGTCCCGATCGCGGTGCGACCGGATTCACCATCGGCAACCGCGAGGATTATCCCGGCTTCGGTTGGGATGGTGATCTGAGCGAGATCCTCGTCTATGATCGAGCGCTCGCTCCGGAGGAACTGCTCGCCGCGGGATCGTACGTGGCGACGAAGTACGATCTGACCGCGAGCTATCCCAAGCGTCTCGTGGCCGTCTCGGCCGAATCGTCTCAAAACGACCGGGCTGTGATCACGGAACTGTACCTGACCGCGTTGTCTCGCCCGCCGCGAGCGGACGAACTGGAAGCGGCCGTCAGCTACGTGACGGAATCCGGCAACCGGCGGCAGGGATTGGAAGACCTGTTCTGGGCCGTGCTGAACTCGAAGGAGTTCGTGTTTCAGCATTGATCGCCGACGACTAGAATCCGCGCCCACGTAGGTCAGGCTTTCCAGCCTGACAGTTTCCACGTCGATTGTCGTCAGGCAGGAAAGCCTGACCTACGAACATGCGAATCCCCCAACGCAGTCGTGACAGCGGCCTGAAGTTCAACATCACGCCGATGATCGATGTGGTATTCAACCTGATCATTTTCTTTCTGGCCGCCAGTCACATCGCGCGGTCGACGAGTCAAAAGCAGGTCAACCTGCCCGAGGCGACGAAGGGACAGCAGGAACGCGAGGAACGACAGAAGCGGCTCGTCATCACTGTCACCCGCGACGAGTCGCTGTGGCTGAGTGGCAACCGGGTGACGCTGGCAGACGTCGACCGAATGCTCGCGGACGCCGCGCCGGAACCCGACTCGAAACAGGCTGGCCGCGAAGTCCGCATCCGCACCGATCGCGAAGTGCCGTACCGCGCGATCGAGCCGCTCTTGGTGACCTGCGCGAAGGCGGGAGTGACAAACATCAAGTTTGCGGTGATCCAAGCGAAAGGAAAGTAGACGCGGCACTCCGTGAGCGAATTCCGGTCACGGAGTGACCGGGCTACATTTTGACCGACCGGAACGTGGCAGCATGCGAACTCCAACTTACCGCAACCGAACGGACATCAGCGAGAACATGATGACGTCGATGATCGACGTCGTGTTCCTGCTGCTGATCTTCTTCGTCTGTGCCGCGGCGCGGGCCGGTGGCGTGTTGGAATCGCTGCTGCCGACAAACCTGACGGCCGGGGTGGTCGAAAGTTCCGCACAGCCGGAGACACCCAAACCGCTCGGCGACCTGACCATCAAATTGCGACTCGGTGCCGCGGGAGCGACGGAGATGGAACTCAACGGGCGAGTTCACTCCGATTTCGATGCGCTGCGACGAACGCTGCTGGCGCTGGCGGAGATCGCCCCCGAAATTCCTGTCATGTTGGACACGGCACCAGAGGTCGCGGTGGGGGAACTCATTCGCGTCTACGACACCTGCCAGGCGGCGAAATTTCATGACATCCGCTTCGCCACGCGGCAGAAACCGGCCAGCGGCAAAACCCGCCGGTAGGCCAAGGTAACCGTCACGCTCCGCGTGACGAGCCGCGTCAGGATTCGGCGTCCAATTGCCATTTGGCTCATCCCGCGGAGCGTGATGGCGACGTATCTCGGCCGACCGGGCAAGGTGTAACGCGCTCAAGTTCTGTGTCGATTGTGCCGATCCTTCCAAGTGTGACGACGGTGCGGAGCGCACCGTCGCTGCGGCTGGGCGATTGCGGGCGAGGCGAGCTCGTGACTGCGTCACCCTGATGAACTCACACAGGAAGGACGGACATGAAGATCACCTCCTCGTGCCTGCTGGGCGTATGCCTGCTGGCGTGGACCACGGGCTGCGGCACCACCGGACACGGTCGTTGTGTGGACTGGGACTGCCAGGGCTGCCCCGGTTGGGAAGCGGCGGACGAATGCAACTCTTCGCCGAAATTGTTTTCCAAATTCAAAAAGACGAAGTGCAAGCGTCACGGCGATCGCTGCTCAGGCGGACGTCCGGGTTGCGAAATGGCTCCGTGTTGCGGTCAGCCGGTTGACGGTTGGAGCGGACCAATGGGTCAGCCCTACGGTTCCGTCGGGACGTCCAGCAATTGCTGCGGCGGTGAATCGGCGATGGTCGGCGGGATGATGCCCCTGAGCGCGATGCCAGGCGGCCCAGTCTCTGAAGCCGGTGGCTGTGCGGGCTGCGCCGGTGGTCAAGTCAGCGGCGGTCAGGTGATGATGGCTCCGCAGATGCAGCCCATGCCGTCGTCCGGCAACTGCGCGACATGCGGTACTCCAGCCAATGGAGCACCTGTGCCGCCAACTGTCGGCGGTTGGAACGCCTCGGGAAGTTATGGCAATCTGACTTCAAACGGTGCCAAGGCCGCAACGAGTGGCTGTGCGACCGGCAACTGCCAGTCGCAAGTCATCGGTCAGCCGCAGGTGATCGGCCAACTGCCAATGATCGGCGAGGGAATCGTCTACGACAACGTGACCAGCCCGCCGCCGATGCCCGTGTATCATTCCACGGGAACACCGGTCACCAGCGCGGCATTGCAAAACGCTCCTCCTCCGCCACCACCACCACTTCCGAGTCTCAACTGAATTATTTCCTGTATGTTGGTGACAACGACCGTGGCGACCGCAGACCGGTCGCCGCGGTTGACTTGTTTCCACAGCCCGCGCTTCGTAGAACGGAATTCATTCCGTTCCGCCCGGTGTGTTTCCGGCTGCGGTTTCGAACGGAATGAACTTTGTTCGACGCTGCCGACAACATGCCCCCTCCCACGATTGCCGAACGCCTGGCCAATTACACCGTCAACCTGAAGTTCGAGCATCTCGACGCACGCACGGTTCACGAAGTTCGTCGCCGGCTGATCGACTCGTTTGCCTGTGCGCTCGGCGCGTGGGATGCCCCGCCGGTTCGAGTGGCTCGTGCGTTGGCTCGCCGCGTGCGATCCGAACCGGGCGCGAGTTGGCTCGGCGGCGAAACGCGAACCAGTCCCGACCTGGCGGCGTTTGTGAACGGAATTCATTTTCGATACCTCGACTTCAACGACACGTATCTGTCCCTGGAACCGGCCCACCCCAGCGATAACTTCGCCGCCGTGCTGGCGGCGGCCGAAGCGTCCGGTCGCGGTGGACGCGAGGTCATCGTCGCCGCGGTCATCGCGTACGAAATCCAGTGCCGGCTGTGCGACGCGGCCAGTATTCGCGCTCGTGGCTGGGATCACGTCACCTATGGAGCCTTCTCCACCGCCGCCGCGTCGGCACGGTTGTTCGGATTGAATTCCGAGCAAACCCGGCAGGCGCTCAATCTCGCGGGGACGCCGAACGTCACGCTGCGGCAAACGCGCGCCGGCGAATTGTCGGAGTGGAAAGGATGTGCCTTCGCGAACGCGGCTCGCAACGGCGTGTTCGCCGCGCTGCTCTCCGCCGAGGGGCTGACCGGTCCAGCTCCGATTTTTGAGGGGGAACTCGGCTTCTTCAAGCAGGTGTCGGGACCGTTCGATCTGCCACCATTCGGTGGCGAACCGGGTTCCGATGGATTCATGATCAACCGGACGTCGATCAAGTTCTGGCCGGCGGAGTACCACTCACAGAGTGCCATTCACGCGGCGCTCGAACTGCGGAAACACGTTTCCGATCCGGCACAGGTCGAGAACCTCGACATCTTCTCGTTCGACGCGGCTGTGGACATCATCGGGAAAGACCCGGAGAAGTGGCGACCGAAGACTCGCGAAACGGCCGACCACAGCCTGCCGTATTGCACGGCCGTCGCGCTCGTCGATGGCGACGTGACTCTCGACTCTTTCTCGGACAGCCGCCTGCACGATCCCGCGTTGCTGGACCTCGTCGGGAAAATTCGCATCCACCGTGACGCGGCGCTGACGGCTCGCTATCCGCGCGGCATTCCGAATCGACTGGTCGCAAAACTCCGCGACGGCCGAACCCTCACCGCCGAAAACGAATTCCCCCGCGGTCACGATCAAAACCCGATGACCGACGCCGAGGTCGAAGCCAAATTCGAACGCATGGCCGCGAGTCGCCTGACGACCACCGCGCGGCAGCAGGTTCTCGACACGTGCTGGCGACTCGACGAAGTGACAGACGTCGGTGAGTTGTTGCGGATGTTTCCGGCGGCGAGAACGATGTGAACGCCCGTCTCACGACCGGCCGAGACGGAGAAAGGAAGCACGGAGAAAGGAAGCACAACGATGAATGACGCACAAATGACGCGACGGAAGCTGCTCTGCGCGGCGACGGCGGGATCGGCTGCGGTCATGCTGATGCCGTACACGTGGACCTCGGGCGCAGAGGATCGCGCCGCACCGAAGTCGCCGAACGAACGCTGGCGAATCGGGTGCATCGGCATGCGGTATCAGGGGTCGGTGATCGCTCGCGAGGCGTTGCCGTTCGGCGACGTGGTCGCGATCTGCGATGTGGACCGGCATGTGCGCGAACAGGCTCGGGCCAGCTTTGGCAGCACGGCGGAGATCTTCGAGAACTACACCGACCTGATCGCGAAAAAGAACATCGACGTCGTGCTGATCGGTGCCCCGGATCACTGGCACACGAAAATGGTCATCGACGCCTGCCGCGCGGGGAAAGACATCTACTGCGAGAAGCCGCTCACGCTCACGGTCGACGAAGGAAAGCTGCTCTGCCGCGTGGTGAAAGAGACGGGCCGAGTGGTCCAGGTCGGGACGTGGCAGCGAAGCGACGCTCGATTCCGGCTGGCATGCGAACTTGTGCAAGGTGGCCGCCTCGGGGCGCTGCGGAAGGTGACGGTCGTGCTGGGAAAAAACACGACCGGTGGACCGTTTGATCCGCAGCCGGCGCCGAAGCACATCAATTGGAACCTCTGGCAGGGGCAGACTCCCAACGTGCCGTATGTCCCCGAACGCTGCCACTACACGTTTCGCTGGTGGTACGAATACTCCGGCGGCGAAATGACCGATTCCGGAGCGCATCACCTCGACATCGCGCAGTGGGGGATGGGAACGCAGCACACGGGACCAGTTGAGGTCGAAGCGACCGCGCGGTACCCGATGGTTCCCGGCGGGTACAACGTCGCCGTCGACTTTCGCGCGAAGTATCGCTACGCGAACGGCATGGAACTCGAAGTGCTCGATGCTCAACGCGGCGACAATTCCCGCAACGGAATCCTGTTCGAAGGGGACGCAGGGCGGCTGTTCGTGAATCGTGGCACCGTGTCGGGCAAACCGGTGGAAGACCTCGCAGCCAGGCCGTTTCCTCGCGATGACTTCAAACTCTACGACTTCGACAATCGCGACCGTCCCGAGCGCATGGGGAAGATCGACGCGATCAAGAACCACATGGGCAATTTCTACGATTGCACGCGGAGCCGCAAAACACCGGTCTCCGACGTCGTCAGCCAGCACCGCTCGGTGAGCCTCTGCCACCTGGGCAACATCGCCATGCGAACCGGCGGCAAGCTGGCATGGGACCCTGACGCGGAACAATTCGTCGGCACTTCCGAAGCGAACAAGCTGCTGGCAAGGGAACAGCGAAAAGGGTTTGAAGTGACGTAGCCATCAAACACGTCGGTCGCGATACCGCACCGCAGGAGACGACATGAGAATTCGCCTGATCTTGCAACCTAGAATTCTCCCCTCTCCCCTCTGGGGAGAGGGAGTGCGTCGGTCGTTTGTGTTTGCTCGTTCTCTGATATTGATCGGCGCTGCGTTCGCCTGCCTGCCATCTGGTGCCACCCACGCTCAGGAACAGAAGCCCGCAAAAGTCGCAAAGGAAAAAGCCAAGCCGAAGAAATCCGCTCAGCCGGAATTGCCCTTTCCGCCGCAGTTGCCTAACGGGCTGGCTGTCGTCACGGACAGCTCGCCCGAGTTCCTCCAGCACACGGTCGAACTGGCGAACGGCGTGACCGTCGCGAAGACTCCACCGACGATCGACTTTGTATATTTCCCCGGTCAGACGTACGCCGGCAAGCCGTGGTCCGCATGGGGAGACAGCTTGTTCGCGAACGGAAAATACTACGCCACGATCGGCGATCACCTCGCGCCACAGGGAAACGCATTCGTGTACGAGTTCGATCCGGCGAATAAGTCGTTTCGGCAATTGCTCGACCTGCGAAAACTGCTCGCGTTGCCGGACGGTCACTACACGCCGGGGAAGTTTCACAGCCGGCTCGATCTGGGGCGCGATGGCTGGTTGTACTGTTCGACTCACCGCGGGTCGCCGAGCGCCACCGTCGACGCGAATCATTACGAAGGGGACTGGATCGTCCGCTGTCATCCAGAGTCCGGGAAGAGCGAGATCGTCGCGCACGGACCAGTCGGCAAGCATTGCATTCCCAACGGGACGCTCGACGGCGAACGGTTGATTTTCTACGGCGGGTCGGCTCCGGGAAGCGCAGCGGAGAATGCCCAAGTTCAGTTCTTCGCGTACGACGTGGCCAACCGCAAGCGGCTGTACCAGGGAGACAACGGTCCGCAGCGCTACATGATCCTCGCCTCGTCGTCGGGCCGGGTGTACTTCACGCCGGGGAATGACCTTTCGCCGTTGATGCGGTTTGATCCCGCCAGCGGATCGCCCCCCGTGGAGATTCCCGGCCGGATCGGCATCCGCGCGGCGACGCGGGAATCTCCGGCCGGCGATGTGATCACGGTGTCGCAAGCGCGTGGCGATGTTGCCGCCCTGCTGTACCGGTTCAACACGCGCACCGAGAAGGTCGAAGAACTCGGACCGGCTCCGGTGGCGAGCCAGACGTATGTGGCCGCGATGTGCGCCGACGCAGCGGGGCGGTTCGTGTACTACGTGCCGGGAGCTCACGGCGGCGCGGACAGGGATGGTTCGCCGATCGTGCAATTCGATACGAAGACCCGCCAGCGAAAGGTGATCGCGTTTCTGAATCCCGTCTACGAGAAGAAGTATGGAGCCGCGCCGCGCGGCACGTACAGTGTAGCCGTCGATCCGGATGGCTCGCGCGTGTTCGTCACGTGGAATGTGTCGCGCGGCAGCCGTGCCTGGGACTGCACGGCGGTGACGGTTGTGCATGTGCCGGCGTCGGAACGGGTCAAGTAGCCGGCGCACGGAGTCACGTAGCCGTCACGCTCCGCGTGACGAGCCGAGATAGGAGTCAGCGCCAATTTGACATTCGGCTCATCACGCGGAGCGTGATGGCTACGTAACGAACGGCTCTCAATCCGTCGCATCCCTGCGTGCCTTGGCCTATCATGTTCGCGGAATTGGTCGCTGTCCGTTCAACCTGAATCGGAGATTGCCATGCGTCGTTTCACCCGCGTTGCTCCCCCTCTCACACGGCGGCAGTTTCTGCACGCCTCGGCTGCGGCCGGCGCGGCTACGTTCGCCGCTCCCGCCATCCTCCGCGGACAGAATCTCAACGACAAGTTGAACATCGCGATCATCGGGTCCGGCGGTCGTGGCGGTGCCAATCTGTCGGCCGTGTCAGCGGAAAACATTGTCGCGCTGTGTGACGTCAACGAATCGAATCTCGAACGAGCCGCGACCAATCATCCCAAGGCTCGGAAGTTCGTGGACTTCCGCCAGGTGTTCGACCATGCGAAGGAATTCGACGCCGTGATCGTCAGCACGTGCGAACACACGCACGCCTTCGCGACGTTGCCGGCCTTGCAACTCGGCAAGCACGTGTACTGCGAGAAACCGCTGACACACAGCATCTGGGAAGCGCGCGTGATTCGCGAGGCGGCGGCGAAGGCCAAGGTCGCGACGCAGATGGGAATTCAAATTCACGCCAACGACAACTACCGTCGCGTGGTGGAATTGATCCAGACCGGAGCCATCGGTCCCGTGCGCGAGGCTCATGTGTGGACATCACGAGCCTGGGGCTGGCAGAGCGAAGAGGACGCGAAGGCACACGGCGACATCGTGTCTGTGCGAGAGCGGCCGACCGATTCGAAGCCGATCCCCGCTGGCGTGCATTGGGATTTGTGGCTCGGCCCGGCACCTGAGCGACCGTTCCACGATGTCTATTTCCCCGGCCCGAAATGGTATCGCTGGTGGGAATGGGGGAGCGGCACGATGTCGGACCTCGGCAGCCATTGGAACGATCTGCCGTTTTGGGCGCTGAAGCTGAAGGCTCCGCTGACCATCGAAGCTGACGGACCGCCCCCACACCCAGACCTCGCTCCCGCGTCGATGCAGGCCACGTACGAATACGGCTCGCGCGAGGGTCTGCCTCCGGTGCGGATGACGTGGCATCAGGGGGTGAACAAGCCGGCGATCTGGAAGGAAGGGGGCATCCCGCAGTGGCGCGACGGCGTGCTGTTCATCGGTGACAAAGGGATGCTGCTGTCTGACTACGGCAAGCACGTGCTGTTACCTGAGAGCGAGTTCGCCAAGTTCCCACGGCCGGAACCGTTCCTGCCGAAGTCGCCGGGTCAGCAGTCCGAATGGGTGATCGCGTGCAAGGGCGGACCGCCTGCGTCGTGCGATTTCGAGTACTCGGGATGGCTCACCGAAGCGAACCACCTCGGCAACGTCGCCTACCGCATCGGCAAGAAACTCCATTGGGACCCGGTTGCTCTGCGAGCCACCAACGCTCCTGAAGCCGACCGCCTGATCCGCCGTGAATACCGCCCTGGGTGGAAGCTGGCGTGAGGTGGATGTCATCTCCCGTGCCAAAGATTTGGAACGTGATCGTGAGAACGATCGGAATTGTGTCGGCGTCGTCCGGACCAAGGGGCTTGGGAAACTTGCACTCACCTGCCCTTCGTCTGTTTCCGATACTCGGCCGCGAAATCTTCGTCGTCACGGAGCGACCGTTTCATTTCGGCCAGGCGTTGACGGATGCGGTCGATCGTGTCGTGCAGAGGCTTGGCAAGGATGCGGGAAATCTGCAGGGGGCTGTACTGCTCCAGATCGCGCACGGTGGCGACTCGTAGAAACTCGAAGATCTGCCGAGCGTGGTAGTCCTCTTTGAAGAGCAAGTACAGTTTTTCTTCCTGGGTGACCAGCGGACGACCGAGAGCCACGTCCACTTCGACAGCGGTGGCCTTCTTCGATTTGGCAGGCTTGCGCTTCGCGGTCTTGACCGCGGGTTTCGATTTCTTTGCTGGCTTGGCAGCCGATTTGAAGGCCGTTTTCTTGGACTTCGGTTTGGGCATGTGTCTCTCCGAATTCGGTTCCGACGCAATAACAGGCTGCCAACACTGACACAATCGTTGACCGTGGAGGCTCAGTGAATTCTGCGGGGCAACTTCGTTGTCGAGTTGCCACAACAATGTCCAAGAATCGCAAAAACCCTGGGAGGTCCCAGGGTTTTTCGAGTGCCGAAGGTGGGAGTCGAACCCACACGCCCGTTAAAGGCGGCGGATTTTGAATCCGCTGCGTCTGCCATTCCGCCACTTCGGCTGCGCTGGATGCAAGCTCTCGCCCGATCGGGCCTGGCTTGCGAACCGGCGGGATTCTAGCACTGCATTTCAGGCTTGTACATCGTCACTTTTCGATCCGCAGGATGCGATGATTCGAGCTGTCAGTGATGTACAACACGCCTGTGGAATGGACAAACACACCGTGCGGTTGGTTCATTTCAATTTGCAACGGATCGCCTCCGACACCCGCAGTCCCTTTGCGGCCGATGCCGGCCACGCGGTCGATTTTTCCCGTCGCGGGCGAGTAACGGCGGATGACGTGGTTCTCGGTGTCGGCGATCAGCACGGTGCCGTCGTGATCGATACAGAGATGCTTCGGGCCGTTGAGAGTCGCCTCGCGCGCATTGCCGCCGTCGCCGGAGAGGCCCGCCTTGCCGGTGCCGGCGACGGTGCGAATCGTGCCATCGGTTGAAACGACTCGCAGCGCATGGCCGCCTCGTTCCAGCACGTACACGTTGCCCGCTTTGTCGACGGCGACTGCACGCGGATCGACGAGCGGGCTGTTCGACGCGACCGCACCATCCTCGGGCACACCCTTCATCCCGTTGCCGGCCACCGTGGTGACGACTCCGGATTTCAGATCCACCACGCGAATGCGGCGGTTGTCGAGGTCGGCGAGGTACAGCTTCTCGGAGCGCGGGTCGAGCGACGCGCAGTAGATGCCGCCGAATTCCGCCTTCGTCGCGGGTCCGCCGTCGCCGCTGAAACCTTTCATCCCGGTCCCTGCGACGCTCGTGATCATGCCCGATTGCGGGTCGATTCGCCGGACGCAGTTGTTCCAGGTGTCCGCCAGATAAATGCTGCCGTCAGCCGCAATGGCGAGGTTGTGCATCCCGTTGAAAGTCGCCTTGGCAGCCGGGCCGTTGTCGCCGCTGTGTCCCTTCTCGCCCGTTCCGCCAATCGTGGTGATGACGCCTCGACCGTCGATCCGTCGCACGTGATGCCCAGTCATCTCGACGAGCACTAGGTTGCCGGCACGGTCAAACTCGACGCCAAACGGACTGTCGAGCTTGGCCTGCGCCGCGGGTGAGCCATCACCGGCGGTTCCGCCTCCCGCGACGAGCACGATCTTCGCGGCACTGGCTGGCGAATTGAGCAGGCTCACGACAAGCAAACTAGCAATGGTCACGGTCATTCGATGAGGCATGATGTTCTCTTGTTCCTTGAGTCGCTTCGGTCCCTGATTTCTCCCCTCTCCCTTTTTGGGGGAGAGGGGTCGGGGGTGAGGGGCGCTTGTGCAGTTGAACGACACTTCAATACGTGTGAGTATTTCGCCACCGAGCTTGCTTCGGTGGTTCAACGGCTTTTGCACTACTCGTCTTTCTTGGGCAATCAAGTAGCGCAAAAGCCAATGAACCCCTGGGGCAAGCCCAGGGGCGATCGACATCACGATAGCTTGGTGTAATGTCCGCTCTTGCCGCCCGATTTCTCGACGAGTTCGATTGGCCCAATCGAGATCCCGCGATCGACCGCCTTGCACATGTCGTAGATCGTGAGCGCGGCCACGCTCACGGCCGTCATCGCTTCCATTTCGACGCCGGTCTTGGCTTCGACTTTGACAACGGATTCGATGCGGACCGAGCGGTCATCAATGGCATTGAAGTGCAGTTCGACGCTGTCGAGACCAAGCGAATGGCACAGTGGGATCAACTCGGGAGTCTTCTTCGCTGCCATGATGCCAGCCAGGCGGGCGACCTCGAACACGTTTCCTTTCGCGAGCTTTTGATCGAGGATCAGGCACAGAGTTTCCGGGCGCATCGTGACGACGGCGGAGGCGCGGGCCATCCGCGTGGTGATCGGTTTCGCGCCGACATCCACCATCCGGCTGGCTCCGGTTTCGTCGAAGTGCGTCAAATCAGACATTTCATTCCCCATCGTCATCCGTGTTCGTGCAGGTGTTCGTGTTCTTCCTCGTTCTCCGGCCGCGTGTCGTGTCCGCGACCGGCGGTGAGTTCGATGCGGTCGACAAATTTCACGTTTGCGCAATCGTCCAGTTCGTCGGTGTGGCAGGCGGCCGGGTTGCGGATCAGGAATCGGATGGGACCGCCGTTGCTCGTTGGAAGTGGACCGCCGTCCAGCGTGTAGACGACGATCCCTTCGTCGCGGACCGCGGACAGCGGGACGCTCGCCGCGAACTTGTCCGCCGTGGCGTGCAGGGTGAGGTACGTGGCTGTTGGCTTCGGACGGACCTGTTCCAGCACGGAATTCAACGTCACTCCGTCCCCCTTCCGTTTCGGATGGAACTGGCTCACGTCGCGGACGTGGTCTCGCTCGTCGATCGACTTCAAATCTTGAAACGTCAGGTCGAGCGGCCGTTCCACTTCGCCGTCGATTCGCAGGATGGCAGACACAGGTTGGCTCCAAAGTTTAGTAGTCCGGACCCCTTGGTCCGGACGAACCCTTTCGCAGTTGGCGCAGGCGACTTCGTCCGGACCAAGGGGTCCGGACTACGTCGGCACGATTCGGAAAGTTGTTGCGCTCACGATTCTACGCTGGCGATTCTACACCTCTCCAGCGTCCACCCCAAGCCACCGGGAACGACGATTGTGTTGCCCACCGCGAGCGGCTACGCTGGACTTCACGATTCTCAAATGGGAGGCAACGGCCGTGAAGTGGCATTCGACGACGATCTTGAGCGTGCGGCGAGGCAAAGAAGTGGCCCTCGGCGGTGACGGGCAGGTGACGCTCGGCACGACGATCATGAAGGCGGACACTCGCAAAATCCGCTGGATGCTCGACAACAAGGTGCTCGTGGGGTTCGCTGGTTCGACCGCCGACGCGTTCGCGCTCATGGAGCGGTTCGAGGCCAAGGCGAAGAATTATCCCGGCAACATTCCCCGCGCGGCGACGGAGTTGGCTCGCGACTGGCGGACGGATCGCATCCTGCGGCGGCTCGAAGCATTGATGATCGTCGTCAGCGAAGAGCACAGTCTGCTGATCACCGGTCAGGGAGATGTGATCCAGCCGAGCGACGGAATTCTCGGGATCGGATCGGGCGGGGCGTACGCCGTCGCGGCGGCCCGGGCACTGATCAATGAGACACAGCTTTCGCCGTCGGAGATCGTCCGCAAGTCGCTCGAAATCGCCGCCGACCTCGACATCTACACGAACAAGGAAATCGCCGTGGAGGAATTCCCGTGCAAGAAATGACGCCGCGGGAGATCGTGGCCTTGCTCGATCAGCATATCATCGGGCAGAACGATGCGAAGAAAGCGGTCGCGGTCGCCATTCGCAATCGCTGGCGGCGGCAACAACTGGCCGAAGACATCCGCCGCGAGGTGACGCCGAAGAATATCATCATGATCGGGCCGACCGGCGTCGGCAAAACGGAGATCACGCGGCGGCTGGCCAAGCTCACCGGCGCACCTCTCATCAAAGTAGAAGCGACCAAGTACACTGAGGTCGGCTACCACGGGCGCGATGTCGAGAGCATGGCTCGCGACCTCGTCGAAGCCGCCGTCACGCTGGTGAAAACGAGCAAGCGTGGGCTGGTCGAAGCCGAAGCGGCGAGCCGCGTCGAGGAGCGCCTGCTGGACCTGCTCGGCCCGAGCAAGCCGGATTGGGATGATTCAAAGGACGAGGAGGAAACTCGCAAGGCTCAGAAACGATTCGAACGCACGCGAAACAAGATGCGACAAATGCTTCGCAACGGCGAATTGGAAGACAAGCAGATCGAACTCAACGTCGATCAGCGCATGGTTCCCGTGCAGGTGTTCTCGAACATGGGCATGGAGCAGATGGACCTCGATTTCCAAAACATGTTCGAGAAGCTTCTGCCGCGCCAGTCGCGGCAACGACAGCTCAAAGTGAGCGAGGCGCGGAAAGCCCTCATCGAGCAGGAAATCGAAGCGATGATGGACAAGGAAGCCATCCACGAAGAAGCGATCCGGATGGCTGAGGAAACGGGGATCATCTTCATCGACGAACTCGACAAGATTTGTGGGCCGGAAGGCGGCTCGCACGGTGTCGATGTCAGCCGGCAGGGGGTGCAGCGCGACCTGTTGCCGGTCGTTGAGGGGACAACCGTGCAGACGCGATACGGCCCGGTACGGACCGATCACGTGCTGTTCATCGCGGCCGGAGCGTTTCACAGTTCGAAGCCGTCGGACCTCATGCCGGAGTTGCAAGGCCGGTTCCCGATCCGCGTCGAACTTCAAGACCTGACGCGCGACGACTACCTGCGGATTCTCACTGAGCCGACGAGTTCGCTCACGAAGCAATACCAGCAACTGCTGGCGACCGATGGCGTTGAGATTGAATTCACCCGCGACGGCCTCGCAGCGATGGCCGACATTGCGTGGCAGGTGAATCAAGCCACGCAGAACATCGGCGCCCGGCGGTTGCACACGATCACCGAGCGGCTGCTGGAAGACGTGAGCTATGACGCCCCATCACCGAAGTTGGGCAAGACTGCGATCGACGCGGCGTACGTGCGGCAAAAGCTCGAGAAGATCACGAAGGACGAAGATCTGAGCCGGTTCATCCTGTAGGTCAGACTTTCCAGCCTGACACGGGATCGAGCGAGGCCATTCGGGCGAACTTTCGGAGTGACCCAGTCAGGCTGGAAAGCCTGGACTACACCACTACGCTCCGGACGGCAGCGACCAGGCGTACTCGTTTAGCTCCAGCGCCAGCAGGACGATGCCGACGATCAGCGCGGCGACTGACACGAACAGCAGGCTGACGTAAACATCCGGCGGCGCGGACGGCCCCTTCGGACTTTTTTTCTTCGGACTAGAGCTTCGTCGTGACATTGTCGCCTCGCTGAATGATGCCGTTCTTGTTTTTGACCACCACCTCGCACACCGCCTTGTCTGGCCAGGTTTCGACCACGCGGATCTTGCCGAGGTACTTGGCTCCGCGGACGACGTCGAGTTGATGTCCCTTCGTCAATCCATCGTCACTGCCAATCGAAATCTCCACGAGTTCAGAATTCCCCGACACTCTCGCCGGGCGCGTCTCGGTGATTTTTCCCTCGACGGGTTCCGCCGGCGCGACTGTGGGCCGGGTGGCCACTTTCACATCCGTCGACAACTTGTTGTTCGCGAACAGTTGCTTAAGCCCACCCACTTCCTTTTCCAGGGTCACGACTTTCCGTTGGGCTTTATCCAAGTCCACCGTCAGGGTCTGGACTTGGTCGTCCAGTTTGACACGCAGCGCGGATTGTTCGTCGCGCGAGGCCAGCAGCTTCGTGTTGACGAGCCGCAGTTCCAGCGCTTCTTCCTTCCTCGCCTTGGCCTCTTCGTCGGCAATCTTGTTCTGTTCCTTGGCAGCGGCGGCTTCGACGGCGAGTTGTTTGTTCTTGGCAGTCAGATCGACGACATCGCGGGCCGTCGTATCCACCTTGCCGGTGGCCGCGTCGCGCTCGGCCTTGATCTGGTTGAACTCGGCCTGCCGCTCGTTTCGTTCCTTCGCGGTGGCGGCTTCGAGTTCGGCCACCTGCCCCTGCACCTTCTTGGTGGCGGCGATCTGTGCTTCGTAGGCCTTCTTCCAGTTGGTTTGAGCTGTGTAGACCGCCCCGGCGAACGCCATGAAACACACGCTCAGCAACACGATGATGACGACCAGTATCTTGCCGACGAAGGACATCGCACGGGCTCCTCGTAACGAAGTAATTCAGGATGACGATTCGGTTGATTTATTTGTCGTAGTTCGCGTCTGCCTTGGCTCCGTCCGATTCCAGCAATTCCTTGCGACGTTCCATGTCGGCCAACACCGCCTGAGCTTGGTTGAGCAAGTCTTCCAGTCGCTTTTGGTCGGCCAACGCGGACGACTTTTGCGTCCGTAATACAACCAGTTGGTTTTGCAGTTGGATCAATTCGTCACGCCGCAACGCGGCAACCTGTCGGATCGCCTTGGCTTCGTCCGACTTCGTGACTGCCTTCTTCGATTCCTCGACCGCCTCCACGCGCACTGCCTTGAGTTGTTGTTCGAGGACATCGACTCGCTGCTTGAAGGCGGCCTGGTCGGCAGTGATCGCCGCTTGTTGCCGGGTGTGAATCTGCGCGACCGAGTCGGTTTCCTTGGAGATTGCGTCCAACTCGGACTTCTGGTTTTCGATGAGTTTGCGCTGAGACTTCACCACCGCCTCGGCCAAACTCTTGCCGCTCGCGACCTGTTCGGGCGTTCCCTTGCGGTGATCCTTCACATCCCAGCCCGATTCCTTGCCGCGATACTCGTAGGAAAAGCTGTGTTCCGCAGCCAATGCCTCGGACTTGTTCTGCCAGTTCGGACCACCCAGCACCGTCACCATCGCGAAGCCCATGAACGACAGGCACGCGAAGAATACAAGCACCGTGAGGATTTTGCTGATCTTCGTCATGGCGAATTCCGGTCCAGTGGACCGACAGTCCGGTTTGCGCGGAAGGGAGAGACTTGAAAAGCTTGGAAAGCAACTCCGGAACGCCGGGGATTATAGGTGTCGGGAAAAGTGCCAGTCAAACAGAAAGTACCGACAGGGGGAATTCGCTCAGCCAGCGAACGGATTCGTCCGGAGTAACCAGTTCCCTGTGTATCGTCATTCGTCCACGATTCGGCAGGCCGACGGCTGCCGTTTTCGCCGGTGGCGTCAGACTCCGGTTCGCGGATGCGGACGATTCCAAGGAATCCATCTGCCCACCACCGTGTGTCGTGCGATGCGAATCCGCACGACCGGTCGCATCCGCGCAATCGACACATGTGGTCGGCAATGGAACCTTCGTTCTCGCCGAGCAGCCAGTCGATTCGCACGTCACCCCTTGATGACGCCAATCGGCCGCATCCGGGCGACTTTTTTCGACAAGCCCGCGCGGTGGACGACTTCGACCACGAGGTCTACGTCTTTGTAGGCCGCCGGCTGTTCCTCGGCGAGTCCCTTCCAGCTTTGCGAGCGGGCGATCACGCCGCGGGCGGCCAGTTCGTGGTCGATGCGGCGGCCCTGAGCATGCTTCACGGCGGCCGTGCGGCTCATTGCGCGACCGGCACCGTGACACGTCGTGCCAAACGTTTGCTCCATGCTTCCCGCCTGACCGACCAGCACCCAACTGGCACGACCCATGTCGCCGGGGATCAGCACTGGCTGGCCGATCCCACGATACAGCGGCGGGATTTCCGGATGACCGGGCGGAAACGCGCGAGTCGCCCCCTTGCGGTGGACCCACACCTTTTTGATCTCGCCCGTGTCGCCGATCGCGTGTTCTTCGAACTTGGCGATGTTGTGGGCGACGTCGTAGATCAGGTCCATCTGCAACTCCTGCCACGTGCGGTCGAACACGGACGCGAACACTTCGCGAGCCTGCCACATCAAGAGCTGGCGGTTGCACCACGCGTAATTTGCGGCCGCACGCATCGCGCCGAGGTAGTGCTGCCCCTCCGTGCTGTGGACGGGAGCACACGCAAGCTGCCGGTCGGGAAGTTCGATGCCGTATCGTTCCGGCACGCCACGCAACATGAGCAGCGCGTCGTCACACACCTGATACCCCAGCCCGCGCGATCCCGAATGGATCATGACGCAGATCATGTCCTTTTGTAGACCCATCACACCTGCCGCATCCTCGTCGAACACGTCATCGACAACCTGGACCTCCATGAAATGATTGCCCGAGCCGAGCGTCCCGCATTGATCCTTCCCGCGTTCCACCGCGCGGTCGCTCACGTTGTCCGGATCGGCTCCTTCGAGGCACCCTTCGGCCTCGGTGTATTCGATGTCTCGTTCAACAGCCAAGCCACGTCCGAGCAGAAACCGCGGCCCCTCGACCATCAGCCGGCGCAATTCCTTCGGCGTGAACTTGAACTTCCCGCCGCGACCGACTCCCGTCGGCACGTCGCGAAACAGTTGATCGACCAGCCGCTTCCGGTGCGGTTCGACATCTTTGAAAAACAGATTCGACCGCACGAGCCGCACGCCGCAGTTGATGTCGTAGCCGACTCCGCCGGGAGAAATCACCCCGCCGTCCGACGGGTCCGTCGCGCAGACGCCGCCAATCGAGAACCCGTATCCCCAGTGAAGGTCCGGCATCGCCAGACTGGCATGCTGAATGCCGGGCAGAAACGCCACGTTCGCGACCTGCTCCGGAGCCTGATCCGCCACGAGTTGCTGGATCATCTCTTCGCTCGAATAGATCAAGCCATCCACGCGCATGCCGGGCTTGTACGACTTGGGAATGCGCCAGCAGCATTCGTTGACTCGAATGAGCGGGCCGTGGAATCCGGGCTTGGGCATGGCTTGCCTCGATAGAGATGTCGTGTGCGAGATACGGAGACGCGGAGACTGGGAGACGCGGAGAGGGGGGAAATTCTCCGTGTCTCCGCGTCTCTCTTTCTCCGCGTCTGATTTCATCTACGAATCAAATATCTACGATCACCTCCGCCAGCCAACCGTCAGCCGTCTGCTCAACCGTCAGCCCGTGGTACGTGATCGCTTTCACTTCGTGACCCAACTGATGCCGCTCGCGGTCCAAAGGTTCGCCCCGGCACGTGGCGGTCAGTCCCTCGTCAGTCACTTTCACTTGGAAATCTGCCAGCACGAGATGTTCGCATTCAAATTTCGACAGCACTTCGTTCAGCCAGTCGAACAACAGGTACTCGAGGTCCGTGCCGGCGATGCGAATCTCGACGGTCCGAGACAGTTGCACGACGTTCAGGTTCTCGACGATCATGCCCACCAACCCGGTGGCCGCTTCGGCGAAGAGTTGATTCAAATCCGGAGCCATCACCCGCAAGCCGAGGTCGGCGGTATGTTCAAAGAATTCGTGCATGGCGTGATTGTACCGTCAAATCCACTGCGCTTCGGAGCAGCAACCGAAACAATTTTTTAGCCACGGATGAAACACGGATGAAACACGGATATTCAACAACCGAGATTTGAGACGACTGGTTGTGGCTGACAACAGGGTTCTGATTGACTGCGGGCGTACAGAACTCGCCTTATCCGTGTTTCATCCGTGTTCCTTCCGTGGCTATTTCATTTTCCGATGTGATGTCTTCCCGATGACCTTCGATCCTCACTCTCCGACGCCGCGCAGCGGTCGCTGGGCGCTTGTCGCGGCGGCTGTGTTGTGGAGTCTCAGTGGTGTGTTTGTGAAGTGTCCGCCGCTCGAAAGTCTGCCGCTGGCCGATCGCGGGCCGCTGATTGCCTGCTTTCGAGCACTCGCCGCGGGTGTGTTCGTGCTGCCGTTTGTCAATTGGCGGCGTGTGCGATTGACCCGTGGCATGTGGCCGATGGTCGTCAGCTTCGCGCTCATGAACACGCTGTTCGTCATCGCGATGACTCGCACGTCGGCCGCCGCCGCCATCTTTCTGCAATACACGAGCACACTGTGGGCGTTCGTGTTCGCGGTGATCTTCCTCCGCGAACCGGTTCGCCGGGAAAATCTGGTCACGCTTGGGTTCTGCCTGGCGGGGATTGTCTGGATCGTCGTCGATTCGTGGCACGGCGAACAATTTCTCGGCAACCTGATCGCGCTCGGCAGCGGCATGGCGTACGGCGGAGTCGTCACCACGCTGCGGCATCAGCGCAACGAGGACTCCGCGTGGCTGATCGCGCTCAACCATCTGGTCAGCGGAGTGATAGTTCTCCCGTGGGTTGCGTGGAACGGACTGGTTCCCACGCCCGAACAAGCGGGCCTGATCGTCGCACTGGGCGTGTTGCAAATGGGTCTCCCGTACATGCTGTTCGCGCGCGGAGTCCGCACCATCGCCGCGCAGGAAGCCGGCCTGATCACGCTTCTCGAAACGATCCTGAACCCGGTCTGGGTCTGGCTGCTGTGGAGTGAAACGGTACCGACCGCGACGCTGATCGGCGGCGGCCTGATCCTCGCGGGCCTCGTCTTGCGGTACGTTGCGTTTCGCCCGACGCCCGACCAGAATGGCTCGCAGCCATGAAACCTCAACCGCCCAAGAAACCGCGTCCCGATCAACAACCCCCAAACCGCCGGCCCGGAGCGCGATCCAAACCGCCTGACAATCTGCGGCGCGATGGTGAGCTTCTGAGCTTGCAGAAGTTCGGCGGCGACCGCTTCGCATTCGTGTCCCCGGTCTGCGCGGTGGACCGGCGAGAGGACATTGCGGAGGTGCGCGAGATCATCGCGGGTGAGGAATTCGACATCGCGCGCGACGAGTTGCTGTACCTCGTGTCCGATTGCCGGGGGTTCCTCGAAGCGCACAACATGCTGGGAGAATTGGCGCTCGAAGACAACGACGTGAAGCTCGCGAAGGGGCATTTTGGTTTCGGCTACGAGACCGGTTTGGGCCTGCTGCCGCCGGGCGGGATCGTCCAATTGCCGGCGAATCTCGGCGACAACCGGCACTTCTTCGCCGCCGGTCGCGGTCTGGCCCGCTGCCTGATCGCCCTCGGTAAACGATCCGACGGCCGCGAGGTCTTGCAGAAGCTGGCCAGGTACGACCCTCATGAAAGGGGAACGCAAGCTCTCCTCAAGCAGCTTCGCGAACTGGACGCGCGCGGCGGGAAGGGCCTGTCGCTGCCGATCCTGAATGAATCCGATTTGCTGCCGCCTCCGCCGGATGAAGAAGCGAGATAGTGGCCTGTGGTGTCCCAAGTCCAAGGGGTCGGGAGTCTTTTTCAAGTCGGCGTTTTGACGATCCGTGACTCTGAGACACCTTTCTCGCCGACCTGAAAAAGACTCCCGACCCCATCGCTCATGCCCATCGCTTGGGTCACTGGTTGCCCTCGCCGGCGCGTCGGGTTATTGTGGCTCACGATTTCATTCCCGAAGTTTCACCCCAGATTTGCATCCGAGAGAGAGCCGCCATGCCGCGCGTTGCCGTCGTTTTGCTGGGTCTGATGTTCTCGAGTTGGGCTGCGGGAGCCACCGCGGCCGAGCCGTTGAAAGGGCACGTCCACGACTTGTCGTTGCTCGTCGCTCCCGAAATGCCGTGCGTCTGGCCGGTGGGCATGATGCAACACAGCGTTGTCCCCAACCGCACGTTTGGAGCCAGCCCGTACCATCGTGATCTGGTGACGATCGACGAGCACACCGGAACGCAATGGGACGCCCCCGCCCACTTCGTCCCGCCTCCCGATTCCGGTCTGCCCGGAGCCGGGCCGATGGGATTGATCACGGGCGACAAAGTTCCCGCGTGGCAATTCATCGGCGAAGCATGCGTGATCGATATTCGTGAGCACATCGACAACGCACCGCCAGGAAGCAGCTTTCTGATCACCCCGGCGATCGTTCAACAATGGGAGAAAAAACATCGGCCCGTCGGTCCGGGGGACGTGGTTCTGTTTCGCAGCGACTACAGCGACCGCTACTTCAAACCGCTGGCGACTGGCGGCGAACGATTTGTCCACACCGTCCTGCGCAAAGACACGTCCGGCTGGCCGGCTCCGACACCCGAATGCATGAAGTACCTCGGCAACAAGAAAGTCATGGCGCTCGGTCTCGACGGTGCGAGCATGGGGCCGGTTCCCGATCTGGCCGTGGCCACGCATCAGGCGGGGGGCCAGTTCGGAATGATCTGGACGGAATGCGCGACCAACCTCGGTTCGCTTCCGACCACCGGCGCGTGCTACGTGCTGCTTGCCGCGAAACATGTCGGCGGCTCCGGCGGCGAAGCCCGAGCCATCGGCATCACCGAACCCACACTCGCGAAGCGACTGATTGACAGCGCGAAAGCCAAACGAGTCGTCGATCTCTCCGTGTCGCTGGACGAAGACCTGCCGGTCACCTGGCCGGGGTCCGTGCCGGGTGACGAAGCCAGCCGGTACATCGCGAAAACGTTGAACGCCTTCGGCAAGGCACGCGGCCCCTACTTTGCCCGCGCCCATCTGCTCGACAGTCAGGCCGGAACGCATTTGGTCCCGCCGTCATTTTCGCTGCCGCCGCAAGGCTTCAACGTCAAGCTGTTCACTCCAGAGATTCAACGGCAGCGGATGCAGTTCGAAGCGAAATACGGCGAACTCGGTCACAGCGATCTGACGACCGAGAAAGTGCCGCTCGAACCATTGATCGGCGATGCGCGAGTCATCGACGTGCGATCACTGATCGGTTCCACCAAGTCCGCCGACTGGCCCGCCTCGCCCCGGATCACGGTGGACCTCATCAAAGCACATGAACAAAAAACCGCCCCCATCCGCGCCGGAGAAATTGTGATCTTCCGGTCGGGCTACACCGACGCACATTTTCAGACTCTCCCCGCGCTGCCCGACATCGACCGCCTGATGGCATCCCCCCTGGCCGGCAAGACGGAAGCGTGGCCGGCTGCGACCGCCGATGTGATCGTGTACCTCGCGGAAAAAGGGGTGCGGTGCATCGGCACCGACGGCCCGACGCTGGGTGGCGTACACCGCAACGACGCCCTTGCCACCACGTGGGCCACGGCCACTCGCGGCGTGTTCGTGGTTGAATTCCTCACGAACGTCGGCGAACTCCCCGAACACGGAGCGACGTTTTTGTTCGCTCCGATCAAAATCAAAGGCACCCACGGCGGCTACGGCCGCGCGCTGGCGGTGAAGTGATGAGAGAAGCGATTTCAAATCCGTAGCCACGTTCGCCAGAACGTGGGCAAACCAGAGAAAGCCCCACGTTCTGGCGAACGTGGCTACCGCCAAATCTGGAACTAAAACTGCTTCCAGCCTGACAGCCCAATTGATTGGAGCATTTGATGGTCAGCAAACTTTTCGATCTCACCGGACGCGTCGCGATGGTTTCCGGAGCCGCACAGGGCTTGGGCCGGGCGATGTCGATGGCGCTCGCCGAACATGGAGCCGACGTGCTGCTCGTCGATCGTAACGCCGAAGGCGTGCAGCGCACGGCGGACGAGATTCGACAGCTCGGACGCCGCGCCAGCACGGCCTCGGTGGACGTATCGCAACCGGACAATGTCCGTGCGATCTTCGCTCAGCTTGACCGCGAGTTCGGCCGGATCGACTTCCTCGGCAACGTCGCGGGCGATGCCGTCCTCGGCAAACCGGAAGAGATTTCGCTCGATGACGTGGAACTCTCGTGGCGTCACCTCGTGCTCGGCCGGTTCTGTGCCTGTCAGGAAGCGGGACGACGCATGCTGGCGGCCGGTCGCGGCAGCATCGTGAACATCGGCTCGCTGGCCAGCATCACAGCACTCGGTCGCGGGCACATCGCGTACAGCATGGCGATGGGAGCCGTCGCGCAGATGACTCGCGAACTGAGCACCGAATGGGCCGCTCAAGGAGTCCGCGTGAACGCGATTCTCCCCGCGCAGGTTGTCAACCCGAGCCTCGAAAAGCGCATGGACGCCGATCCCACGCTGAAAGACATGTTTCTGCGCGGCATCCCGCGCGGACGAATGGGCCAGCCGGAAGACATCAAAGGACTCGCCGTGTTCCTCGCATCCGACGCCTCGAACTGGGTTACGGGAGCGCTCATCCCCATGGACGGCGGCAACCTCGCGATGAACGGTGGTGGCACTGTGAGGCGGGCAGTGGGGAGTGGGCAGTAGGCAGTGGGGGAAAGAAATGAGTGACGTGATCCGATCGTATCGAGACTTGGAGGTGTGGCAGTTGGGGCTCGCGCTGGCAAAAGACTGCTACCTGCGGACACGCGGATTTCCCAAGGAGGAAATGTTTGGAATGACAAGTCAAATTCGACGCGCGGCCGCGAGCATCCCGGCCAACATCGCCGAAGGTTACGGTCGAGATTCAACCGGTGAATACGTCCAATTCCTGCGGATCGCACAAGGCAGCCTGAAAGAACTTGAGACACACTGGATTCTGGCTGGGGAAGTCGGACTGGCTCGTACTGAGGATATCGAGCCATTGCTTCAAAAATGTGACCGCCTCGGCCGAATGCTGAGGTCACTCATTCGCTCTCTTCAACGCAAACAATGACAGCACTCAACCGCCGACCGAAGACATTCGATTCGCCAAACTCATGAGCAATTCTCCACTGCCCACTGCCCACTCCCCACTCCCCTTTCTCGGTCTCTACCGCACGATGCAGGTCATCCGCCAGACCGAAGAAGAACTGGCGCGGTGTCACCAGCGAGGCTTGATCCAGGGGGCCTGCCACACGTATGTCGGCGAAGAAGCGATCGCGTCGGGTGTATGCGCTCACCTGCGTCACGACGACGTGGCGTTCAGCACGCATCGCGGACACGGCCACGCTCTGGCCAAGGGTGCGGCTCCGCGCGAACTCATGGCGGAATTGTTTGGGCGTGAAACCGGGTTGTCGCGCGGGCGAGGAGGGAGCATGCATCTGTTCTCTCCCGAGATCGGCATGATGGGGACGAGCGGCATCGTTGGCCCGTGCATTCTGCAAGCGTGCGGCGGTGGGTACAGCTTCAAGGTGCTCAAGACCGATCAGGTGGCGGTGGCGTTTTTCGGTGACGGTGCCTCGAACAACGGGGCGTTCCACGAAGGACTGAACATGGCCAGCATCTGGAAACTGCCGGTGCTGTTCGTTTGCGAAAACAACCAGTTCGCCACCGAAGTCCCGTTCGCATACGCGGCTGGCAACCCGACCGTCGGCAGCCGCGGCGCTTCCTACGGAATGCCCGGCTTCGAACTCGATGGCAATGACGTGCTGAAAATCTTCGATGTCGCGGGCGAAGCGATTTCCCGCGCGCGTGCTGGAGGCGGCCCGACTCTGATCGAATGCAAAACGTATCGCACGCGCGCTCACGCGGAAGGGATGGGAGATTTCACGTACCGGACGAAAGCGGATGTCGAAGAATGGAAAGCT
>JACRIH010000240.1 GCA_016235885.1 Planctomycetales bacterium | reverse complement strand
CCGGCCTTGCCATCCGTGCTATCCAAGAATTGCGGAATAGCACGGATGGCAAGGCCGGGGCACGGATGAAGACAGACAATTTCAAAACGCGACACGCGCAACGAGTTCCAGTCACTGCTGCTCAAGGTTTTCATCAGCCCACCCCAGCCCTCTCCCCAAAGGGGAGAGGGAGTATCTCAACCATTCCTTCGCAACCTCCACGGCACTTCCAGTCCGTGTTCGGCCATCAGTCGGACGTTCGACAACACGTCGATCGTCGGTCCGTCCGCCTGAATGCGGCCGTGATCGAGGACCATGACGCGCGGGCACAGTTCGACGATCATGTCGAGGTCGTGGCTGGCGATCAGTTTGGCTGCGGGGAGCGATTTCACCAGTTCGATAAACCCGCGACGGGAGCGCGGATCGAGGTTGCTCGATGGTTCATCGAGCGCCAGCAGGCTGGGCTGACACGCCAGAACCCCCGCGAGGCACGCGCGGCGGCGTTCGCCAAAACTGAGCCGCTGCGTCCCGCGCATTTCGTATCCGACCAGTCCGACCGCGTTCAAGCTCTCGACGACTCGCCGCTTCACTTCGTCGACGGGCAGGCCGAGATTCAGCGGGCCGAACGCGACGTCTTCGCCGACGGTCGGGCAGAACAGTTGATCGTCCGGGTCTTGGAAGAGCAGTCCGACCTGCCGACGAATCTCCGGCAGGTGCCGTCGCGAAATCTGCAACCCCGCGACCGTGATGGCAGCTCCATCCGTGTTCGAGTTCTCGCCGCTCGGCAACGCCGCGTCGTCGGGCATGAGACCGTTGAGATGCAACAGCAGCGTGGTTTTCCCCGCGCCGTTCGGGCCGACGAGGCCAACGGATTCTCCGGCCGCGATGTCGAACGTCACGTCATGCAGAGCCGGCTGACCATTCGGGTAGCGGTACGAGAGATTGCCGACATGCAGAAGAAGTGCGGGAGCTGTGTCTTTGTCGGCCATCGAAAAAAGTCAGCGGCGAGGGATCGAGGGATCTCCGGACACTTGCCACCAGAGAATCAGCTTCTGTCGAGGGCAGAGAGGAAGTCTTCTCGCGAGACGCCAACCTGCGTGAGAATGGTGTGCAAAGTGGAGCTTTTGATTGTGCGATGGTTGGGCATCGTCAAGGGGGTTTTGCGGCCATCGTCCAAGACGCGTTCCATCGAAACGTGATTTCCTTCGCGAATGACACGAAATCCCAGTGATTCAAGCGCTTTGACCACGCGACGGAGTGGTACGTCGGCGGGGAATTTGGACATCAGAGTCAGACTCCCGCTTCGGCCACGAAGGCTTCCAGCACGTCGTCCTGACCCTCCAAAACCTCGGCTCCGAAACTCTCCACGTGGAAGGCAATCGCAGACCTTACGTCTGACAGGGCTTCTTCGTAGGTGTCACCCTGACCCACCACGGCACCGCGTAATCCCAGCGGATAAGCGACATAACCATCGGAGTGCTTTTCGACAATGATTTTGATGTGCTTCACGTGTTAACCCTCGTGTTTGACGTCAGTGTCCCTTTGCCGCCCCTTTGCCTCGCGACAGGTAGAGTAGCACGCGAATGGGAGGTACCCAAGTCCAACCAAGCTTGGTGACACGGCTTAGGGAGACGAGCTCCGGTTCTCAAACCGGATCCGAACGTACTTCGCATCGCCGCTCCAACCGCGAGCACACATGGCTCCGTGAACGCGCTCGCCCCGGTTCATGGCTCGAATGAGAAGCTGACCCATGAGCTGCGCGTTCGTCTTCCACCGCGAACGCCAATCGGCCGCGCCGAATGAGCGGGCTTGGCGGGCGGTCCGCATTTTGTCGAGTTCATCCAGCAGCACGAAGCTGTAGCGGTAGAGGAACGACATCAAGCTAACCAGCAACGCGGGGACGTGACATCGTCGCAGAGTGGCGAGCAATTCGTCGAACGGTGTGACGTGGACGAGCCACAACGCGGCGAGAAAGGAAATCAGACTGCGAACGATGATCGCGCCGGCGATGGCGAGCGTGTCTCCCCCACTGACGACCAGCGTGTCTTTGTCCGTGACGATGGGGGGAACGGGAGGGGAGAAGTTTGGAGCAGCGGGAGCTGGGGACCGCTCGCCCCTCACTCCCGGCCCCTCTCCCCCAAGGGGGGAGAGGGGAGTTTGAGAGTGCGACAGCGCCACGGACGCGGCCAGTCCGATGATGAACGGGAGCAGCCATGCCACGCGGCGCGCGAGGTATCCCACCGGGATGCGGGCCAAGCTGTGAGCGACAAACACGAGGCAGAGCAAACAGCCGTGGATCGGCCACTGCGCGAAAGGCAGACTGACGGCGATCAGGATCACAGTGAGCGTCAGACCGAGCTTCCAAGTCGCGGGCAGTCGGTGACAGACCGTCGTGCCGCGGCTGAAGCGGTCGAAGAAGTCAGGAGACATTGGCTCCCTCGGTGGACGCGAGCCGCGACTGAGTCCACTTGCTGAGCGTCGCGGCGATCGCGAGCACGATCAGTGTGCCGACGACACCGGCCACCGACACGGATGCCCGTTGCCAGAAGCCGCTCGACGCGTCGGTCCCCGGAACGGCCAGCGCGTAGTCGGGCAGAACCAGCACACGCGGCGTCGCTGCAAGCTGTTGCAGACCGGTCTGCGCCGCGACTGCTTCCAGTCCATCGGCATGTTCGGACGCGAACGGTGCGAGGAAGATCGCGACTGCGAGCGAAACGATCACACAGGCCCAGGCGGCTCGGCCGAGGTTCGAGATCAGGCCGGCTCCCGGCGCGGGGGAGTGAATCAAATCGGGGCGCTGAGCCAGCACAACACCCAGCACGAGACCGGTGATCAACGCTTCGCCGACGCCGATCACGCTGTGATACGCCGTCATCAGCAGGCAAACCGTGGTCAGGTCAAACGAACCGGCGGGATGCGACAGGGCGAATTCGAGGCAGAACAGCGCGGCGGCGGCGAGCACACTCACCCAAGCCGCGATCACCGATGCCACGATCACTCCGCGCGAACCGGCAAAGCGGCGGCGGATGGTCGCGTACACCGCGTAGCCGCCCAGCGATCCGACGACACCCATGTTGAGAATGTTCGCCCCGAGTGAAGTCAACCCGCCGTCCGCGAACACGAAGCACTGCACGATCAACACGACCGTCAGCGCGAGGCACCCTGCCCACGGACCGAGGATGACCGCAGCGAGTACGCCTCCCAGCAGATGCCCCGAGACGTTGGCACCGAGCAGCGGGAAGTTAACCATCTGCCCGGCGAAGATCAGCGCGGCCATCATCCCGGTCAGTGGAACGGTGCGGGTTGCGAGCGACTGGTTAAGCTGGCGGAGACTCACGCCAACTGCGCCGGCCGCGAACAATCCCGTCGCCACGCACACCGCAGGGCTGAGCAGTCCGTCGGCGATGTGCATCGGTGGGGTCTCCGAGGGCAGCGTGCGAGAGCGACTACGGGTTTGGCGTTCCCAGTCAAACGCGAGAGGTCACTCTAGCCCGGCAGGCGTGGCAATTCAATTCCGCTGCTGTTGCCGCGAAGTGACCACGCTCTGAGGGAAGAACTACCACGACGCCAGCACGTGGAGGGCGACGAATCCCAGCCCCACTACAAAGGTCAGCAGTCCCACGACTTTTCCGAGGTACGAATAGTCGGCGAGTTTGGTTGTGTTGCCCCAAAAGTAGTGACAGTGCAACAGCACACCGAATCCGAGTAAAGCCACTCCGAACATCGTGGCGTCGATCCCGGACAATTCCACTCGTCCGCGGCGCCCGCCAAACGTCGCGTGCCCGGTGAGCAGGATACGGGTTGTGCATGCCGCAATCAGACCGGGAATCACCGCCCCACCGAACCATTTCGGCCACGGCCCCTGCGGTGGGTCATCCACAAAACTCTCCAGTCCAAAGTCGCCTCGGCTCCAAAACCACATGTCACCTCCTCCGCTTGCGATGTTCGTTTGACCTGTGACGACACCCGCCGGCACGCCCTGTTGACGCAGCAAACGGACTCGCGGATCACCGGTGACGAAGGACCGGCGGGACGCCGGTCCCACTGGGCTAACGGCTCGGCGGCAGAATTGGCAGGCCGGAGCAAAAGTACATCGCGCGTGGGACGCTGGCTTCGAGGATGGCCTTCCATGTGGCCGACGGATCGGGGGCTTTCGTCGAACCGAGCAGCAGGTCGAGCAGCGCCGCGTCGGAGTGGTAGCGGACGACGCGAGCTTCGTCGATCTGCAACTGCTTCTTGAGGTGCGCGACGGCGTCGTCGAGGTATCCGATCTCGTCGATCAGACCGTTTGCCTTCGCGTCCTTCGCGGTGAACACCTGACCGGTGGCGAGCAACTTGAGTTGCGGCATGTCGAGGTTTGACCGGTTGTCGTCGATCACACCGAGGAACATTTGGAACGCCTGGTCGAGAATGTTGTCCCAAACCTTGCGATCGTTGACGGTGAGTTCGCGGAACGGGCTGAGGGAATCCTTGAATTCACCGGTCTTCAACGGGACGGCCTTGACGCCGAACTTCTCCGCCAGTTCCGTAACTTCGTAATGTGGGATGATGACCCCAATCGAGCCGGTCCACGTCGTCGGTTCGGCGAAAATTTTCGCTTTCTCGCCAGCCCCCATTGCCACGTAGTAGCCACCCGATGCGGCCATGCTCTTCATCTGCACGACGATCGGTTTCTTGTCGCGGAGCTTGCGGAGTTCCTCGTAGATTTCGTGGCTGTCCGACACCAGCCCGCCCGGGCTGTCAATCACCAACACCACGCCTTTCACATCGTCGTCTGTCTTGACGTGCTGGATGGTGTCCAGCACATGTTTCGTGAACGGTGGCATGATCGTCCCGGTGATTTCGACGAGTGCGATCTTGGCGTCGGATGTCTTGTCTCCCGAGTGATACTGCTCGGCTGGACCCTCTTCTGCGGCGAAGTACTGGCGATAGGCCGAATACATTTGCAAGTTGGCGACGAGCGAACCGAGCAAGATCATCCAGAAGAACAGCGAGCGCAACCGACCACCGCTGTTGAGCCGCTGCTGGATGACGATTGTTTGCGGCGGATGAGGAGGAGGCGGTGGCGGTGGCGGGACGGGAGGCTTGGATTCGGGGAACATTCAGAAGCACCTTAAAGCGAGACTCGATGGATTTGGCTGCCAGAATTGCGGCAAACCGGTTCGCACAGCGAACGATTCATACCAGATGCCCCCGCGGTTCGACAGAAGAAACTCCGGTTTCGCAAGGCTGTCAAACTGGAGAAAGTTTGCCGATTGTGTCGAGCGTGCTTCGGTATCGGCCTGAAACCACTGCAAAGGTCGTACGGACGTCAAAACCGGCATCACACAAGCGTCGATAGATTGACTGTCGCTCACGGTCATCCGGAATGTGCGGCCTGCAACGGCCGTTCGGTGTGATCGACGAACCGATCCACGGACAGCATGGACAATCGGTCGGAACAAGAATTAAGCCCGCCGCGGGAGTCGCCGCGTCCGGGGGGGCACTCAACAGTCAACTTTCAGTTCAGGTGAGGACGATCCATGAACACTCGCACTCGATTCTTCGCGAAGGCGTCCCTGTGGTCCGTCGTGACGGGCATGGTCATCGGACCAGCAGGCGTTGCGTTCGCCCAAGTGGGGACAAACTACCAAAGCAACTCCTGTCCCAACGGAAAATGTCCGCAAGCCGCAAAGACCGCGACGGTCACGCAGGCCGGCGGATGGTGGAGCAAGTCGAAGTCCGGTACGCCCGCGAGTGGCCAGCGAGTGACTCAAGTCTCGGGCCAGATTCCGTCAGCCGCATCAAAGGTGGCCGGGACGACAACCACAAGCCGCTCCGCTGGTGCCTACCGCGCGGCGCGTCCGGCTCCAGTGAGCACTTCCGTGCCCGCACCGGTCGCGGCTCCGTCCAATGGTCAAAGCGCGGTTCAACAACAACTCGAGGCGTTGTATCGTCGTGACGGAAAGCAGATGCCCGCGATGGACGTCAACTCGGCTGCCGCCGCCGCGACGGCTGGCGCTGCCGCACAGCAAGCTGTGGCAGCTCAGGCTCCGAAATTCCAACCCAAGCCGACCTTGATGGACCGCATCCTCGGCCGCAAACCGGCCGCCGCTCGTTCCGCACCGCAGGTTGCCCGACAAGCCACGCCCGGCGTTCCGGTCGCGGCCCAGCCCTCGGCACCGACCGAACCGCAGCCGTTCCAGGCTCCGGTCGAATCGGCTGCGCCGAACGGTACGCAGCCTGCTGCGGGACCGCAGGCTCCGGCCGTTGTCGATTCCGGCGCTGCCACACTTTCTCCGGTCGAGGACACCGCCGATTTCTTTCCGCAAGCCGCCGCTTCCAAGGCGGTCGAACCGGAGACGCCGTTCAGCGGTCTGAAATTGGATGACGAAGCAGAACTTCCAATCGCGAAGTCTGCCGACACCAACGTGTCGCAATCGGCTGGCGACGATTCCCGCGAAGCGCAGTACAAGCTGCTCGCCTCTCGAACCGGCAAGGCAGGTTTCAAGGGCTTTTGCCCGGTGACGCTCAAGTCACAACGCAAGCTCGTTGATGCCCAGCCGGCCTTCAAGTCGGAGTACCAGTCGGCAACCTATACCTTCGCGTCGGCCGAAGCCAAGGCGGAGTTTGATGCGGCGCCCGCCAGTTACGCTCCGGCCGCCAACGGCATCGACGTGGTCGCCTACGATGACGACGGCGACAAGGTGCCCGGCTCGCTCGATTTCGCCGTGTGGTATCAGGGCAAACTGTTCCTGTTCTCGTCGCAGGATTCGCTCGACAAGTTTGTGGAAACTCCCAGCGACTACGCGGACATCGACTGATCCGCGCCCGGCGGGAGTCTCGACCCAGACAACATCTCCAGCCCGCCATCGCGGCACTGGAGATGTTCGTTTGTTGGAATCCCGGTCAGCACGTCATGCGAGCTGTTCCAGCCGGCGGAGAATATCTGCGAGGACTGTGACGTCGCTGTCCGGGCGGTGGATCGCGCGGGGATGCGGCTGGTCGGAGGAGATCCAACCGCGCAGCTTCAGGAACTGCGCCGCCGAGTGCTTGTACGCCGGCACCGGATCGCGGAACGTGAACTGGCCGAGGTATTGCAACAGGTCGTTGAGTTCGAAGAAGGCGGGATCGGCCGCGGCCCACATGGCATCGCGGCGGGCGAACAGGTCGGGGGCCATCGTGCTCAGACCCAGCAGGTAATCGCTCCCGTACATCACCATGTCGATCGCCAGGTCGTTGCCGGTGAAGACGTGGAAGTCGGGCCGTCGCTCGTCGCGCAGTTGCAGGCGATCCCACTCCTGCGACCGCTTGAGCGACGAATGCTTCGCGCCGACGCACTCGGTGATGTCCAGCAATTCCGCGTATGTGTCGAGGTCGTACACGCGCCCGAACGGTGCGAACATCTGGCCGAGTTCGAAGCCGATGAATTGCGGGCAGTGCTTCGCGATCGCCGCGTACGAGGCCACGATCGCCGTGGCATCCTGCCCGGTGAGACCGAACGACTGAAAGATCACCGGTGTGCCACCATGTTCGCGGATGAGGTCGATCTCACGGCGATACGCGTCGAGTTGGAAGCGGTCTCCCGGTTGATCGGTGACAAACGATCCGGCCACGAATCGGTCGCGACCGTTCGTAGCGGGTTGGTTCGCCAGCGTGTCGCGCGTGCGGCGCAGGACATCGAGCCGTTCCGGAGGTGTCAACAGGTTGACGAAGCCGGTGTCCATGTTGACGGCCGGAACCAGTCCGGCCTCAGCGGTGCGTGCCACATGCGCCGCGAAGCCGTCCCAGTCGATCAGGCCGTTCGCTGTGAACGGCAACAGAATGGCGGACATGCCGGTGATCCGGCGGCCAGGTCGAACGTGAGGCAGAAGCGACATCGGAGCGGCTCGAAAAATGTAGGATGGGCACTCTTGCCCGTCCGTCTTTTGTCCTTTGCAAACCGATAAACGACGGACGGGCAAGAGTACCCATCCTACTGCACTTCGCCGACGAAATACGAGCAGATGTCCTGGAAGACTTTCTTCGCGCGGATCTGGAACGCGGCGGAATCCTTTTCCGTGGAGGACGGGCGAATGGAGACGCCGATTTGAGCGTGGTTGCGGCGGTTCACATGCACCGGGGCATTGGCCGGCGGTTCGTCGCCGAATTCAAACGTCACATCGACTGGCATGTAGGTCTCGAGCGGTTGCAAGAACGACAACAGGCCGCGATGTCCGAGGCGGACGACGGCGAGTTTTTGTTCGACTTCGAGCACTCTGCCTTTGTGCTCGTTGACATAACCGCGAAGTTTGAACACCGTCAGATTGGCCGTCATGCAGGCCAGGAACTTCCCGGTGAACAACCACGGGTCGACCACAGGCAATTGAAATTCCGATTCGGTGACCGCCTTTCCGCGTTGAAGGCGGAGCGTGCGCGTGCGGTTGCGGCCTTCATTTTTTGCCAGATAGAGCGCTTCGTCGGCCCGCTTTTTCAGAGACTCATCCGTGTCCGTCGGTTCCCACACCGCGACACCAAACGACGCGGACAGGTTGTTCGGCTGCAACTCTTCGATTCGCATCCGCGTCAACGCCAGCCGAAGTCGTTCCGCCTTGGTGAACGCCAGATCGAGGGGCGTTTCGGGGCAAACGACCAGAAACTCCTCGCCGCCATACCGACCGATCAACTCGCCCGAGTAGAGTTCGCACCGCAACAACTTCGCGACCTCGACCAGCGCCTTGTCTCCCACCGCGTGTCCGAGCACGTCATTGATCTGCTTGAAATGGTCGAGGTCCAGAAAGATCAGACTGAACGGCGAGATCAGGTTCCGCCTGGCTCGTTTGGCAAGGTCGGCCAGTTCCTTGTCGAGTTCACCACGATGGAGCACCTGCGTGAGCGGATCGAGCGCGGCAGACCGCAACAGATCCTGCGGACTGGCCTGTTTGGGGTGCTGATGTTGCCGATCGCGAAAAACCTCTGCCAGTCCCTGCAAGCCTCCCCGGTCGTCAAACAGCGGGACGGTGTGCATCTCCAATTCGAACTGTTCGCTGTTGGAGGATTGCAGTTTCTGGCGGGATGTCACCGTCTTGCCGGTCTTCAACGCGCGTTGCAGCGGGCCGTCCGGATCGAGGTCCGCAGTGTCGGCCGTGCCGTCCGGCAGGAAGAGTTGACGGGACCAGGGCTGTCCGAGCATCTCGCTGGAGCGATAACCAAGCAGTCGGGCGATGCCTCCATTCCACACGACAAACCGCAGGTCCGCGTCGAGCAGATAGAATCCGTCGCACAAACTTTCGAGCTGATACAGGTACGAAAAGATCTGGCTGAGCGATTCGGCGTCGGGAGCTTCGTCGGTATGCTGCGCCACCTGCGCCAGCGGGAGATCTCGATGTTTGACGGTGAGGGCCAGCGCCGCCTGCCCGTCGGCGCTGCGCGACCAGTGGGCCAGCGCATTGACGACGTTCGCGTCGAACTGGGTGCCGGCGAACGTGGACAGCACTTTCAAACTCTCCTCGTGAGACTTGCCTTTGCGGTAGACCTGATCGGTGCGCATCGAATCGTAGGCGTCGGCGACTCCCAGAATGCGAGCGCCCAGGTGAGGTGCCTTCCCCTCGCGTCGAGAACCATCGCGGCTCGTGTCGTAGTGCAGGTGGGCCTGAGCCACAATTTCCAATACTTCCGCATCAACGCGACACGCTTGCAGCACATCCATCCCCACGTTGTGATGCAACGCCATCAATTCCGTTTCTCGCGGGCTGAGCGACCCCGGCTTGAACAGGATCGCGTCGGGGATGCCGATCTTTCCAAGATCGTGCAGCAGCGCGGCGGTCTCAAGAATCCGCAGTTGCCGGCCGTCGCAACTCAGGTGCTGTGCCATGCCCGAACACAATTTGACCACGCGCCGCACGTGTCCCAACGTGGCCGCGTCGCGAAATTGCAGCGTGGCCAGCAGGCTCCGCAGAATGTCCGCCGCGATGACGTCTGGCGTTCCGTCCGCACTCGCCGCCACTGTGGCGCGTTGTGCCAACCCCATCAAACCCAGGAACACGCGCGATGAATCCACCGGCTGGCTGGTGCGTACCGCCGGCTGGACGCTCGCGGTGGGCGGGGGCAGTGCGGCTCGAATTGGCTTGCTCATGGTCCGTCAGGACGCGGCAGATTCACGGACGATTCCTCCACTCCGCGTGGAGATTTCACGAGAAGCCTACCTTACGGACGACGGCGATGAGTCGCGCGGCGTGGCAAAACGTCAACAGTGGTCCGGTGCGACCGGCACAATCAGTGTGACCGTAGCCGTCTCGCTCCGCGAGACGAAAGCCGTGCGGTGAATCAGCGTCAATTGGCAGACGATGTCTCAGAGATTCCACGGCTAACCTATCGCGGTGAGCCTGTGAAAGAATTCCGCCACCCCGCTCGTCGGGGTGGTTTCCGCGATTTTGCGCTACAAAATCCCTCGGGAAACCCGAGTAGCGCAGAAGCGCCGGGATCCACTGGGGCAAGCCCGGTGGCGATTCTTTCACAAGCTCGGAGCGACAGGGCTATCTACGACTGACCGAGTTCTTTCGAGCGGTGCGTGGCCGCCTGGACCGCGTTCATCAACGTGCCGCGCAGGCCGCCGATTTCGAGCGCGTGCAAACCGGCGATCGTCGTTCCGCCCGGACTGGTCACCGCATCCTTGAGTGCTCCGGGGTGCTGGCCGGTTTCCAGCACCATCTTCGCCGAACCCATCACCGTTTGAGCCGCGAGGCGCGTTGCCACGTCACGCGGCAATCCCATGCGCACGCCGCCGTCACTCAACGCTTCGATGATCGTGTACACGAACGCCGGCCCACTGCCGGACAAACCGGTCACCGCATCCAAAAGGTGCTCGGGAAGCTGCACCGCGATGCCGACCGACGATAGCAGTCGCTCGACCAGCTTGCCATCTTCCGCCGTCGCCGTTCCGCCGAGACAAAACGCCGACGCGGACGCGCCGACAAGACACGGAGTGTTGGGCATCACGCGCACGAGCCGTCGTTGCAGTCCCAGTACGTTCGTGATCGATTCCAGCGAAATGCCTGCGGCAATCGACACGATCAAATGAGATGCGTGCAGATGCCGCGACAGGTCGGAAAGCACGGATCGCATTTGCTGCGGCTTCACCGCCAGCAGCACAATGTCCGCCCGCGCGACGACCTCGGCGTTGGTTTCGACGACATCCGCCCCGGTCTCCTTCGCGAACTGTTGCCGCGCCGTCACCAACACGTCGCTGCCAACGAGCGCGTCCGCCACGGTGAACCCGGAGTCCACCAAACCCCTCGCCAACGCCGTGGCCATTTTCCCCGCGCCGACAAATCCCACGCGCGGGTGTGTTTCTTTGCTGTTCATGGTGTCCGATCCAAACTCCCCTCTCCCCCGCAGGGGGAGAGGGGCCGGGGGGTGAGGGGCGATTGTCTCTGGAACTCCAACGGATTCGTAGCCGCGATTATAAGCTGACCAATCGAAACGCCGCGACTGTTGTGGATGACAGAGAGTTGCGAGACTTGGAAATATCCAGAATCCAACTCCCAATGTCCAATTTCCAAGTCACGACGCGCCGACGTTGCAGCAATCGAGTCCGGCTCGATCAATACTACTCTCAGAGTTTCCTTTGGACATTGAGTGTTGGATATTGGACATTCCTCCAACCAATTCGATAACGTAACCGCCCGCCCACCTGACGAACTCACTCCCCTTGCGAGGAACCACCCCGTGCCCACCATCACCGCGTCCGCTTT
>JACRIH010000239.1 GCA_016235885.1 Planctomycetales bacterium | reverse complement strand
GTGCCACCGCCACATCAAATCAACAAGCCGTGGCGAGTATGGCTACGGCACGCGGCGACGGGGTGCCTGACGGGCACCGAAGCGCTGAGTGATCACCTGCGTCCACTGCTGGATGCCCTGCATCCGGGCACGCGGCATATCGGACGGATTGAAGCCGGGCATCCGCATGCCGGTGCCGCGTTCGAGAAAAAACACCGCCATCTGCCGCACGGCGAGTTCGTCATGGCTGAGTGCGTCCACCATGCTCCACGCATCAGCCGCCGCCATGTTCTGGCCACGCGAAGCGGCGCGGAACCAACGGGTGACGTTTCCCGACGTGACATCGTCATTGATCGCCGCATTGATCGCTCGCACGGCTTGCGGCAGTCGCGGATCTCCATCCGCCATTCGCACGATCGCATCGAGAGTCTGTACGCGGACCTGTTCCTGCGGCGCGTTGAGCGATTCCCACACAGTGTCCCCCGAGTTGAGCGCCAGGCTCCAACGAGTGGCGACCAACCGCGAATCCAGAGCCGTCTTCGAGTCGGTCCGCAAATCAGCCAGTGCGGACGCGATGTCTTCGCTGGATTTCAAACTGGCGAGCAGGCTGGCCGGCAGCTTTGCGATTCCCTCGGGGCGCTGCATCCACGCGACGTTCCCCTTCGTCGGTTGAGACGGACCAAAACCCGTGTCGCTCCACACGATTTGTCGGCCCGCTTTCACCGCCTTGCCGTTCAGCTTGACCTGTCCCGCTCGGACCACGAGGCGCAGTGTGTTTCCGTGCTTCTCGACGCCGAGCCACGTATTTCGTTCGGCCACGGTCAACTCGAATTGTGCTGCACCGACTTGAAGCCGCAACCGGGCGTCCACCGGCACGTCCCGAACGGCTGCGCGGCCTCGACTGAGCGACAGATCGACAACCGGCGGCGACCCGTTGCTGGCGACGATGACGACCTCCGTGTCCTCGGCCAGTACAATTTGCCCCGCGCCACCGAGCCTGCCTTGCACCCAGCTTTCCGGAAGCGTGGCCAAACGTGTCGGCTGATCGACACGGATCGTGTCAGCGACGACCTGCCAGCGCTGTTCATCGAGGCGGCTGCTGACCAGCAGGCCGCGCACGTCGGACCAAGCGATCTGAGCAATCGACAGCAGTTGTGGCGGCACCGGTCGCGGATCGTCCGGCCGGGGATCGGGAGTCGGCACAGTGGGTTTGGGAATTGTCACCACGGTTTCGTCCGGCTTCGTCGGCGTCTGCACGACGACGGGTTCATCCGGGGTGAGGGGCGCTGGAGATTTGTCGTTGGGTGCGGGGATTTCGCTGCCGTCGTTCGACGAAGACGCATTGGGATTCGTCACAATGTTTTCACCACCACCGCCGGGACCACCTTCGTCGCGGCCATTTTGCAGCCAGACGACCACCGCGACGCCCGCCAACAACAACGCAATCGCCGCCACAATCGCCAGCGATCGTTGCCGACGGCCAGTTCGTCGAGGTGATTCCGTGAAATGCGAAACGGCGATTTCGTCGAGCGTCGCCACCGCGTCATCTGTCGGCGGGGTGGAAGGGCGATGGACATCAGCACCGATCTGCAACAGGCGTGCTGTCAAAGTCGCCGGGACTTCAGTCCGCTTGCCCGATTCGTGGAGGAACCGGAACGTGCTCAGCGCCTCTCGCAGCAGGTCCGGAGAGCGCCAGCATTCCCGCTCGACCGCCGCGGCTTCAGCCGGATCGAGGACACCCTCAACGAGCGCCGCAAGCTGATCGGCAGAGATTCCCCCTGGGTGGCCGTTCATCGCCCGTGACGGTTCTCCACCCGTGCTCACTCCGTCATCGTTCTGCGACGCGTGCCAGAGCAGTTGCCAATGCCGACGGACCTCCTCGTCGGTGACGATCCGTTCGCGCAGCGTCAGCCCTGCGGACGGCGAAAGCCGGCCGTCAAGCAGTCGCAGCAACGTCAGCAGGTCAACCGGCGCGTTCATGATTGCTCATTCAATATCAACATCGGGAAGAATTCCCAAACCACCGTCCGGCGTCGCCATGTCGCGAAACACCGCAACGCTGCCGGATTGGTGCGGCATTTCGCCCGGTTCGTACATCGGTTGGGGATCGAATTGTTCATTTTTTCCACAATCGTCGGTCTTGCTGATCGTCACCATTTTGCGGCCACTCGCCACGCTACGCTTCCATCAACTCCTTTAGTTTCTGCTGCGCTCGCTGAAGCGTCGGACCAATCGAATTGATCGGCATTTGCATCCGTGTGCCGATCTCCTGATAGCTCAACTCTTCGACGTAGAACATCCGCAGCAATTCTCGATGCCGTTCGTTGAGGTGTTTCATCGCCGCGATGAGTCGCGATTCATCCTCGCTGCGGATCAGCCGGCCCAACACATCGTCGCGAGTGACCGCAACCGTTTGCAAATCGAAGTCCGACCCCTGCTGACTCGCCGGCCGCTCGGTCTCGCGCCGCGAAAGGATCTGCCAGCAGGTGCGGCGGGTGATGACGGTCAGCCACGTCGAGAGGCTGCTGCGCCCCTGGAATCCACGCAGGCTGGTGAAGTCGTTGGTCACCAACTGACTGAACACTTCAGCCACCATGTCCTCGATGTCCGCGCGATCCAACTGTCTCCGCCATTCGCGCACGACGTGCAACACGCGGGAAAACACCAGTGTCTGGTATTCCGTCACGAACTCCGACCATGCTCCCGCCTCGCGGCCGATCAGCCGCTGAACGAGTTGCAGGTCGTGTTCCCATCGGTCGGACACTGGAATCCCCGGACGAGGCCGATTCATTTGGACAGGACAGGGACCGGCGCGAAGCCAGCCCCACGGATCGGGATGGTACGCGAAAGCGGTTCACCGCACAAAATTGAATTCTTTTCGAAACGGCGTGTACGAAGAACGGACTCACTCGCACTATGCCTTCCGAGTCGCATGCGAAACGCGGGCCAATCGAATTCGAGAGTTGTCACCATTTCCACTGTTCCTTGACCCGACTTTCACAAAGGAGTCCCCCATGCGTTTAGTACACGTTTCCGCTGCTTTCGTACTGGCATTCGTCGGAACACTTCTGACGGGTTCCGCCGCCGAAGCTCATCAATGCATCCAGGTGGAACTCGTCGAAGTTCCACAGACCGCCGTCGCTGGAGAACCGGCTCGCGTGCATGTCGCTGTGACGAACTGCGGCGAGGCAACGCGGGCGGGCCTCGACTTTTATCTCGTCCATCAGGAGGGCCGAATTCATGTCGGCAGCGAACGTGTCCGACTGCGAGTCGACGGGGGCGAACGTGTCCACACCGCGATCCGCATCCCACCCAACACACGGCCCGGACGCTACTCGCTGTTTCTGGTCGGCCGGACACCCAGCGGATTCACTTCGATCGATCAGGAAGTGATCCACATTCGTGCGGCCGATCCGCCGCCGGAACATCCGCAGCCGTAATCAGGATGACATCGTCGCGGTGATGACAATCACGTCATCGCCGCGACGATTGCGTTGCACGCTCTCGCGAGGTAGTTGCCGTGCGGTTCCTGAGGTTGCGTGGTGAACAAGACGCAGAACGCGTTGAGGTCCGGATCGATCCACAACACAGTGCCCGTGGCCCCCCAGTGACCGTAGGTTTTCGGACCGAGAAAGTCGCCAAAATTTGCGGAGTGGGCCAGCCAGTTCAGTCGCCAACCGAGTCCCCACGGACGGCATCTGCGATCGTCGGCGGGAACCTCCTTCATCGCGTCGAGCTGGTTTGAAGTGGCCGCACACACCGACGCGCGGCTGAGGATGCGGGTGTCACCAAAACCGCCGCCGTTCAACATCACCTGCGCGAAGCGTCCGAGGTCGGCCGGTGTTGTGAGCAATCCGCCCCACGGCGCACCGAGGCGTCGCCAGTACGAACTGTTCCAATTCCAGGACGACTCTGTCACCTGATCTTCGGGCACGCGGACTTCCGGAATGCGATGGACGACCGAGTTCGCCCCGACCAGCCACGGACCGGGAGCACCGAGCGCCGTGTCGTGCATGCCGAGCGGAAGAAAGATTTCCTGTCGCAGGAACTGCGCACATGATTGCCCGGTCACGCGCTGGATGATCTCGCCAAGCATCAGGAATCCGACGCTTTGATACTGGCTGCCGCGTCCCGGAGGAAAATCGAGACCGATCTCGCACGCCTGCTTCGCGAATTCGGAGAGAGGAGCGTTGGCGACTCGCAACTCGCGATTGTTTGGCAACATGTCCGGAAGGCCGGACGTGTGCGTCAACAGGTTCCGCACCGAGACGGCATGTTTTCCGTTCCTGCCAAACTCGGGGATGAATTGCTCGACCCGATCATCCAGCGACAACAAGCCCCGTTCGGCAAGCATTAAGACGCCCATCGCAACGACAGGTTTTGTGATGGAAGCGATCAGGAAAATCGCGTCCGATCGAATGGGTGCCGACTCGGAGGACAGAGTCTGGCGTCCGAACAATTGCGACCCCAGTGTCTTCCCGTCGCGAGCCACCAGCAACCCCGCCGACGGAACCTTTCCTGATTCGCACCAGCCGCGGATCAGATGCAACGCGACATTCCAACGATCGGGGTCCAGCCCCATCTCCGCGGGATGGGAAACGGTTTGAAGCATGTGCAAGTCCTCCGGGCAACGGGAACGAATCGTTCCCAAAACGGACGCTCCGCCATTCCTGTTGAATTCTGTGCCCTGTGAGCCGCAAGGCGCTGGCCGCGGGGTGTCTTCATGCACCCGCGGCCAGCGCCTTGCGGCTCACGAATGTCTTTTTCAACACGAATGGCGACGAGCCTCAAAACGAAATTGCCCTCGCTGAAAGCTGGTCAGCAAGGGCACGCATTGTCGTTCAGTCCGGTCGCGCGATGCAACTCAATCGCACCGTCAGAGCTGCAACTCGTGCAGCTCAAAGATCGAATCGAGTTTCGTGACCTGAAGCACTTCGCGCACGTCATCGGAGGGGTTGTACAAGTGAACCTCGATCCCCAGCCGACGAAAGGAAGCGAGCAATCCCAGAAAACCGCTCGGCACGTACCGCACGCCAGTCAGATCGAAACCCAACACGCGGCAACTGTGCTGTTCGAGCAGTTCCAGAATCTCGGTCCGGCATTCGCCGAGGTCGATCTGGTCCAGAATTTCTTCGCCGCCAAACCCGAGGACGGTCACGGGGCCAGTTTCATAGACGCGTAACAATTCGTGAGCAGTTGGCATGATGTCCTGCGCTTTCACTGAGAACTACCACATGAGTACACAAATGAAGGACAAAAGTTTCACCTCCATACGCAGTTTTCAAGCCATCCGCCAAAACATTACTTTGGCAGACCAAATCCGGTGGAGAAATCTCAATGAAAACCAATTTGCCCTCCAAAAACTCATCAAAAAATGCCGAATGAGGCGGCGTAATCGAACACCTGCGGCACTTTGCAACGGCAACAATGGCCGGTCAATCCGGAAGTGGCCTTGCTGGGAAAGACGTCTCTTGGCAAACTCCCGCCCCGTTTTGGTGACTCTTCACATCCAGTTCAAATTGTTCTGCGGACTCCGTATGCGCCGCGTGGTTTGTCTGTTGACGCTGGCTTGGCTGACACTGAGCGTGACCGGCTGCGCGATGGGTCCGCGTGTGGCGGCGACCAATCAACTCTTCGTTCCCGCCAGCAATGAAGAAGCCGTGTGGGAACGGACGGTCGATGTCGTTCACGACTACTTCGAGATTGCCCGCGAGAACAAACCGTTTTCCGGCGTGATTGAAATTGAGACCAAGCCCAAGGTCGGCGCGAGTGTCGCCGAACCGTGGCATCGCGATTCGCCCGGCTTGCGGAACCGGATGGAAAGTACGTTGCAGTCGATTCGGCGACGTGGCTTTATCAACATCTCGGCGGCCGACGGTGGGTACATCGTGGCCGTTGAAGTCTACAAGGAACTCGAAGACCTCCCCGGCTTGGCAGCGAATCAGCCAGCGGCCGCGACGTTTCTCCAGGCGAACCCATTGCGCCGCGATTTGAATCTCGTCGGACAGCGACAAAGCCCGGCGGGCTGGGTCTCGCTCGGCCGCGACGTGGCGCTCGAAGGGACGATGATCCAGAGTCTGCAGCGCGAGTTCTCACGGTGATTGACAACCACGCGGACGCGGAGAATCGACGCTCGCCCTCGGTGCGACTTCGCCGCTGGCTGAGCCTGCTCGTGCTGGGCTACTTCATCGCACTGTTTGTCGGCACGCACATTCCTCGAGTGCCACAGGGATTGACTCCGGGGTTGTCCGACAAGCATCTGCACTTCCTCGCTTACGGCGGGCTGGCTTTCCTAATCGCGGCCCGTTGGTCGTGCAGTCACCGAATGACGTGGCGACATCACGCGCTGCTATGGCTGATCATCGCGGGATACGGAGCGTTCGACGAACTGCTCCAAATCCCAGTCGGTCGCGATGCCGACGTCGCCGACTGGCTGATGGACATTGCCGGAGCCGCACTCGGTCTGCTGGCCAGCGCGATCATCGTGCGGTGGACACGCCGTCTGTAATCCAGACTGCTTCGCCGAGTTGACATTAACGTCCATTTCACGGCAGGACTTTTCGTCCGCCCAGTGGATCAACCCGCCGGACGGCTTTGTTTTCTTCCCGATCGCTCTCGCATTGCTTCGCTCCGGTCACGCTTTCTCGCTCGTCCACTTTCTTTTCTTCTGCAAAGTTCGCCAGAATGCGCGGTCAATCGGACGGCGGTCAGCATTCCTGACTCTTGAGGCTGACTCCAGCATGGCTCGACATGCAACGGTAGTCCGGACCCCTTGGTCCGGACGTGCCGAGTCGTGGGATGCGAAGGAACGTGATCGGTCCACGCAACGTGGTCCGGACCAAGGGGTCCGGACCACGTTGGGTTGCGGCCGAACGAAACTCGGCTGCGCAATTTCATGCCGCACGAGGTGTTTCCAATGGACCATCACAACTCTCCCAAACCCAACCGATCTCCGTCCGTGGACGAACTGCTGGCGGAGTACCACCGTCGCGTGGATGCTGGCGAGGCCGTGGACCGCGAACAGTTTCTGCGGAGGCACCCCGAAGCGGCCGATGAACTGCGGTCGTATTTCGAGGGGACCGATTTGGTCGAACGCCTGGGTGTACCCAGCGAGACGAACGTTCCCGAACTTCCGGCTGGGCAGTCGATTCGCAGCGCCGAGACGATTGCTCCACGGGGCCTGTCTGATTCGGGCGAGATGGCGACCGGGCCATTTACGTCGTTGCCGGCGCAATTCGGTCGCTACCTCGTGGACAAGCTGCTCGGCAGCGGGGCGATGGGGTCCGTGTACCTGGCGCAGGACACGCAACTCGACCGGCCGGTCGCGCTGAAGGTGCCGCGGCTGTCCGGGCAGGAAGGGACCGAGGTCATCATCCGCTTGCAGCGCGAGGCGAAGGCGGCGGCCAACCTCAACCATCCGAACATCTGCCGTGTGTACGACGTCGGAGTCGAGGCCGGGACGTATTTCATCGCGATGGAATACATCGACGGCCGGCCACTGTCGGACTATGTCGTGCCGGGCCACTTCCACGACGAACGCAGGTGTGCCAACGTCGTCCGCAAAATGGCCCTCGCGCTGGCCGAAGCGCACTCGAAAGGGATCATCCACCGCGACCTCAAGCCGGCGAACATTCTGATCAACCTGCGCGGCGAACCGGTCCTCACCGACTTCGGCCTGGCGCGGATACTCGACGCACCGCAGGACGGCCGGGCCACGCGGTCGGGGATGATCATCGGTTCGCCCGCGTACATGCCTCCCGAACAAGCCAACGGCGAAACCGACAAGATTTGCCCGGCCTCCGACATCTACAGCCTGGGCGTGCTGTTCTTTGAACTGTTGACCAGCCAGTTGCCGTTCCAAGGTTCAGTGCTCACGATCCTGTCGCAGATCGCCACGAAGGAACCGCCGCTGCCGTCGTCGCTCCGGCCGGGGCTTGATCCGCGACTGGACGTCATCTGCTGCAAAATGCTGGCGAAGAAGATCGCGGACCGTTTCGGTTCGATGACGGACGTGGCCCGCGAATTGGAAACCTGGTTGACGTCACCGCCAATCGTCACTGGTGGTCCGGACCCCCTGGTCCGGACGTCCAACCACGGGATCATGCCACCCCCCGCCTCGTCCGGACCAAGGGGTCCAGACCACGGTGCCGAACCGACCAAGGACTCAATCGGCGGCCTCCTCCCCATCTCACCAAAAATCGCCGACGCGAAAAAGTCCGCCACACTGACGCTTGACGACATCGCCCGTCAAAAACAACGCGCACAAAAACTGCTCGGCGAACACAACTATGACGCAGCCATCTCGCTCCTCACCAAATTGACCGCACTCAAGGGGACGCAGTTCCAAGAGACGGCGACCTGGGCCAAGACGACGTTGCCAGCCGCGAAGGAGAAGCAACAAAGACTCCGCGACCAGTCCGCCAAAGCGTGCGAGAAAGCCCGCGCTCTGTTGTCGAAACTCGACTACGTCGGAGCCGCTCAGACGCTGGAGTCGGTCCCCGCCGGCGCCCGCAACGAAGAAGTTCGACAACTGCTGTCACAGGCGAACGAGAAATACGAAGAATGCCTGGGCTTGCAGCAGGAAATCGAAGAGGCCGTCAACCGCAAAAAGTACGACCGCCTGCTGCCACTCGTGAAGCGCTACCTCAAGCTCAAGCCCGACAGCCCGAAAATGGAGCGACTGGCCCGCGACCTCGCCATCAACCGCCCCGACCGCGCCGTCGCCCACTACAAAGGCCGGGGCAAATACTTCGACGTCGCCGGCCGGTTGATCGAACCGAAGGAAATCGCGATGGGTGCCTTCATCATCGTCGGCCTCTTCATCGTTGTGAGCTACGCGATGCACGGCTACCTCGCTAATAGGAGCAAAGCCGAACTGCGTGTGATGGTGGCTGAAGATGCGTCTGGTGAGCGTCCCACGCCACAGTCCGTCGTTCCGAAACCGGTCCGGCTTACCATTCAACAATTGCCTGCGGTTTTATTGAAAGCTGGTGAATCGCAACGGTTCATGGTTCGCGTCGAGCGTGAAAACTTGAACGGCGACATTCGTCTCGAGTTCCAAGGACTCCCGTCTACTGTCAGCGTAACTGGCGGTATCGCAACTGTTCCTTCCGCACTGGACCAGGTAGAAGTTGAATTCGTGGCGGACTCCGAAGCCACCGACGCGAATGCCGACGTGCGGCTCGTTGCGACGTTAGCTGACTTGTTGCTGACACAATCATTCCGTTTAAGCGTCATCGGACCGTTGCCTATGTCCCCCTTCCCAATCGGCTTGCGAGCCGGCGAGGAGCGGGAACTGAGCGAATTGAAGATCAAGTTTTGCTGGTGTCCGCCGGGATCATTCACCATGGGCAGCCCGAAAAGCGAGACCCAACGCTTCGGGAACGAAGACCAAGTGGCGGTGACGTTGAGCCAGGGTTTTTGGATGGGCAAGTACGAGGTCACACAGGGGGAATGGCAGCAGCTCATGGGGACGACCCTGGCCGATCAGAAAGCGAAGCCCAACAGTTACGGCGACATTACTGGGACTGGCGCGCAACAGCCGATGTACTTCGTCAATCACGATGAAGCGACGGCGTTCTGTGTCAAGCTGACGGAACAAGAGCGCCGCGGAGGACGATTGCCGCCCGCTTGGAATTACGAGTTGCCGACCGAAGCACAATGGGAATACGCGTCGCGGGCCGGAACGACAGCACGTTTCTACTGGGGAGACGATGAGAACAAGTTGGGAGACTATGCTTGGCACGCTGGCAACTCCAACAGTAGCACTCAGACTGTCGGCCAGAAGGCACCGAACGCCTGGGGTCTGCACGACACGCCGGGCAATGTGTTGGAGTGGTGCTCGACCTGGCACGACTTTACGCTGTTTGGCGGCACCGATCCTCGCGGTCCGACTTCAGGCTTGTACCGGTGCGGCCGGGGCGCGACCTGGACGTACCCCAATGCCAGATTTTTTCGGTCGGCGTGCCGCGCCTACGACTTGCCCTCGAATCGGAGAAACAACGTGGGCTTTCGCTTGGCCGCAGTTCCGGG
>JACRIH010000248.1 GCA_016235885.1 Planctomycetales bacterium | reverse complement strand
GCATCGCATCCGCCTCCCGCAGCTTCCGAACGATCTGCTCCGGCGAATGACGCTTCCCGCGTGATCTTCGATTTCTGGCCATTGAGTCCTCCTTCGCCGCTGCGCGGCGTTCAGGACTCTCATAACGCCTGGATCAGTTTTTGGGGAGCAGACCCAAGGCCGTCACCGTCGATGCGTCGGCTGTCTCCGACTGGCACCATAATCGACACCAGTACGGCGCAGAAATGGCCCGCAACGACTCGCAATCCAAAAGCAAAACCCCTCAGTTTTCCGAGAAAAACGAGGGGTTGCGAGTTGGTGCGACTGACCTGATGCCCCAGTAGGGGGCGAACATGGCCCTGATTTCCCGAGAAAACACGCTGTTCGCCAAAAAGCGCAGCTTGGGGCGCAGCACGCCGAGCAGAAGACGGGGGGTGACGACCCCCGGTTGGCCGAAGTCATCGACGCTTGGCCGGGGTCGTCGGAGCGGACCAAGCGGACGATCTTGAAGGCAGTCGAGTCCGATGAGCGGGAGCGGCGAAAGCTCGCGTCCGAGACGCAGGGCTGACACGCTGGCGGGGGACGGAAATCAGGACGACGCGGAAGACGGACCAACACCATCGGAGCACGGACGAGACCTGAAGAGGCTTCGTCGCATCGGCTCGCACTTGGCGGCAATTCCTCTCCCCATACTACCGACGGAGATAGCGTAGACGGATAGGGGGCCATATTCCCAACAAGACCGACCGCTAGACCGTATGCGAAGCATCGCGTGAACACCGGAAAGATGGGAGTTTTTCCGGGGATTGCACATTTCGGGGACACAAGAAACGACAAAAACCGCGTGAATGCTGGCGGCTTCGTCGATGTGGCTTACCGTGGTTGTTGCCGTCGCTTGGTGAGCGTATTGCGGAGTCACTGCACGGAGCAACTCAACCCCACGATCAACACGCTGTCCCGCAACGCCGAAGCCTTGGGCAAGCGGATCGTCGTCAACGTCGTGGACTGACCAACACCGATTGCCGTCTTACATTCCGGCGACAATGCCGGACAATTCCTTGATCTTCATTGTCCCGAAAAAGCCAGAGCAAGGATCGGCAAGAAGCCGGACGTTCGTCCCGGCACGCACCGTGATGATTTTCGTGTCGCTGGTTCCAAACGGTGTTATGGAAGCTGTTACGGTGTGTCTTCCGGGGGTGATCGGGACTGATTCCACATCCCCAATCCGTAAGCTAAATACTACTCTCCCATCGAGTGTTATCTGAATCATTCTGAGCGCCCAATTGTGTTGGTCCGGTCTCGCGACCGTCAATCGAGTCTCGGCAATAGTTTTGTTGATCGGAGAACCACAATGAGGGCAGCTTTCGGCCCGTCTTGAGACTTCCCGTCGACAGTCTGGGCAGGGTTGCAGATTTGTTTCGGTGGGCAGGAAAACGTCGTGTGAAGGGGTAGTGATCACACACTCGCTCGCTGAAGTTTCGACAGTCGGTTCCTGTTCCGACCTAGAGGCGTGCAAGCGAGCCATTTCGTTCATGCGCATCGCTGTGGTTTCTTCGGCAGTTTGTTCCGACTCCGGCTCCGGCTCACCGGGGGCCGACCGAGCTTCGATTGCACGCCAATTCTCCTGCCACGCGGGTTGCAGATTTGCGACGGCGGGCAGTTCAACTTCGGGTGAAGGGGTAGTGATTGCACGCTCACTCGTTTTTGTTTCTACAGTCTGTTCCGCCGACCAGTCGTCGCGGATTTCGACAACGCAATTCGGCTGTTCACTCGCTGTGGTTTCGACTTTCTGTTCTGGCTCCGGTTTTTGTGCAATGGTGGCCATCCAAGCCTTGATTGCACGCCACTTCGCCTGCCATACGGGTCGCCACTTCTCGACCGCCGCCCGTGTCCAAATTTTGAACGCACACCAATTCTTCTGCAACACGGGTCGCCACTTCTCGATCGTTGTCTGTGTCCAAGCCTTGATTGCACGCCAATTCTTCTGCCACTTGGGCAAGGGTGCTGGCGTGAGGTCTTCCGCTGAACTCTGGAGGTGGGCTTCATCGACAACAACCGGCGTTGACGGAAATGAAATCCCCCGGACTTTACCGGCCGGCGTCCACGCTCCGTCTTCACCCTGTCGCACCGAACCGCCTTCGTGAAGTGTGCCCGATGCGGCGTGGACCTTGAGTTGGTCAGCGGTCCAAGGTCCGCTGATCGCTTCGTCCGGGTTGCGGAAATAGAAAACTTGCATGATGTCCTCTTTCCAGCCCGCAAGAGCTAATGCCTCGGCAGGAGTGGTCAGGGCTGCTTCTTGGTCTTCGCGTCGTCAACATGCTGCTGCGTCCCGGCCAGCTTTAACCGCTGGGCGGTCACACTTTCTTTGGCGTGTGAAATCTTCCGGTCCAACTCGATGTCCATCGGATTGTTCGGGCTACTTCGGAAGGCGAAGTCTCGCTCGAATTGAGTCTTCGCATTGTCAAAGCGGGCTTGCTGCATGTCGGCCCTCATTTTCTCCAGCGTCGTCACCTCGGAATTGAGTTGCGCCAACCTGATGATGTCTTCTCGCACCGATGCTGCTTGTGATTCCGCAGCAGCGGCGACGCGATGCAGTTGAGTTGTCCACGTCAGCCCGCGTGTGACGCCCCAAGTCACGGCGACGAAGACGGCGACGATCCAGACGGCACGCATTATGTGGAGTGTCATGGTGTTTGCTTCAGCGCGTGCATCGCGTGCCGACACCTGCAAAAGCAAGGATCGATAAGTGGTCAGGGCTTAGCGGCTTTTGCTGCCTTGACCGGCTTAGGCGGTGCGACTGGCTTCGCTACGGGTTGTTCTGCGTTCGCGCCGCGTGGCTTCCGCAACGCTTCGTTGCGCGCGGTCTGATACTTCGCGCGGAGTCCGGCGGCGTCGATGTGGATCAAGTGCGGCACGGTGTTGGTGGCGAAGGTTGTCTCATACTTGATTGTGCCGGCAAAGAAGAATGTCCCGCGCATGTCTTGGGAACTGTCGTCGGTGAAATTGGCCGTGTCCAATCCTTCGCAGTAGACCGTGACGAGTTCCCGATTGCGGGCGGGTTTGCTGAGGTCTGATTCCGCGCCGCGTATGACTTGCATCAAGACCCTGGTGGAGTCGATGACTTGGGTGATACGAACCTGCGGGTACTTTAGACGGCCCAAAACACCGGCAGAGAAGGGTGGTTCCATCGCCGCAGTACCGAAACCTGTCGTCTCGGACGGCTCGGCGATTTCCGCTTCGATTTGTTCCAGCTTGGCCGCGACCCACAAGTTGTGCGTCTGGAGGAGACGCTCCTCGCGAGTCTTGTCCCTGTTCTGTTTGGCTGCCGCGACTTCGCGTTCCGCAGCGGCTACGGCATCCCGCAGCTTTTTGCGTTCGGCAATGCGTGTCTGCTGGAAATCGCGGGCGGCCTGTTCGTCGTCGGTTAGATCGGCGATGTCAGGCTGCGGCACTGCGGCGATGGCAGGCTGCGGTGCTGTGGCGACGAATGGTTTCGGTACTTCGGCGATGGCAAGCTTCGGTACTGTTGCGATGGTAGGCTTCGGTGGTGATCGTCCGCAACCGGACAAGCCAACGAGTAACGTGAGAACACAGACCGAGCGGGTGAACATGAGGCACAACCTTTCGTGGTGTGAGGCGTGAGGAATTGACACACGGAAGCCAGCGGCGGGCAATCGTAACCGCGAGGATTCCCGGCGGGCAGTCGCAACACGCCTGAAAAATGCAGAATCAGCCCACTTTTGTGCTCTTTGTGGCGCCTTAGAACGTCATTGATAGCCGGCAAAAGCTGGTTCGGACATCAGACGACGGTTAGACTTTGGACCGTCGGGTTGTCTTGTCCGTCTTCGAAGCGGGCATCGCCGAAGCGAGCCGGGCGCGTGGTGGCGGTCTCTACCTTTCCCGCTGTCCCGCCCGGATCGGCCCGACTTCTCGAAAGGTGTCGTGACGTGGCCAAATCTCCCGCACATCGCAACCAGCGGACGCAACCCACCCACAGGCGTCAGATGTCCGGTAGCGAAATCGTGTCCGTCTTGGGATGCCTTGATCTTGGTTCGCGGCATCGGATCGTTGTTCAGCATTTGTACGGACCATGAAAGTTTCACCACATTACAAACCGTCGGACGCTGAATGGGACCGGCTATCGGAACTGTTCAGACGAGTTGAGGATGATGATCCGCATGGCGAGATCGAGATGTTCCTGATCGCCTTCGCCTTTCCCAAGTCGCAGTGGGCCTATTGCCGGCCTGTGCAACACGCAATTGATTTTGGAGCACCACGCACATGGCTCTTGAGTAATCCCTATCGTGCTCCCGATTTCTTTGCGACGATCTGCGGGCCGAATCCGGAGTCATCCGTACAATTGACGGACAGATTCACCAAAGTGCTGAAAGACGCTGGAGAGTTGATACGCCGGGCGGGATACGAATCGCCATTCGAGAAACAACTCGGAATTAAATTGGTGAACCCCGAATGGTTCTGGTTTGCCGCGATGATCGACACACTGTTGCCTCTTTGGACGGATTGGGATCCGCCCATCCCAGGCTCCGGCGTGCCAGGGGGGGATCAAGACAAATCGCTGCTATGCGACATTTTCAATTCGGGCCAACCATTCCCCGACAATCCGCCGCAGTGCAATTCCTTCCTGCGGATCAAGAACGCGGCCGGATGTGCTTTCAAGACGATTGAAACGCTCCGCCAGCTATTCCAACCGCCATCCGCCCCTTCGACGGTGGAAAACGGCACGCCGCCAGCGGAGAAGCCGGCCGGGACGGCGAGACTCAAAGAACCGTCGCGTGAAGCGTTTGCTGCCTACCGAGTCCACATGCTCTTGGGGAAGAATCAAACCGAAACAGCAAAGACGATGACCGAGAAATTTCATCGCCCTGTCTCCTAGGGCCAAGTATCAAAGTGGCGTGACCAAGTCGCGGAGTGGATCGCAGCCGGCGGGCTAATGCTGGCTGAGTTCAATGAACCAGCGACAGTTCAAACTCTTGACCCGGATGTCATCGACATGGGGAAACGCTCGGATGGCCACACGCCCCGGCAGCGTGATCGAAAGCAGGAAGCCGATTGAATTCTCGCTGTCTGTGGTCGCGATTATGCGCGCCGGTTCTCATTGAACTCCAAGGGTATGCGCTCGGTATGCGCGGGCATTTCTGAATATGCGCCGGGGAATGAAGGGAGATGGTTCTGTCCACCGTGACAGGCTCGCCCCGAGACTTCATTCCTTGGAGTGGCGCAAATGAGTGAGTACCTGACCGCTGAGGAGCTGGCGCAAAAGCTCCGTGTGAAGCCGGACACCGTTCGCGAACTGGCCCGCCGTGGAAAGATTCCGGCCATTCGCATCTCGCCCAAGGTGATTCGGTTCGATCCGGCAGCCGTCGATGACGCGCTCCGGGAGCGCGTCGTGAGTGAAGGGGAGGTGGCCTGATGACCACCACCTACACCACGCCCGCCGCAAACACTGTCCCTGTTCGACTACTGCTGACGCCGCGTGAAGCCGCAAAGGCAATGGCTGTGTCCGAGCGGACCCTTTGGGGCTGGTCGGAACCAAGGGGCCCCATCCCGGTGGTGAGGATCGGCCGGTCGGTTCGTTACGACCAACGTGATTTGATCGCATTCATTGACTTCGCGAAAACAGAAACGCACGTCGGTACAAGCGACGTGCGTTCGGTTGAGCCTGACCGTCCCGACGATGTGACGAAGGGAGGGCAGGCGCGATGAATTCTATCACGACGAATCTACTCGGTCGATTGCGTCAGGTCGCGAAAGTTGGCGACGGATGGAAGGCATGTTGTCCTGCGCATGAGGATCACAATCCGAGTCTGAGTATTACTGAGGCGTCCGACCGGGTGCTGATCCGCTGCTTTGCAGGTTGTTCCCCGCAAGCTGTGGTCGAGGCCGTTGGGATGTCGATGTCGGACCTGTTCATCGACACCCGGAACGCGAAGCCCGCAAAGGTCACGACAACGAAAGCGAAGGGAAAGACATTCGCCACACCCGAGGCCGCGATCACCGAACTGTCGCGGAAGCTCGGGACACCCACCGCGCAGTGGACGTACCACGACGATCATGGACAGCCTGTCGGTGTGGTCGTGCGGTGGGACACACTGACGGGGAAGGAAATCCGTCCGGTGGCGAAGATCGGCGACGGCTGGATCATCGGCGCGATGCCGGAGCCGCGACGGCTGTACGGTCTGCCCGAACTACGAAAACTCCCGCCGGGCAGTCGTGTGTACGTGGTCGAGGGTGAAAAATGCGTTGAAGCGCTGCGAGCCATTGGACTGGTGGCGACAACATCGGCCGGCGGATCGAACGCGGCGAAGCTCACGGATTGGTCGCCCCTTGGCGGTCACGAAATCATCATCATCCCCGATCACGATGCGAGCGGCGAAAAGTATCAGGACGTCGTGATTGCGATCCTGTCACGTCTCAGTCCGTCGGCGACTGCGAAGATCATCGAACTGCCCGGTCTGCCCGAAGCTGGCGACGTCGTGGACTGGATGGACGCACACGACGGAGCCGAGCCGGACGCCCTGCGAGCGCAGCTTGAACTCATGGCGGATGAGGCTCCGACCGTGGAGCCGACGCGACTGGAGCCAGCAGTTGCAGCCTACGAACCATTCCCGGTCGAAACACTTCCGCAGTCGGTGTGCCGGTTCGTGGTCGATGCGGCGCAGGCCATTGGGTGCGATCTCGCCTACATTGCGCTTCCACTGCTGACTGTCTTCGCGGCCGCGATTGGGAACTCGCGGCGGATCATGCTGAAACGGGGCTGGACCGAGCCGGCGATTCTGTGGACCGTTTGCGTTGGCGAGAGTGGCAACGGGAAGACGCCGGGGTTCAAGCTCGTGATGTGTCCGGTGCGAGAGCGACAAAAGAAGGCGCTGGACCGCTACCGAGAAGCGATGGAACAGCACGAACGGAAGCTCGCTGAGTGGGACCGAGATTTCGCGGAGTGGAAGCGAAAAAAAAAGGAGGATGCGGGTGAGCCACCACCGAAGCCCGAGCCGCCCATCGCAGAGCGGTGCATTGTTTCCGATACGACCGTCCAAGCTCTGGCCCCATTGCTGTTGGAGAATCCTCGCGGTCTGCTGCTGGCTTGCGATGAGTTGGCAAGCTGGTTCGGTTCGTTCGACAAGTTCTCGAAAGGCAAGTCCGGTGCGGATGCGTCGCACTGGTTGTCAATGCACGCGGCCGAGAGCATCGTAGTGGATCGCAAGACGGGAATTCCGCGCACGATCTTCGTGCCGCTGGCGGCAATGTGTGTGAGTGGTGGCATCCAACCGGGCATCCTGCATCGTGCTTGGGGAACCGAGCATCGTGAATCCGGCTTGGCAGCCCGACTGCTGTTGGCCTATCCGCCACGCAAGCCGAAGCAGTGGACCGAGGCAGACATCGCCCCGGAGCGAGAGGAAGAATTCAAGCGGCTGCTGGACCGTCTGTACGAACTACAGCCGACACAAAACGAAGATGGTGAACTCCGTCCCGTGCTCCTCAAGTTGACCCCCGAGGCCAAGCGCGAATGGATCGCGTTCTACAACGAACACAATCAGGAACACGCCGAACTCAGCGGTGACCTCTCGGCAGCGTGGTCGAAGTTGGAAGGGTACGCGGCCCGGCTGGCATTGGTGATTCATTGCATCCGCTGGGCAACCGACGATCCGACTCTGAATTCGGCGGACGTGGTGGACGCGACCAGTATCGCGGCCGGGGTGAAACTTTCCCGCTGGTTCGGACGTGAAGCCCGCCGCGTGTATGCCACGCTCGGCGAGTCTGACGACGATCGTGAACAACGGCAGCTTGCGGAGTGGGTCGTTCGTAAGGGTGGCGCAGTGTCGATTCCCGAAGTCCAGCGGGGACATCGACGATTCAAGACATCCGAAGAGGCAGAAGCTGCCTTGCAAGGTCTTGTCGATGCGGGCTTCGGTGTCTGGCAGGACGTGACAACGTCTCCCAAGGGAGGGCGACCCTCACGTGAATTCCGGCTGACTCAGAACGTCTACGTCTACGAAACCCCACAGAACTCCGAAGAAAATCAAGGTTTCGTAGACGTAGACAGCGTAGACGCCACCGAGAACGAACCGGACGCCCCCGGCGGATGGGGGGACGTCTAACCATGCTCGGCACCGATCCTGGCCGGTTTCTGGCCGAACTCCAAGCCCGTGGGATTCGCTTCGTCGTCGCTGACGACAGACTGCGGTGGACGCCCCGTGAAGCGGTCACGGCTGACGAAATCGAATCGCTGCGATTGTTCAAGCCGGACCTGATCCGGTTGCTGAGCCACGGTGACGACCAGTTCACCAAAGCCGATGAGCCGACGACACTCTCGCCACCGGGCGAGACGTGGGACGAATTCGCCTGCCGAGTTCTCACCGAGACGACCGGCAGGACGTGGCGAGCTACGACACCCATCGTGCTGCTGGATGACGATCACAGTTGACGACAACCACCGAGGATGCCGATAATGTACATCAACGTCGTAACGGTCGATTCATTTTTCGGAGGGCAGGACGATGGAAATTGGTGTGGCGGAGATTCGGGACAATCTGGCGGATGCCCTCAACCGGGTGGCCTATGCGGGGGAGCGGGTGATTCTGCAACGGCGCGGCAAAGGGGTGGCCGCGTTGGTGTCGATTGAGGATTTGAAGCTGCTGGAGCAGATCGAGGACCAGCACGACCTGACCGAAGCTCGCAAGGCTCTGGCCGAGAAGGGGCCGAACATCCCGTTGGAGGAAGTGGCCCGGAAGTTGGGCATCACGCTACCGCCCCGAGCGCAGAAAGAATCCAAGACCAAGCGTCCGGCAACTCGCAGCCGCAAACGATCCCGAGCCACGGTCACGAAGTAATCATGTACCAAGTCGAATTGAAGCCGAGCGCGGAAAAGAGTTTGGCGTCGCTGCCCGCAGTGGTTCAACGACGAATCTTGCTGGCGCTGCGCGGGCTGGAACCTGATCCCCGTCCTCACGGCTCGATCAAACTGGCCGGGGAAGACGACCTGTGGCGTATCCGTGTGGGCGACTATCGCATCGTCTACCAAATCCAAGATGACATGCTGCTCGTGCTGGTGGTCCGCATCGGACACCGGCGGGACATCTATCGCAAGTGATTCTGATCGGAGTGAAACATCATGGCATCGCTGGTCACACGCAAGTCGGGTCTGCGGTTTGTGCAATTCGTCAACAATGTCCGCGTGCGAAAGACGGTCACGCTGGACACGATTGCGCCTCGCGAAGCTGGTCGCATTCGGGACAAGATCGAGGAATTGGCCACGGCCCGCCGGAACGGAATCGAACCGTCAACCGAGGCGGCGAACTGGTTGGTCAAGATCGGCGACGATCTTCACGCCAAGCTCGTGGCCGTGGGCCTGGCCGATCCGCGTGAAAAACCGCACGCCGTCACACTGAAGGAACTCACCGACACCTACATGGCGTCTCGCGACGACTGGAAACCACGAACACGGATCAACTTCGCCCAAGCCGTGCGATGGCTCACGACTCACTTTGCCCCGGAGACGGACATCGCCAATATCACCGAAGCCGATGCCGAAGAATTCCGCCGTTGGCTGGAACCGCAGCTTTCCACGGGGACGGTGAATCGCGTCGTGAAGCGTTGCAAGCAACTCTTCTCACACACGATTCGCAAGCGGTTGCTGGACCGTTCACCATTCGCTCACGTTCGTGGTGGTGTTGTCGGCGGCACGCCTCACGCAAGGCGACACTTCGTCACCTGCGAGGAAGTGCAGGCCGTGTTGGACGCCAGTCCCGATTCCGAGTGGCGGTTGCTGGTGGCTCTGTCCCGCTTTGCTGGGCTGCGAATGCCATCCGAGGCGTTCGCTTTGCGGTGGAGTGACATCAATTGGGAACTCAACCGCATGGTTGTCCCGGTCCCGAAACTGGAACACCTGCCCGGTCACGAAACGCGAGTTGTGCCGATCTTCCCCGAATTGCTGCCGTATCTGGAACGAGCCTTCGACGAAGCCCCCGAGGGAACTGAGTACGTCATCACCCAGCAACGGAACCACACGAATCTCGGCACACAACTTCGACGCATCCTCCGCAAGGCGGGACTGAAGCCGTGGCCCAAGCTGTGGCACTCCATGCGCGCATCGCGACAGACGGAACTCTCGGCATCGTTTCCGTTGCATGTCGTGTGCTCGTGGATCGGCAATTCGCCAGACGTGGCCCGCGAACACTATCTGACCGTCACCGAACAAGATTTCACGAAAGCCATCACGTGCAGCGCGCAGCTTGGGGCGCAGCAGTACGGCGCAGAAATGGCCCGCAACGACTCGCAACCCAAAAGCAAAACCCCTCAGTTTTCCGAAGAAAACGAGGGGTTGCGAGTTGGTGCGACTGACCTGATGCCCCCAGTAGGACTCGAACCTACAACCTAATGATTAAGAGTCATTTGCTCTACCAATTGAGCTATAGGGGCCGCTCATTTGCGAGGGCGTATTGTACAACTGGACCTTGGCTCGGCAAGTCAGGGAGTTGTGTTTTTCCCGCCAACGGACAGCTCATCGTCGAGCCGCAATTCGGTCCACACCAGGGGGTGATCAGACGCGGTGGTGGGGACGCAGTCGGAATCAACTCGGCTCAGGCCACGAGCCAGAATCCAGTCGATGCGGTCATTCGTTCCGCTGCCGATGTTCGGTGAACCAACCGCATCAATCGCGTCGGATTCCGTGAGGAACCGCCTCAACATTGGATCGGTTGGCGTGGTGTTGAAGTCGCCGAGAAGAATCGCCGGCGGCGCGAGCGATTGAAACAAGTTGAGCACCGTTCGCAATTGCGTTTCCCGGTCACGAGTGCGATCCAGATGCGTGACCAAGACGGTCACGGTTCGGCCGCGCCACGGGATCGTCAGCCAGACGACATTTCGAAACCCGGATCCTTGCGTCGTTGGCAACGGAAACCGATACCAGTGATTCACGGTGAGTTTCGTCAGGACCGCGTTGCCAAAGTCGTCTCGCCACCACCGACGTTCCGTCGGTGCGAAAAGCCACAGTTGATCGAGGTTTTTCCCCAAACGAGCGGATTGGTTGTCGTCACTTCCAATTCGTGCCCCATGCACTTCGTTCAAGCCAACGAGATCGAAGCCCTTCAGCAAGTCCGCGATCCGTCTGAGGTCGCGCACACCATCGGCCCCGCGTCCACCGTGGATGTTGAATGTGGCAACGCGGAGCGTGTCCCGCACATCGGATGGCACGCCCAGAGCGGAGCGATGGGAGTGCCTTGTGGAAGACACGAAATGACTCCCGGTCGCCGCTCCGGTCGGCACGCGGTCAGAGCCATGCCAGACGACCATTCCGCAGGCGACGACGACAGCCAGTACCACTCGCCTGGAATGACGAATGGCGAATGACGAATGACGAATGAATGGCGAGGTTCGAAAGTCGAAGAAACGCGACGGAGTCCTCTTGATTTCAAGTCGACGACGACTCCTCACCCTTTCCGTAATCGTCATTCGGATTTCTTTCGACATTCGTCATTCGGCCTTCGACATTATCATCGCAGGTACGGTCCATCTTCGCGGGCCATGGCTTGCATCGGCGAGACGCGCACGTGATCGGTTGGGAGGCGGACGAGGTCGTCGCGAAATTTGAGGTGGAACAGCGTCAACCGGTCCTCCGGTGATTTTTCGCGGCGGGTGCGTTCGCTTTGGAGGATCACGTCAGCTTCACCGTAGTTCGCGAGCGTCAGTCGATCCGCGTGGCGGGTGATGAGATAGATTTCGTCGCGCCGGAGCCGCTCGTCAGCGAGGAACGTCAGATTGAACAGCGACTTCGTGCGGTCGTTCATCGAGAACAAAACCCGAAAATCTTCCATGCGCGCGGGGAAATCTCCGTTCACGCACAGTTGAGCGTCCGCTGGCACGGCGTCTCGAACCTGGCGGAAAAACGCCGCGTCGAAACGGCACTGGTCGAAGAAGGCTCCGGCGAGCGAATGCCCGGTGCAGAACGCGATGAGCAAACCGGAAAATAGAGTCGCTGCCGCGATCTGTCCGCTGCGGTGACCGACTCCCCACGAAAATGCTACGCTGCCGATGGTCCAAGCGGCGACGAGCGCGGGTCGCAACCATTCCGGTCCGGGAAGCCGTTGTGCGAACACCCAAATCGCGATCGCGCCGGGGATCGACAGCGTCACGACGCTGTTGATCGGCCGCCGAGTCCGTTCCGGCCACGACAGAATCCACTCGCGAAATCGGATCAGCGCCGGCACGGCCAGCACGGCCCACGGCGACAGGACGTGCAACAAGTAGTGGTGATGCTTGCCGTGCGGAATTGAGAACACCAGCGGTGGCAAGATCGCCCAGCACCAGAGGAATCGTTCGGGTGATCGAACTTCACTGAACGCGGTTCGTCGCGAGAGACACAAGCCGGCGAAAGCCAGGGGAGTCCACGGAGCGATCAGGCCGGGTAATACCTTCGCGTAATACCACACCGGCTGGGAGATGTCTTCGTATTTGCCGTTCAATCGGCCGACGTGATCGAAGGCCCACAGATCGGTCACGTCGGGATAGCGCAGCCACGCGGCGACTGGCCACGCGACGGCAATGGTCACGTATGTCAACCAACCCCAGCACCAGAAGTACGGCAGAATGCGTTTGAGATCGCGGTTCCACAGCAGATAGCCGGCGATCGGGATCACCGCCATCGCTGTCCCAAAAATCAAACCCTTCGCGAGATTCGTGCAGCCGAGCGCCACGAACAGAAGCAACATGCTACCCGAACGACGAGCAAAAAAATGAGTTGGCTCCGAAGTTGTCCCGCCCGGTCGAACGAGCTCCAACCGCACAAACGCGGCGACCGCGGCGGTCACGAGGGTACACAAAAAAATCTCGTCCTCGGCCAGCCACGAATACTGAGCGAACTCGTGCATCGTGGCGAGGATCAATCCGCTCAGCAGCCCCTGGACGCGGCCAAACCACACCGAAGCCATCCAGGCGACGAGCAGCACCGACAGCGTCCCCATGATCGCCGGTGGAATGCGAACGATCCACACTTCGTCGCAGTGTCCGATCAGACTCGCCACCCCAACCGTGATCCACTGCGGCAGCGGTGGGTTTTCCAACCACGGTCGTCCGCCGTTTTTTGGGATCACCCAATCGTGATCGGCGTACATTTCGCGAGACGTCTGCGGCAGCACGGCCTCGTGCATGCTCAGCGGCCGACCGCCCACGAGCGAATACCCGAACAGCAACAGACAAAAAAATGTCAGCAGCGCGGCATCGCCCCGGCGCAGGCGTTCGGGTTCAGTGTCGGACATCGGCGATCCTCCTTGATCGGCAGGCGGCGGGCTTATAGCCCTGCCGCTTCCAGAGTGTCAATCTGTTTTTCCGACCGGTAGCATCTTGACCCGGTTCCAGAACCGAAGTAGAGTTGCCCCACTTTCCTGTGAACCTTTTTGACCGAATCGTCTCCGAACAGCCGGAGACGACAAAACCATGCCGACGAACTTGCTGGACCTGTGCCTGCTGCTTAGCCTGCCTCCTTGTGGGAGGTCCTAGGTCGGTACACATTCTGTCAGCAGAAGTGAATACAACCCTGAGACCCCCGTGGTCTCAGGGTTTTTTTGTTTGACCACTGACTTTGACTTTTGGAGCCAAAAATGTCCGACCGCATCATCATCTTCGACACCACTCTTCGCGATGGCGAACAGTCTCCCGGTTGCAGCATGAACACGGAAGAAAAACTGGAAGTCGCGGGGGCACTGGTCGAACTCGGCGTGGACATCATCGAAGCGGGGTTCCCGATCGCGTCTCCCGGCGACTTTGAAGCCGTGCAGGCGATCGCCCGGAAATTTGGCGACCGGACCACCATCTGCGGATTGGCTCGGTCGCGCGACGAGGATATCGACCGGGCGTGGAACGCGCTCAAGGACGCCGAGAAGAAACGCATCCACGTGTTTCTCGCCACGAGTTCGATCCACCGACAGTTCAAGCTCAAGATGGACAAGCCGGAGATCCTCCAGCGGGCGGTGGATTCGGTGAAACGGGCGAAGGGGTATTGCGATAACATTGAGTTTTCGCCCGAAGACGCCGTGCGCACGGAACTCGATTTCCTCACCGAGGTCGTCGAGAAGGCAATCGAGGCCGGGGCGACGACCGTCAACATCCCCGACACCGTCGGCTATGCCACGCCCAAGCAATACTTCGATTGCATCAGCCATTTGAAGAAGCACGTGCGGAACATCGACCGCGCGATCATCAGTTCGCACTGCCACAACGACCTCGGACTGGCCGTCGCCAACAGCCTCGCGGCGGTTGAAGCGGGTGCGAGGCAGGTCGAATGCACAATCAACGGCCTCGGCGAACGGGCCGGCAACGCGGCGCTCGAAGAAATCGTGATGGCCCTCCGTACCCGTTCCGATTTCTACGGCATCGACACGTCGCACATCAACACGCGCAAGCTGTGCGGCATCAGCCGGACCGTTTCGACAATCACCGGCATGCTCGTGCAGCGGAACAAGGCGATCGTCGGCCAAAACGCCTTCGCCCACGAAGCGGGAATTCACCAGCACGGGATGCTCCAAGACCGCTCGACGTACGAGATCATGCGGCCCGAGGATGTCGGTTTCACCGGCGCCAACCTCGTGCTCGGCAAGCACAGCGGCCGACATGCGTTTCGCGACCGGGTCACGCATCTCGGACACGCGCTCGACGACGCGACGTTCGAGCAGGTGTTCTCCGACTTCATCGCTCTCGCCGACAAGAAAAAGGATGTGTACGACAGCGACATCGTGGCCCTGATCGAAAACCGCATTGGCGACGAACCGGCAGCGGACCAGTGGAAACTCATCAGCTTTCACACCTCGGCCGGCATGGGGACAATCCCCACCGCGACGATGCAGCTCCAGCAAGGCGAAAGTCCCGTACGCTGCGACGCCGCCACTGGCGACGGTCCGGTCGATGCCGTGTTCCGCGCGTTGCAGCGCATCACCGGCATTCCCGCCGAATTGAAAAACTACACCGTCCGCAGCCTCTCCGTCGGGCAGGAGGCGCAGGGCGAGGTGCTCGTGGAAATCGCCGCGAAGAACCGCATCCATCACGGCAAGGCGGCCAGCACCGACATCATCGAAGCCAGCGCGCTGGCCTACCTCCGTGCCCTGAACAAAGCCGCAGCCGCCCAAGCGTTGCCTCAACCCCCGATGCATCCGCAGCATTCTCGATGATGTAGCGAAGGGGTCGGGAGTCTTTTTCGGAGCGGCGAACAAAGGCTGTGATTCATGGGTCGACGGCGCTCCGCCGCTCCGAAAAAAACTCCCGATCCCCTTCTGTCCCCAGTCGATTCGCTTCAACTTGATGGACTGCTGGAGATGACGATGGAAATCAACGTTTCGAACTCATCACGACAGTAATCGCGCCGACCAAGAGGGAAATCGGAACCGCAGCAATGAGACTGATGACTGCACAGACCTCGGCGCCGTCCAACCCGGTGATGCGACCGTGCATGAACCCGATCCCAACGAACCAGCCGATTATTGCTCCGACCAATTCAATCGCCAGAAACACGAAACCGGCGACGCAACCGCCTTTAAGCCACGGGTTCTTTGATTTCGCGCTCATGCCCGGATTATAGCCGTGGCAGTAAGTTGATCGCGATTGATTCACGAGACGATCGGATACCAGGTTGCAAAACTTCTGAACCATAGCCTCGGTTGACGCCTCGCCCGCGACACAGCATCATCACGACCAATCCTGCCCACCACCAAGGAGCAACGCGACATGACGAGCATTATCGATTTCCACCTGTCTTTGTGGGACATGTTCCGCGAGCGGACCTTGGGGACACTCAAGGCCATCGAAGCGCTGCCTGATTCGCAGCGAGTGCTGGGCTGGCGGCCGGGGCCGGGTCGGGCGCACATTGCGTGGCAACTGATGCACATTGGGATCACGGAAGAACTATTCGCCACCGAACGATTCCTCGGCACGATCCCGGCCTATCCCGACCTGCTCCCGCGCTTCCGCGGTGGCAGCACACCGGACGACATCATTCCCACGCCGGACCAAATCCGCGACGTGCTCGCCAACACGCGCCAGCACCTGCGCAACACGCTCAGTTCGCTGACGGAAAAGGATCTCGACACGATCCCCGCAGCGCTGAAGGAACGTGGCCTGTCGATCGGCAAGGCTCTGCAAATCCTTGGCTGGCACGAGGCGCATCACCAGGGACAGTCGCACATCACACTGAACCTGTTCAAGGCCACGCAGTAGTTGGCTCCAGCGGCATGGCCCGGTCCAAGTCTTGGGCGGCTCCGAACGCGACAGCGAGAATCGACAGGACATGTCGAACTGCCCGCAGGTTCTTATTTGACGACTCCCTGAAACAGTTCTCGGAGGATGGGGAGTTGTTTTTGGTAGAACACCAATCCGGACAGTGCCAGGTAGAACAGTCCGCAACACACGACTCCCGCCCGGTTGATCCAACCCGGTCGCAACTCTTTCGGCAAGAGGCGCACGTTTACCCACAACAGCAAAAACGCCGTGCAGCCCAAGGCCAGGTTGGCCAGGTTGGCGATCACCAGCACCATCAGTTTCGGCGTCCCAAAGCGGTTGAAAACGTACTGTGCCACCACGGTCCACGCGACGTAGATCGTCAGGATCGAATAGTAAATGTATTTCACCTGGTGGCTGTGAAGCGATTCGCGTACCCGTTGATTGGCCGACCAGATGACGTCGGTCCAGCGGCGAGCCACGTCGTCCACAATCGACATTTGGCTCGGCAGCAGGACGATCAGGCCGACAAGCTGCACGCCGAGCCACAGCATTTTCGCGATCGCTGGCGAAAGCCCCGGTGCGTGTCGCATGCCATCGGCCGAGATCACAGCTTGGGCCCATTCGAAGCGGTTGGTCTGGTGGAAGAGTTCGGAATGCTGAGCGAATTGAATTGAGATTAGAGCCGGCAGGGCCATCCCGACGAAACAGCCGGGAGCCCACACGCAAATCTGATCGGTGAGGATGTACCTCCACCACCGCCGCCAGCGGCGGAGATTGTCGTCGGTCAGCGAAAACACTTTGCCGAGGTGGCTGAGCGAAATGTGCCGGCCGCCGACGGCGCTCGGGATCGCCCCCACCCGGCTCCCCATCCCCCAGCCTTTGTCACGCACGTAGTTGCTGTAGGTCGAGTTGGCCAACCCGCCCCCGCCAGCGTAACCCGCGAAGGCTCCGAGCACGGCGATGTTGGCCATCGCGACTTCCGGCCAGTGCCCTTCGGTCCAGCGAAACTGGAATGCGTTGACGAGCGTTTCTTCCCCTGGGCTGTTGGATACCGGCACCGAGCCAAACTTCAAGAAGCCGCCGAAGACGTTGAACCAGTTCTCCGCGCTGACGAAGCACACGCCCACGATCAGGCAAAAGATCAAAACGACAAACACCTTGACCGTCATGATCACCTGGAGCATGTTGTACACTTTGCCGCCCGCGAGCACAGGCAGGACGACCGCCACCAGGCAGACATACGAGAGCAACGTGACCAGCCAGCGATCCGCTTCGGCCGGTGGCCGGTCGACGATCAGCGACGCGATCACGGCCGCCGCCTGAGTCGACAGCGCGGGAATGACGGCGGCGAAATTGAGGAACAGCACCACGCCGATCCAGAACGTCGGACCCGGTCGCAGGCGCATGAAACCGGTCATGATCGGTTCGCCACAGTACAGCGCGTACCGGCCGCACTCGATGTTGTAGAACACCTGCACGATAATCGCGATGGTCGCAATCCACATCAACCCGCCGCCGTATCGCGCCGTGATTTCCGGCCCGACCAGCCATTCGCCACCGCCGATCTGGATTCCCATCATCACGATTCCAGGCCCAATGAATCGCGTCCAGTGCCGCCACGACAACGGCGGCGCCTCCGGCAACTCCGCCACGTCCCACGCCGGGAGGCAGGTTTGCGGCAGTGGGCAATCGGGGGTGGAGTACGATGTGGAATTCATTGAACTACCGCTCCCCAGTTTGCTGTCGCCCAGCACGCATTTGCGACCGGTCACTTCGTGACCCGGCCGCCGAGTCGCGGAGCGACTCGGCCACAATGCAGTTCCGCTGCGCTAGTTAACCCGGAGCCATCGGCGATGGTCGATTGTGCCGAAACCACTGCTCGCACTCGCACCGCCGCCGCTGGCTCCGGGGCAATCGACGCAACCGGGCCGGACCCAACGTGGTGGACGCTGCCAGCGTCCACCACCAACGCAAGCTGCGTCGGCCACGAATGCGCGACGCAGTATACGCGCGACGCAGCGGAATGACACGAACCGTGAGCGGAAACTTTGTCGGCTCGGCGACCGATCCTTGACACGCATTCTCACGTCGCGTTTACTGTCGCCCGCAAGTCCGCAGTCGCGTCGACGTCACTCGTCCAGCACCTCGGGGGTGAGGTTTCAAAGCATGAACACACAAGGCAAGGAACGGTGGGCGTCGCGGGTGGGTCTCGTGCTGGCGATGGCCGGCAACGCGGTCGGCCTCGGAAATTTTTTGAGGTTTCCGGCGCAGGCTGCGAAGAACGGTGGCGGCGCATTCCTCATCCCGTACATCGTCGCGCTGTTCGTTCTCGGCCTGCCCCTGATCTGGGTCGAATGGGCGATGGGACGTTACGCCGGTCAGCACGGACACCATTCGGCGCCGGGTATTTTTCAGGCGCACAGCCGAAACGGTTTCTGGAAATATTTTGGAGTGATGGGACTGTGGTCGTGCCTCGTGATCGCCGCGTACTACCTGTACATCGAGACGTGGACGATTGCCTACGCGGGGTATTCAGCGATCAATGGGTTCGCTGGAAAAGACACAGCGGGCGTGGCTCAATTTTTTGAGAAACTCACGGGCGAACACGACTACGAATTGCTGGCTGTCAGCCCGTGGGGGATGGTGCTGTTTGCCCTGTGCATCGGGATCAACGTGTTCATCCTGTCTCGCGGGCTGGCAAAGGGGATTGAGATCGTTTCCAAGATCGGCATGCCGTTGCTGATCGTGTTCGCGGCGATTCTGGCGGTACGCGGACTGTTTATCGACCCGGCGACCGACACGCATGCCGTGGCCAGTCCGATGGACGGGCTGAACTTTGTCTGGGAACCGCGATTGACGGCACTGTCCGACCCGTCGGTGTGGCTGGCGGCGGCGGGGCAGATCTTCTTCACGCTGTCGATTGGCATGGGGACGATTCATTGCTACGCGTCATACCTCCGCGAGACCGACGACATCGCGCTGACCGGAGCCACCGCCGCGTGGACGAACGAATTCTGTGAAGTCCTCCTCGGCGGTTCGATCCTGATCCCGATCGCGGTCGCGTACCTTGGACTGCCCGAAGTCGTGAACCGGACATCCGGCGGATCGGGATTCTCGCTGGGTTTCTTTGTGTTCCCAACGCTGTTCAACAACTGGGGCGCGTTCGCTCCGGTCGCCGGGTTGCTGTGGTTTGGACTGCTGTTCTTCGCGGCGATCACGAGTTCGCTGGCGATGGGACAGCCGGTAATGGCGTTCCTCCAGCAGGAATTCGGCTTCACCCGCGAGCGGAGTGCGGTCGCGTTTGGTGGACTGTTGCTGCCACTCGCTCTGCCCGTGGCGTTGCTGCACTCGAACACCTTCAACGACGAATTCGATTTCTGGGCCGGGAGCGTGATGCTCGTGGTGTTCGCGCTCGGTGAAACGATCCTGTTCGCATGGCTGTTCGGCATGACACGCGGCTGGGCCGAAATGAAGAAGGGGGCGGAACTCAAGATCCCGATCGCCTTCAAATACATCATCCAGTTCGTGACGCCGGTGTTTCTTCTCGCCATCCTGATCGCATTCGTTTTTCTGCCGAAGGCGGGTTGGAGACCGTACATCCAAGGCCTGCTCGGTGGCGCACCGGCTCCGGCGTGGGAGTGGTCGGGGGACGGTATGGTCGGCCGGTTGATGCACCTGGATGTGGCCGACACACGAGCGGGCAAACTGGCCGGGATCGACGGGCAGGTCGCTGACATCAACCTGCCCGTTGCGGAACGCCAGGCGAAGCTGGCGGAGTTTGTCACGCAAAAAACTCAGATCGAATCGGACCAGTCCCTGCCGAGTTACGAACGAGGCGCCAAACTGCTCAAACTGGAAAGCCAGCGAAAATCAGTTGCGGCGGCTGGCGATCTCACCGACGACACGCGTCAGGCCAGGTTGGCCGAGTTGACCGCCACCCGCTCGAAAGCGGAAAAGTTCTACGATGCCCTGCCGTTGTGGCGCAACATCGACCGCCTGCTGATGGTGGCTGTGTACGCATTCTTCTGTGTGCTGGTTGCGAAGGCGTGGGGCAAACGCAAATCTGATGGGAGAGCTTGAACCATGAGTACATCCGCGTGGATCTTCATGTTGCTTGTTTGGACCGTGATTCTCGTCGCCACCAGCCATTGCTTCTATAAACTGCTCACGTCAGAGCGCAGGCTCGACGGCGACGATTCGTAAGATGGCGCCGCTGAAACGGAATGAATTCTGTTTCACTCAGTCCCGGAGCAACTTCGTTAGCTCTTCATGCACGAGCGTGCCGTTGGTGGCGAGCAGGCTCATCACGTGGTGGTCGATTGGTGAGCCGTCCGTTTTGGTGATTCGCCCACCCGCTTCGCGCACGAGGACGATCCCGGCCGCCATGTCCCACGGTTTGAGACTGCTCGACCAGTAGCCGTCCAACCGCCCCGCCGCGATGTAGGCGAGGTTGAGGGCTGCCGAACCCGAGCGATGGATCGTCTGCGCGTGCGGTAGCACTTTGAGAAACCGCAGCATGGCCGGACTGTCGGCACGGACACCGGGAGGAAAGCTGGCGATCACCATCGCCTGACTGAGCGGACTGAACCGGCTGACTCGGATCGGCGACCCGTTTAGCATCGCGCCACCTCCGCGCACAGCCGCGAACATTTCGTCGCGGGTCGGATCGTAGATCACGCCGGCCACCATCTCCCCGCGATGCTCCACGCCGATCGACACAGCGTAGTATGGGAAACGATGCACGTAATTCGACGTGCCGTCGAGCGGATCAATGATCCATCGGAATCCGCTGCCGCCGTCGTTCCGTGACAGCCCCTCCTCGCCGAGGAAGTCGTGATTGGGATGGCGGGCGCGAATGAAATCGTGGATGGCAACCTGCGACGCGAGATCCGCCTCGGTGACGAGATCGGCCGGGCCTTTCTCGCTCACTGTGAATTTTTCGGCCCAGGCTCGGAGGACATCACCACCAATGCGAGCGGCTTCTTCTGCAACTCGGAGCAGGTCATTCAATTCAGACGTTGATTCGATCATTGGAATCCTTCCGTGGACGACGCGGATTATGTCAGGCTTTCCAGCCTGACTCGTCAGCCTGGAAAGGCTGACCTACTTGGCGGGCTTCACCGCCTTCTTGCCGTACACTCGCACGTTGTCGAAGTTGCCAGTGTCGTCGAATGACCCGATACCCACCTGGCCCCACGTGAACGTCTTGTCCACGGCGCGCATGACCGGTTTCTGCATGTCGTCAAAGTACACCTCGATTGTCCCCGTTTCGACCTTGCGAACCACACGCGCGTGGTGCCATTCGTCGTCCCAGTTCGTGCCCGGAGTCGTCTCCGTCGAAGTCTTTTTGCGGTCAGCGTTGTTCACGATGAAGATCTGATTGGCGTGGTCGTCGGTCTTCTTTCCAAAGTGAACGTAGTACATGTGGGCGGGGTCCTGAAACCCGAAGAACAGGCACATCGAGCGGTGGTCGTAGTCCCGCGCCGTGGATTGCAGCTTCAGGTCCAACACGAAATCACCCACGAACAGATCCTTCGCCACCGCCCGATTGAACGGCGACCGCACAGGCGTCTTGCCCGGGATGTGCTTGAACTGGCTGAAGACGTGGTTGCCTTTTTTGACTTCGATGGACCACGCCTTGGGATCGCTCGCCTCCCAGTGCTCGGAGTTCCCGTCCTCGAAGTCATCGGAAAAAATCAGCGGCAGGCCGAGCAGCTCCTTCGGCGGCGTTTTCGTTTCGTCGGCAGCTTGCAACAAGGACAGCGGGACGACAGTGAACCAGCACGACGCAAGGATGGCGATTGCCAAGCACGCCAGACAGGAACGAGACACAGGCATGGGATTCTCCGAGTCAGAACGGATGTCAGTTGTGCCGCACCGATGGACTGGGTGCGGGTCAGTGCGTCATTGAACAGCCCGACGTGGCGGAGTACAAGCCTGCGTCAGGGATCGTTCGATGGAGCGCCGGCCGTCGTGAAGATGAACTGGTGATACAGCCACATCGGCTCGATTGTGGCTCGCAGGATGACCTGCTTCCCCGGCTCAGTGAATTCGGCGGCGGAGAGCGATCCGCGGCGGATGAACGCCACGTCGGAAGGTTCGAGCCGTGTGCAAAGTGGCAGGAGCGAATCGAATTCCAGTCCGGAAATCTTTCCGCCGACGCGCTGGAACATGCCGTGTTCGGCCGTGAACAGGGCGAGACTGGCATCGAGCGTGAGCGGGATGGCTCCGTCATCGGCGAGCAAGTCGGATCGGAGCGACTTCACGGCCGTCGTCCATGCGGCGGGCAGTTTCGTGAGCGTTGCCACACCGAAACAACTCGCGCGGCACAGTCCGTCCACGCGATTCGGCTGATCGGGACGCGACCACGCATCGAGCAGCGCGACATGACGGTCGATGAGTTGCTCGCGGGAGACCCACAACAGTTTCTCGGCGGTGACGGTGAGACTCATCGTCGTCTGCCCTGGGCGGATCACGCCGTCGAGGCTGCCGTCCTGCTTGAATGCCTTTGTCAATTCGGTCTGGAGTGGTGGGAAAGCCGCTTCACGGTGGCGGGCCTGAGCGGCGGCAATCCGCAACCGCCAACCCAAGAGGTCCGTCGTGGCCGCACGATAGGTGGTCACCGTAGTTGCAAGTGGCAGCGACTTGTCGAGAAAGGCTTGCAGCCCGGTTGTGGCCGCCGATTCGAGTTGTGGGATGCCGGATGATGCGACGAGCGGTGTGAGTGCGGTCACGTACTGTTCGTAAAGCGGGCGGGCATTGTCCGTCGACACGCGCGCCGCCTCCGCCTCGATCATCACAGAAAAAAGTTCGGGAAGCGAATTCGACAGGTCGAGATACTCGCCATCCACGCTGGCTCCGCCGGTCTTTCCCGAGCGTTGCCATGCGCGGCAGCGCATCGTCTTGATCGTCAAGTCTTCCCATCGGGTGTGCCAGAGTGAGAGAAGTTCGGGGCCGGTCACCGACTTGCCGCCGAATTCTCCCGTGCCCGATTTTCGAATCGACTCGACGGCGGATCGCAATTCGGTGATGGCTTCCGCGAGCGGTGGTTCCTCTGGGCGAGCCGCTTCCTGTACATCGGCCGCGTCGCGTTCCTGACGCAGCCGCAGCATTTTCGAGTTCAGCAGCGACCGGGAATCGGTGAACGGTTTGAGCCTCCGGCTGACAACCTCGTCGCTGCACCAGAGGCTCATCGCTTCGAGTTCGTCGATCAAGGGGAGCAACTGCGATTCGCACTGGTCGAATTTCGCCTCGCGATACAGGTCGCTCAACGGTTTGAGTAGCTTTGTGTGTTTGCGTGCCAGGTCTTCCAGCTTTTCGTTCTGCTTCTCGATGATCGGGCCGATTTTCGGCAACTGGCGCACGGCCTTCACGCGGGTTGTGATTTGCCCGGCGAACACCTGCAACCGCCGTTGAAAGTCCACCCCGGCGGGTTCCTTCCGCTCGGCTAATCGGTCGGCGATCCTCCGCAGGCGAAGAGATGCTTTCTGTGCCTGAGTCAGCGGAGTGACCTGATCGAGGGCCGCGTCGCTGGCCATGATCGGTTCGAGCAGAGACACAAGCTGTTCGCATTCCGCCAGCGCTTGTTTGACAAGGATTTCGCTCTCGGGCTGCGACCGTACGGACAGCGCGGCCTGTGGTCTGCGATCGGAGGGACCGGCGGTGAGCGCTCCCGCGCTGCCGATGAATACGACGGCCACGGCGAGCACGGGAGCGCACAATCCGGTGGGTCTCGTGCCGTGATCCACCCTGCGTCTGTATGGTTTCAGCATGTCTCTCCCCCAATCACGATCTCAGTCCAAATCGGACGGCGGTTTGAAGCTGCCAGTAAAGTCGCCCCGAATGTCCACGGGATCGCCTCCATCGGTGGAGACGATTTGTCCGGTGAATCGGCCCGCGAGCGAATCGCCCTCGGCGGTGGTGATTTCCAATTCGACAGGCTGAGCGGGTGCGGTGTGCCAGACGGCGGACTTGGCTCCCGTCTGCACGAACAACAGCGCAGACAACTTTTGCCCGGTCAGCGATTCCACGGACGGCAGATTGGCTCGCAGGTACAGCGCGGGAAAGCTGTCGGGCGGTTCTTGCTTGTAGTTGCGGATCACCAAGATGGCAGGTTGTGTCGCTGAAACGGTGAATCGGCTGAGATAGCAGCGCGGGACTTCCTGTTTGAGTGTTGCGGGGGCTTCGATTCGCAGTCCGAACTTCGATACGTCAACCATCAGTGGCTTGACCACACCGATTGCTTTCTCTTCACCGGATAGCGGCCGACTGACCACCTTCCGTGCTGCGGGAAGATTTTGTGCGGGAGCTGCGGCTGCGGGCTTGTTGATGACAGGCAGTTTTTGTCCGCAGCCCGATGTCGCGAACAAGAAGACCGCCTCGGCAATGACAATCGTCCAAGGGTTGATGTTGAGTCGCATGTCTCTTCACCTCGACGACGAGCCGGCAAAAAACATCGTGAACGAGGTGTCACCTTACGAGCTGTCACGGCGTCGCCAAGGTACCCGAGCACTGGAACGAGCTTCTTCTCGGAAACTTCACGTCGTCACGTATCCGATTTGTCGCGGAGCTTTGCCGGCGTGGAAACATGTTGTTGCGAGACCAAGAAGGTGGACGAGTCACTCCGTGACTCGAAGTCCGGTCACGGAGTGACCGGACTACATGTTCGTGTTCATTCATTTTTCTCGCCCGCTTCATCAAGCGCACACAGAGGTCGGCTAGATTCCCGCCGCTTCGCTGGCGTTGGACAGTTCGGTGGCGCGGTGGATCACCGGTGGACAAGTTCACATGAAATTCACCCTGGCTTCATACGGGCTTCACACATGGTTTCTATCGTTCGCCCATCAATCTCCCGACGTTGCGAGGCAGGAATCGTTCAGAGGTCACTTTCCACATTTTCAAGGAGTCACACGATGAAGCTCTATTCTTTCAGTGCCAGACAGAATCTGGTCCGGGTTGCTCGACGCCGGGGTTTCACCCTGATCGAGTTGTTGGTGGTGATCGCGATCATCGCGATCTTGATTTCGCTGCTGCTGCCGGCCGTGCAGCGGGCACGCGAAGCGGCTCGCAGCACGCAGTGCAAAAACAATCTCCGTCAGATCGGTCTCGCGTTGCACGTCTTCGCCGACTCCGATCCGCAAGACCGGCTTTGCACCGGAGCCTACGATGCGAAGCGTGACGGGTGTCCGGACACGTTTGGTTGGGTCGCCGACATGATGAAGGTGAAGAGTGGTCTGCCGAATGAAATGCGGTGTGCCAGCAATCCGCTTCAGGGTCTGGAAAAGCTGAACGATCTGCTGGGGACGAACACGTCGAATTCGAGTGCCGCCACAGCGGAGCGACAGGGGAAGGGGCGTTGCGGTCTGGGTTGGCCGTTGCCGTCCGATGCCACGAATGCGGCCACGACTGTGAGCACGACCGCCCGGTCTGCGGCCGTCGCCGACTTCGCCCGCACGGGTTACAACACGAATTACGCGTCCAGTTGGTTCATGGTCCGCAGCGGTCCCAAGACCATTAACGTGGGGAATGACCCGTACATTGCGGCGGCTCAAAACACCGCCGCGGGCAGTCCGACGCCCGGCCCGGACCTCAAGGATATGCGGAACACGATCGGTGGCGGCATCACTCGCCGTTACATCGAAAACGGCGACGTTCCCTCCAGCAATGTGCCGATGCTCGCTGACGCCGCTCCGGGCGACATCAACGAAGCGGTGCTGGCGATGTCGCTGACAACGGAAGATGGCTTCACAATCCCCGGTCTCGTGTCCGGTGCTCGATTGGGCGAGACGTTCTGTGATGGTCCGATGTACTGGGATCCCGCCGTTAACGGTGGATCGCTGGTGTTGTTGGTCACCAACGTCCCGACGGCGTCCGTCATACCGAAGCAATATCCCGCGTCTGGTATCGAAGTGACCCTGGCGACCGAAAGCGGTACGTATGCCTCGGCGACGGCAGCCGCTGCACTGGGTCAAAAGTTGATTCTTCAGGACACGCGAGACTGGTACGCCGTCCATGCTGGCAATGCCAACGTGCTGATGGCTGACGGTAGCGTCAAGATTCTGTCGGACTTGAACGGCGACGGGTTCTTCAATCCCGGCGTGCCGGTCGACAAGTCGCTCGGCAAGGCGGTTCTTCAGGATCGCGTCGGATACACCGATGGCATCTGCGAAATCAACGCCTTCGAGGTTTACACGGGCACGGTGCTGAACTTCAAGTCGATGGTGAAAGGCAAGTTTGAGTAAGCACATTGTGAATTTGAGGCGTGAGGTAGTGCGTATGGTGACTCTCCACCATGCATGAAGTTGTGGCAGCGTGAGGGGCGGCCGGGAAGTCCGTCCGCCCCTTACGTCATATTGATTGTCGGCCCGACAGGCTGCTGGTCGGAACAAGGCCGACCCGCTGACCGCACCAGCCGCAGGAGTCGATTCATGACCGCAACGAAAAGTCTGTGCGAACAGTGTGGCAGTGAGATGCGACCGGGAATGTTTCGCTGTCGAGAATGCGGGCATCGCGTGGGCGTATCCGTTGTGGCGACGAGATCACCTGTAGCCCCGGTTGCCATGTCAACGGCCGGAAGTCCGGTCTCCGGTGGAGAGCGATCCGATGTGGCAGGCACTCTGATCGAAAGCGGCCCGACAGCGAACGGGACTCGGGGAGTCGCCACGCAGGTCATACAGAAACCGGTTGTCTCCCAAGTGGCCTCCGGCTCACGGGCCTCGTTGACGGAGCGACCCGGCGAGGCCGGAAGAAAAACCAAACCACCGGGATCGCCGTCGAGGATTGCAAACCGGCCACGGCCAGCCGGTTCACCCAAACGTCCGCAACCCCGGCCGTCCGAACCAGTGCGAAGAGAATCAACGACCGAGACAGAATCCGCGGCGAGCGAACACCGCGTCACACCGTTGTCTAGGTGGGAACTACGGAAAGTGCGTCGGACGCTTGCCACGTCCGGTCTCAACAAGCCGCGACAGGCCGAGCAGCGCAAGGAGTTGCTCCTGTCGTTCGATGAATCGCTCGATCCCCGCGTCATTCCGTTGGTCGAAGAAGCGCTGCGCGATGAGTGGATCATCGTCCGCGAGGCGGCCTGCAAAACCTTGGGCAAAGTGCGCGATCACGACGCAGTCCCGGCGCTCATCGAGGTCTTGCAGCAAGACGATTCGATGGACGTGCGGCGTGCGGCCGGATTGTCTCTCGGCAGCCTCGCCGACGTGCGAGCGGTCGAGCCGTTGCTGCAACTCTTGGTCGATGCTCCACCGCAGCGTCCGTGGATTCTGGAAGCCATCACGCGGATTGGACCGGCAGCGGTTCCGGCGTTGACCGCCCGGTTGCGGCACGACAACGCGGGATACCGCCTGGACGCGGTAGTGTTGCTGGGCAAGATCAAGGTGCTCGCCACATTCCCACACCTGACTCGGGCGTTGCACGATCCGCAGCCCATCGTGCGCGCTCATGCCGCCGAAGCGTTGGGCTTTCTGGAGGCTCCCGAAGCCAGCGCCGAGGTGGCTCGGTTGCTGAACGATGATGACCCGAGCGTTCGTACGAACGCCGCGGCCGCTCTGCTGCGGATCGCCGACCCGCGCACCGCATCGGCGCTCACGCAGGCCCTCGGAGACCTCGACCCCTCGGTCCGGGGATTTGCCGCGTCGGCGCTCGGAAAGATTCGCGAAGCCAGTGTCGTGGATGTGCTGCTGGTGATGCTGGCGGTCGAAGAGCCGGAGAATCGTGTCCGTGTGGTCGAAGCCTTGGGCGAGATTCGCGATCCGCAAACAGTCGAACCGCTCGTGCGGTGTCTGACAGATTCCGAATTGACCGTGCGCGTGAAGGTCGCGGAGGCGCTGGGAAAAATCGGCAGTCCCAATGCGCTGCCAGCTTTGGTCTGCTTGTTAAGTGATCCGAATTTCGCCGTGCGTCGCGAGGCGGTCGAGTCACTCGAACAGATCGGTGATCCACAAATCGTGGGAGTCCTCGGACGCATCTTGGAATACGATCGAGCGTCGGAAGTGCGGATGGCGGCGGCGCGTGCCCTCGGCCGGCTGCGCGACCCGCGAGCCATCCCGGCGTTGCAATCCGTTCTCCAGGACGGATTCCAGATTTGTTGCCGGGCCTGCGTGGCGCTGGGTGAGATCGGCACACCCGAGATCATCGACGTGTTGGTTCCGCTGCTGGATGACACGATGCCGGAAGTGCGATACCACGCGGCGGTGGCGCTCGGTAACAGTGGAGACACTCGGGCACTCAAACCCTTGGAAAAACTGATTCAAGACGCCGATCCCTTCGTGCTTCGCGGTTTGGGCAAGGCACTGCAACAACTTGGTGATCCCCGATCCCGTAGAATCTTCGAACGCGCGAAAGTGATCGCCGCGCAGCCGGATGCATCCGGAAAGATCACGTCTCGGAATCGGTTGAGCGGTGCGGCCCGTTCTGGTCTGCGCCTGTCCGCCTGGCTGATGCCCGACTCGCTGATCGGTATCCCGGCGCAAATGTTGAGGTCACGGACAGGCACCGTCGTGGCGGCGACGTTGTTGGTCGGTGTGTTGGCCGCCGGCTGGGTGAGCTGGGGAAAATTCAGCAACCGGCACGTCACGGCACGGATTCAGCGCGGGAAGGTGGCCCATGCGGTCTTCGGACCAGGCGACGTGTTGACTCTCGTCACCACGGGCGGTGATATCGAGTTCTGGGACACATCCAAGTCGCAACTCGCACAACGGCTGGCGGGGAAGGCGACGAATTCCCTGCGAGTGCTCATCACGTCAGACGGCAAACGGCTGATTTGCACCGGAGCCAACCACGAGTTGCTCGTGCTCGATCGCGATCAGACCGCGTCGCCGCTCAAGTTGTCCGGTCACAAGTCGCCGGTGATCGCCTGGTCGTTGATCGAGAAGGAACAACAACTGTGTTCCGTGTCCAAAGACGGAACGGTCATCACGTGGAATCTGACCACGGGCAAGGCCCAGGACTCGTTGCAGCTTCCCGCGGACGGTTTGAAGTGCGCGGCACTCGCCGGCGATGGGGATTTGATTGCGGCGGGACTGCTTTCGGGACAGGTCAAACTTTTTAGCGTGTCCCAGGCAAAGGAGATCGCAGAGCTGGGCGCACACAAAAAAACTGTTGACGCCGTGGCCTTCAGTCGAGATGGAAAGCTGCTCGCGTCCATGGCCGCCGACGGTTCGCTGGCCGTCTGGAACACGGAAGCCCGCGATCTCCGCCACGCTCTGCAAGCACCGCAAAGCAACACACAGGCCATCACGTTGCTCCACTTCAGTCCCCACGGCGAATCGTTGGCCGTCGGACAACTCGACGGCGTGGTGCAACTGTGGGACTTGGCTCAGCAAAAGCGAACCGACTTGATCGCCGAATTCCCCGGCCGGTCGGTGCAGCGGCTGGAGCGAATCGACTCGCTGGCGTTCAGCCACGACGGCCACATGCTGGCCGCCGCCGGTTCAGAAAACCGGCAGGTGGCGATGTGGGAAGTTCCGTCCCGCAAATCGCTCCCCCCGCTCGTCCCCGCCAACTGAAGTCGCTTGCATCGACCTCCGGAATTTGTTTTGATCCGCCCGCGTTCACGAACCATCCGGACAGGCACACACCAGGAGCGACTCATGGCCAAGAAGCGTGGCGGCAAAGTGAAAAAGGCGGTGACCGGGCGAATCATCCTGCGAACTGGCGAAGCGCTCGTCGAAGCCGAACCGGCGTGGAGTGCGGCCGAGCCGGAAGTTGTGATCGGTGAACTGGACGGTCCGGTCGGCTACGCGATCGCCAATCTGCTCGGCAACCAGGTCAAGGGACATTCGCGCGTGTTCGCGATCCTGAATTGCGATGTGCAGGTCCGCCCGACCACTCTGATGGTGAGCAAGGTCACGGTCCGCAGCACGAAGTACACGAACATCCTGATGGGCACCGTGCAGGCGGCCATCGCGAACGGAGTCCTCGACGCCGTGCGATCCGGCGACATCCCGAAGAAAAAGGCGAATGACCTCGGGATCATCGTCTCAGTCTGGCTCGACCCGAGTGTTGTCGACCAGAAGATCGACCACGAAATCCTGTTCCGCACGAACCGCGAAGCCACCGCCAAGGCCATTCGCAAGGCGATGAACCACGAGCCGAACATCGACTGGCTGCTGGAGAATCAGGACAAGGTCACACACTGCTTCCATCAGATGGCGGTGGATGGAAGTTTGTGAAATCTCCCCTCGCCCCCTTTGGGGGAGAGGGGGCGGGGGTGAGGGGCAAGCGTCTCCGTAG
>JACRIH010000236.1 GCA_016235885.1 Planctomycetales bacterium | reverse complement strand
GGCTTCGCCGCCCTACGATTCACGACCTCCGTCCCCATCCCCCTCGTCCCCCGAGATGCCGATCTCGCGCAGCCGTTCCTGCAACTTCTCGCGGACCAGCCGCAACCGACTTTTCGTTGTCGAAGTATTCGATTCCATCACGTCGGCGACTTCGGGAAGGCTCAGGCCGGAATAGTGGTACAGCAGAAACGTGAGTCGCTGGTCCTCGGGCAATCGCGTGAGTTCGACATCCACCAACCGCGCCACTTCGCGGATGTCGGCCATTCGATCCGGTGACAGTACGTCCCCCGCCACGCGAGACAGTCGATCTTGTTCGCCGTCGTCGCCGCGCACGGTGTGTATCAAGGCGTCGTGCGACTGGCGGCGGATGTTGTCGATCATCAGGTTCCGGGCGATGCGGTACATCCAGCCGCGAAATTTTCCGACGGGCAGATAATCCCACGCCTGGCTGAAAACTCGCAGCAGTGTTTCTTGCGTCAGGTCTTCCGCAAACTGCTGGTCGCGAATGCTGCGCAGAAAGAAACCGACCAGCGGACCCTGATACCGTCCGACCAGCGTCTCAAACGCGCCGTGGTCCCCCGCCTGGATGCGGATCATCAATTGATCGTCATCGTCGTGCATGGGAGAAGGAATAGTGCTGAGTGCTGAGAAGTTGCCGACAACGGATGCGAGACTTTCGCCACCGAGCTTGTCTCGGTGGTTCAACGGCTTTTGCACTACTCGTTTTTCCTTGGCAATTCAAATAGCGCAAAAGCCAATGAACCCTTGGGGCAAGCCCAAGGGCGAAAGATTGACGACTACTCAGCACTCGTTGCTCAGCAGATTGTCGCCCCGCTTGACCAGTTTTGATCCGCCACTATAGTGACGCCGGATTCAAAAAGCCTCAACGCTGTGACGCGATTTGGACGTGTTGGGCCGGGGCGAGCGAGGTAATGTCGTCGGGGTGATTTGTGTCGATCCGCTTGAATTACGGGCGTGGAAGCCGGTTTGAATATGAAGTGGCTCCCGACCGGATCGTGGCCGACCATGTCGCGCCGTCACCGGTGATGGACTTCGCGGACGACCTGCGAAAGGCGCTCGAACAACCGCTCGACTTCCCGCCGTTCGCACAACTGTTCGTGCCCGGCGACCGCGTTTTGCTGGCCCTGGATCGCCACACGCCGCGTTCGGCCACGATCATCGCCGAGGTGTGGAAGGCGCTCGAACAACGGGGCGTCGATCCGCAGTCGGTGCGGATCTTGCAGCCCGGAGGAATCGACGGTGATCCGTTGTCCGATCCGCGTTCGGAACTTCCCGTGAGCGTGCGCGAACAAATCGCATGGTCGATTCACGATCCGGCCGACAAACAATCGCAGGCGTTTCTCGCGTCCGCCACGAATGGCGAACCCATTTACCTCGCCCGCGAACTGGTGGATGCCGAGGTCGCGGTGTCGATCGGCGAACTGGCGTTCGATTCGCTGATGGGTTACCGCGGCACGGGAAGCGTGTTCTATCCGGGCCTGTCGTCGGTCGATGCCATTCAGCGAGCCGTCGGCATTGGTCACCAAGAACTCGCCCCGAATGACGATCGGCCGCTGAGACAACTCGTGGATGAAGTCACCTGGCTGCTGGGGACGTTGTTTTCGATCCAGGTCATCCCGTCGTCCGGCAGCGATGTGGCGCAGGTGCTGGCCGGTGCGAACGACAACGTGTTCCGTCGCGGCCAGAAACTGCTGGCTGAGCACTGGCAGATCGAGATCGATAAACGAGCCGACATCGTCGTCGCGGCCGTGGACTGTGACGCCGAGGGACACGGGTGGAAGCAGATCGGCGCGGCTCTGGCCTCGGCGCGGAACCTTGTCACTCGCGGCGGTGCGATCATCCTGCTGACCGAACTCAGTGCGGAGCTCACTCCCGGATTGGAATTGCTCCGCGACACGAAATCGCCTCGCGACGCGCTGCGACCCCTCCGAAAAATGTCGCCGGTGGATCTCGTCCCCGCGTCGCAGATCGCGCAGGCTGCGGATTGGGCCGACGTGTACCTGCTCAGCCGGCTCAACGATGACGTGGTCGTGGACTTGTTCATGCTGCCGCTGAAAGATGAGCAGGCCGTGCGGCGACTGCTCGACAACAAACGGTCGTGTGTGTTTATCGAAGGAGCGCAGCACACGCACGCGCAGGTGGGGGCGGGGGCGCGGGCCACGTCGCGATGCGAGAACAGCCGATGACTCGCGAACTGTGCGTGCATTTGTTGCCCGAGTTGGTCGCGCCGGAGCGATTGGAAGGAGCCGTAGCCGTGGTATTGGATGTGTTGCGAGCTTCGACGACGATCGCTCACGCTCTGGCGGCGGGAGCCAGTGCAGTCCTGCCGTGCGGGGCGGTGGACGAAGCCCGACGCATCGCGGCGACGTTCGCGCCGGGCACCGTGCTTCTCGGCGGCGAACGCGCGGGCATGTTGATCGAAGGCTTCGACCTCGCCAACTCGCCCACTTCGTACACGCCGGACGTCGTCGCGGGAAAGACGATCGTGTTCACCACGACCAACGGCACGCGGGCGCTCCAGCATGCGCGGCTGGCTCGGCGCCGGTTGATTGGAGCGTTCGTCAACGTGGACGCCGTGCTCGATGTGCTGGTGCGCGAGACAGGACCGATTCACTTGCTCTGCGCCGGCACCGACGGACAGATCACTCTCGAAGACTGCTTGTGCGCCGGGGCGATGGCGTTCGGGTTCGGCCTCGCGACGGGACAGGCCGCGACGGCGTTCGACGATCAAACTCAACTCGCGATCCGGCTGTACGAAAACTGTGCGGCCGATCCGACTCGGTTTCGAGGCGCGATGCACGCCAGTCGCGGCGGAAAAAATCTTCACGATCTCGGATTGGACGCGGACATTGACGTCGCGTCACGCTGGAATGTGCTGCCGGTCGTGCCGGAATTGATGCCCGCGACTGGACAAATTCAACCGGCGACCGATGTCGCGCCGATACCGAAGCGTTGGCTCCGCCCGCCGGGGTGAACCTGACGCTTTGAAACTCCCTCTCCCCTCCGGGGGAGAGGGCCGGTGTGAGGGGGCCAAGCGCCTCTGAATCCCATTCGCAAAGAGAATCGAGAGACACTCGCCCCTCACCCCCGACCCCTCTCCCCCAAGGG
>JACRIH010000235.1 GCA_016235885.1 Planctomycetales bacterium | reverse complement strand
TTTCGACAAACGCCTGACCGTGCGACTCAACAGCACCGTCAAATGGAGCGCCGCCATTCGTCCAGATGTTCCGCGGATGCTCGAAGACCTGCGAACCCGCGGCGACCGCCAGCAGATGTACTGGGCCGTTTTGGATTTTTGATTGACCTCATTCCCTCTCCCTCTCGGGGTGACCGGGGGGCAGCCACCAGACCATGCCATTCACCAGCAAGACCAGTTGGCGATCCAAACTAGAAAAGCCGCAGGAGCGGAAAGTCTTCGACGTCCCACCCGCGATGCAAAAGCGATGCGGCTCGGGACGCATGCTGATTCCGCGCCCGCTGGATGTCGATGCCGCGATCCGACTCGTCCCCAAAGGCAAATTGGTGACACAGGGACAACTCCGGACGAGGCTGGCTCGGGACGCCGGCGCGGACGTTTCCTGCCCCATCACAACCGGAATTTTCGTCCGAATCTGTTCCGAAGCCGCCGAAGAGGATTTCCGGAACGGCAGGAAACGTGTCACGCCGTATTGGCGCGTCGTCCGTGACGATGGTACTCTCATCGAGAAATTCCCCGGTGGACCGAAAGCCCAAACAAAACGTCTTGCCGACGAGGGCATCCAGGTCGAGCCGGGAAAACGTGGCCAGCCGCGAGTGACAGAATTGGAACGTCATCTCGTCCGCTGGCCCACCTGACCGAAAGCCAAACCCATGCGAAACTTCAACGGGTTAATCCTCCGCATCGTCGCCCTGCTCGCATTTGCGATCGCTTGGCCCACGTCCGACGCGGCCGCGCAGTCCAAGAGTCTGTTTGGCAGCTCCAGCATTCTCGGTTCCAGCTCGGGAACACAAAGCACCGGCAGCTCGATGGGTACCACCAGCAGTGCATTTGGTTCGACGGGTTCGACCTCGGGTGGTTTCGGTAGCACCACGGGAACGTCGGGCGGTTTTGGAACGACATCGGCCGGCGCGACAGGTGGTACGGGGATTCAGACGCAAGGGATGGTCGGCACCACCAATCGCGCCGGTAGCACGGGAAATCGGTTTCTCGGTTCGAACCAAACCGGAACGCAGGGACAGACAGGCGGAGCCAACCGCACGGGGACGAATCAATTGGGACTCGGAGCCACTGGTCAGGCGGGACGGGGTCAGACAGGCCGCAATCGAAATGGGCAACAAAACCAGCCCAACATGCAAGGCCAGCAGGGCCAACTCGGTGCCCGCGGCCGGACCGGAACGGCGAAGTCCGTTCTGCGCCCACAGCAGCGAGTCGCGTTCGAATACGATGCGCCGACTGCCGTCGACACTCAGGCCGTTCTGAATTCCCGATTCAGTGGCAGCACCGGGTCGCCAGCCGCACTGCAAGGTGTGGCCGTGGCGGTCAACGACGCTGGCGTCGTGACGCTGCGTGGCACAGTCGAATCGGAAGACGCGCGCAAGCTGGCCGCGATCTTGGCGCGACTCGAACCGGGCGTGAAATCGGTCCAGGACGAACTCGTCGTCCAGCCGAATGCCAAAGTGTCCCGCTGATCAGGGCGATCCGACCGCCAAATGAAAACCGTAGGACGGCCCGGAAGATCCGTCCTACATTGTTCGAGGCCCGTGATAGGTGTTGGTTCACTGGTTGCCGGGCACTTGACCAACCATCCGGCTTACGCCGGTCGCTCGCCGGGATCGCATAAAATCTTTTTCAGGAGAACTCGTTTCCATGAACAGCAAACAGGCCCTGCGGCTCGGTCTTGACTGTGCCGACATGATCACCCGATCGTACCTCGAAGATTTGACCGATGCCGATCTGCTCGTCCGCCCCGTGCCGGGAACCAACCACATCGCGTGGCAACTCGGACACTTGATCAAGTCCGAACACGAGATGATCAATGGCATTCTTCCCGGCTCAATGCCTGCGCTACCGGCGGGGTTCGTCGAGAAATACACGTCCGACACCTCGAAACTCGACTCGGCAGGATGCTTCCATCCGAAGTCGGTGTACCTCGAACTCCACGCCCAACAGCGAACTGCGATCCTGGCGGCGCTCGACAAACTCGCCGACGCAGACCTCGACAAGTCGGTCCCCGAACCGTTTTCGCAGTACATCAAGAACGTCGGCGACATGTTCAGCATGCAGGGGACGCACTGGGTAATGCACGCCGGGCAGTGGGCCGTCATCCGGCGGAAGCTGGGTCGCAAGCCACTGTTCTAATCCGTAGGTCAGGCTTTCCAGCCTGACCTGTGAACCGATTGGTGGTCGGATCCGAAGGTGCGCCCAACGGAACAGGCTGGAAAGCCTGTTCTACGGTCGTTCGCCAAACACCGGCGCGGGGCTTCCCGAATCACACAGCCGCACGAGGAGCACGCGCTGGATCGTCGCCGCGGCAGAGCGTTCGCGGAAGAATTGTTCTCCCAGCGTGCCACGCGTCGAATCTTCAGCCGTGACCACAGCCATCTCGCCCTCGTTCAATTGCACACCAAATCGCTGCGGATGAAACGTGTCCACCTGCTGCGAATTGTCCAGTTCCCATGCCTCGGCACCCGCGGTCGGTCGCAGGTACTTCTCGCCGTGGTGGACCTGCGGCAAGAATTCGCACTGCACCCAGCCGTCCTGAAGTCGTTTCGCCGTGAGTTGGAACACGCATCGCAAGTTGGCGTAGTGTTTGGTCCGTTTCTCAGTCCCCTGCTCGATCGACACGTCCGCCTCAGCGGCGGCAGTGCTGTAGAACGGACTGACATGGATCACCGTCGTCCCTCCCGCGGGAATGGAGACGCGACGGCCTTCGAGTCCGGGCGATTTGTCCACGCTGGCCGTCACCGCACCCGATGTCGCCGACTTCAGCCCCAGCATTTTCTGCAACGATTCGGGAAGATGCGAACCGAGCACGCCGGCGCGAATGCCATTCTGTCGCAACATCGCCCGAGCTGCCGAATCGAGAGAGGCCATTTGGTCCACATGGCTCCACAACGGCGCTCCGAGCAACGCGTCGCCGGCCGGACGATCGACAAACACGATCTCCAGTGAAACGACATCTCCCGATGC
>JACRIH010000234.1 GCA_016235885.1 Planctomycetales bacterium | reverse complement strand
GCAACGCGGTCGGGTTCGTCGGCCTGCAACGCTTCCGTCTTTCCCTTCGGCACCGAGCAAAACCCGCACGGCCGCGTGCAGACATTGCCGAGGATCATGAACGTGGCGGTTCGCTGCGACCAGCACTCCGTGCGATTCGGACACTTGGCACTTTCGCACACGGTTTCGAGCCGCAGGTCTTCGATCACCTCGTTCGTGTACGCCATCCCCGGCTGCGGCCACGGCCGGCGCAGCCATGAAGGCAGGCGACGGCGCGGAGGGGACGATTGAGGCGGTTCGTGTGTGACGAGGGGGAGCATGATCAATGTTTTTCCGTACTACCCTCTCCCCTTGGGGGAGAGGGGTTGGGGGTGAGGGGTGGTCCGAGCGTCTCTCAACGGGAACAACAGTTCCTAACCAGAGACAACCACCGCCCCTCACCCCAGCCCTCTCCTCCAAGGGGAGAGGGAGTAGCCAATTATGCAATCGCGACGACTTGCTGCGTGCGCCTCAGCGACGGGTGACCAGTGTAGGCATGAAACTGTTCGTACCCGAACCGTTCGGACAGATTTCGGATCAAACTTTCTCGAACCGAGTGCATCGATGTCGGCCGCGACCGCTGCGCTGCAAGAGTCGACACGCGACCGTCCGATGGCATCCGGACAAAACGCTGGAGTTCCATACTCGGCGAGACGTTCAAGAACAGGCCGTGTTGCGTCACGCCCGACCGCACGGCCACGCCGAGCGCTGCCAGACGTCCGCATCGGCACCACACGCCCGGTTCGGTTGCTTCGCGCCAGGCCGCCACGCGCTGTTCACGGCACACGTCCAGCAGAGACAACTCCAGCCGCGCCCGCAGCTCCGCCAAGCCGAATCCCAGCCGGTCCACGGGCAGAATCGGATAGGCCGCCAACTGCCCCGGCGCATGCACAACCGCGCCGCCTCCCCGGTTGAGCCAGCGCACTTCCATGTTGCGGACGACGAGCTCTCCCGGTTCGCAGACGAGGTGGGCGTGGCTGGCGTCGCGTCCCATCGTGATGATCGGCGGGTGCTCACAGAGGATCAGCGCCCCGCGCCGGTCGCGCTGCTGACTGATCTCGTCCGCCAGTCGCTCCTGCAAACTCAGGCACGACTCGAACTCGACCAGTCCCAGCAGGTACACGTCCAGCGATTGCTGCGGCCGCTTCAAATTGTCGATACGCTCGGAAATCATCGTTTGGATTTTGTAACAGAGCAGGGGGGGCGGCGGAAGGTGGACGGTGGACAGTGAACGGTGATTATTTTGACCTCTGGTCCAATCGCACAAGCGGTGGCTGACTTTCTCCAATTCGGCGCCACCGTCCACCATTCACTGTCCACCGTCCACCGTCCCCTCACAGTGGCGAACCCCATGCCCATCCGCTATCCTCCCGCCTCATTGCGGGCCCAGCCCGACTCGCTGTGTGATCAGGATCAGTTTGCGATGAATAATGACTCGACTCCGGCGGTCTCGACGTCCGAGGACCAGCCTGCGGCAACTCGCGTACAACTCAATCCGACAGTCAATCCGGAAACTGACAAGCCGGTGCCGCAATATGCGGTCGCCAGTGCCGCAGCCGTGACTGAACCTGCTACGGAATCCGCGGAACCGTTCATAGCGCCGGCACCTCGTGTCCCCATCGTGCCGATCGAAGTTCCACGCGACAAAGACAGCCCCTTGGAAGCGGACCTCGAAGCCGAAATCGCCGCGGCGATGTCCGGCGTGACGGGGCTGAGCGACGGTTCGGATGCCTCAACGGCGACCGCCACGGAAGCCACTGAGGCGGCGAATGCGGCACAGGAAGACGAACTCGAGGAGGGGACCAAGCTCAAGGGCAAGGTCCAATCGGTTTTCGGCGACACGGTGATCGTGGATGTCGGTTTCCGAGCGTCGGGTGTCGTCCCCACGCGGCAGTTCGAAGGAAAACCACTTCCCGAACCCGGAACCCAACTCGACGTCGTCGTCGAAAAATACAATTCGGACGAAGGACTGATCCATCTCAACCTGCCCCGCCAGACGGTCTCCAAACCAGCGGGCAACTGGGATGCGGTTTCCGTGGACCAGATCGTCGACTGCATGGTCGTGAAGACGAACAAGGGGGGACTGGAAGTCACCATCAGCAGCCTGCGTGGCTTCATGCCGGCAGGACAGGTTGACATCGGATTCGTCAGCGGACTGGAACAGTTTGTCGGTCAAAAACTGCGTGTGAAAATCATCGAGGTCAACGCGAAGAAGCGCAACCTCGTCGTCAGCCGCAAGGCGTTCCTCGAAGTCGACCGTGCCGAACGGCAGGTCGAGTTGTGGAAGACGCTGGAGGTCGGCCAGCGGCGCGTGGGCACCGTGAAGACGCTGAAGGATTACGGCGCGTTCGTCGACATTGGTGGAGTCGACGGCATGATCCACATCGGCGAGATGAGCTGGAGCCGGATCAACAAACCGTCCGACATCCTTTCCGTCGGACAGCAGGTCGAAGTGCAAATACTGACCCTCGATGCCGAAAAAGGAAAGGTCGGATTGGGCATGCGGCAACTGCTCGCCGACCCGTGGCAAACGATTGTCGAAAAGTATCCGGCATCGGCCCTCGTCCACGGCAAGGTGACGAAGACGACCGAATTCGGAGCGTTCGTCGAAATCGAACCGGGCATCGAAGGCATGGTCCACATCAGCGAACTCGACCATCGCCGAGTCCATCGCGTTTCCGACGTGTTGAAAGTTGGCGACGAAAAGGATTTCCAGATCGTCTCCGTCGACGCCGAGAAAAAACGGATCGCCCTGTCTCTCAAGCGCCTGACCGCCGCCCCCGAAGCCGCCGCACCGAAGAAGTCGGACCTCGACCTGTCCCCGAGCGGTGGAGCGATCTACGAACGCAAGCGGAAAGAGCCGCTCAAAGGCGGCGGCACCGGCAGCGGCGGCCTGCTGTTCGGCGGATCGAAATAATTGCGTCGGGTGGCACGCCCAGAGCGAAGCGAAGGGCGTGGTTACTCGCGAGGTCAAGGTCGTTCGGCCACGCCCTTCGCTGCTGAGGCTCAGTGCGTGTGCCACCCCGCCGGGTCGGCATCTCACCGAGATACGACTCCCGCTCTCAAAGAGATCGGGCTAAACTCATTGCCGGAGTCACATCAAGGCCAGTGCTTGATACCGGAGTCTTATCATGGTCGGCGTGCCAGCTACTTATCGAAGCGGAAAAGTCGAACTGTCGGGGCCAGTTGGTTGGCCCGATGGGACGCAGCTTGAAGTCGTTCCCATCCAACCGGGGGCTGCCGCTCCATCAGTGACTGACAACAGGCAGACGGAATCATATCGGGAATTCATCGAACGGCTGGCCGGTTCATTCGGGGACGAACCGTTTGAGCGTCCACCACAGGGTGACAACGAGAAGCGTGAGGAGTGGTGATGCAGTGGCTCTTGGATACCAACGCCTGGATCACGCTGCTCAAGTTGGGTAACGCGGAACTCGTCAGCCAGTTGGCAAAGCGGCACGATGGAGATGTCTTGCTGTGCTCGATTGTGAAAGCCGAGCTTTGACACGGTTCCCACAAGTACGCGAATCGCGACGTGCGCTTGGCACGCTTGGAAGAACTGTTCGCCAGGCATCGCTCGTTGCCGTTTGATGACGAAGCGGCTTGGCACTACGCGGACATCCGCCATCACTTGGAATCCATTGGCCAAGTGATCGGTCCCAACGATCTGAAAATCGCTGCGATTTGCCGTGCCAACCACGTCCGATTGGTGACAGCCAATCTTGGCGAATTCCAACGAGTGCCCAGCTTGGAAGTCGAAGACTGGTCAAAGCCAGACCGACATCCGTCGAGTGGCACACACTGACCAACAGGAAGGGAGTCGCGGGTGGTCAACATCGATCACGCCCATCGCTTCGTTCTGTGCGTGTCACACACCGGCGCGGAGATTTGTCGAGATGGAATACGTCTTCGTTGCCTTTTGTTCGACCGCACACCTATCCTCAATCCGCTCCGAGTTCAATCTCCGGTTGCACTTCGCCTCGGCGGACGAGCAGCCACGCTGTGGGAGCCAGCACGAGGGCGATGCCGGCGAGGGTCAGGAGTTGGAACGAGCGGTGCCAGATCAGCACGTCGAACGCGATTCCGAATCCCACCTGCGACAAGCCCACGACCGACACTTTCGCCGGATGCCCTTCCAAAAAAGCGAGGGTGAGGAAGAACTGACCAAACGTCGCCGACGCCCCCACGCCGAGCAGTAACGCCACGCTGGCGGGTTCGAACAGGTGGCTCGTGTCGGGTCGATGACCGAACCCGAACAGTGCGACGAGGCAGAACATCAGAGCGACGGCTGAAAAATGAAACACGATCGCCCGCGGGTCGATCGCATGCAGTTGATGCAGACCAATCATCGCGACACCGGAGCTGAACGACGCGATGACGGCAAACATCGTCGCCATGTTTCCATCGGCCAGGTGCGGCTGCTGAATCAACACGACGCCGACGATTCCAACCACGGTCGCGAACCAGATGTCGCGAGTCGGCGGATGCCCGAGCAGCGGCCACGACAGCAGACCCACCCACACCGGATACAAATTCGTCAGCGTGAGCACATCGGCGACGGGCAGTTGTGTCAGCGAATAAAAAGTGCAGACGAGGCTGCAACTTCCCGCCAGACTCCGTTGCCAGAGCGTCCACGGTCGCCAGAAAACCAGCCGCACGCCCGACCACATCGCCATCGCCCCAGCCAGCGCCAGTGGGATGATGGCCCGCGCCGCCGCGATCAGTTGCCATTCGATCTGCCGCTCGCCCGCCGCGTGAGCCAACGCTCCCATCGTCCCAAACGCCGCAGCGCCCAAAAGCATCCACACGTACGGACGCACTGTTCGAGCACTGGGTGGGACTAGCGAGTTGTCGGGCGATGAACCGGTGGCCAACTTATTTCACCTGCTCCGAATTGCGAACATCGGGATCTTGCGCTCGTCGCGAAGTATTATTTGAGCCACGGATGAAACACTGATGAACACGGATCAGGCAACCTAACACAACAGCGCACGTTCCGATTCGGCGGTAGTTCGTCTGTGTTTCATCAGTGTTTCATCCGTGGCTGATTAACTCTGGGTTGCAGGCACGCCACACTCGAAGAAATGCGAACTCAGTTCCGTGAACGCTCCGGGTTTCCATACAATCCCCGGCAACTGAATTGCCACCGACACGAATGACGCGACAAGGTGCCTCATGGTTCGACCTGACTTCACGCCCAATCGGTGGACTCTTTTCGCAGGCCTGCTGTGCGTTCTGATCTTCGCCACGCTTCCGGCCAGCAACTCGGCGCAGCCTGCATCGAAAATCCGGCGTGCCTTCCTCGTCGATCCCTCGAAACTCGACGACACATTGCTCGCAAGACTCGTCGCCGATGGTGCGTCGACCCTTGTGATCGAACTCTCGGAACGACACGCGGCGGCAGACTATCAAAAGGCTGCGGTGATCGCGAGCGCCGCCAAGTTGCCGCTGTTCGGGTGGGTCGAGGTTGGACGAAACGAAGCGCTGGCGAAGGCACATCCCGAATGGATGGCCAGTCTGGGGATGCACGGGGACTGGCAGAAACGATTCCCCAATTTCGCGAAGCCGGCGGCCGATGATGTCGTGAAAGTCTGGCCGTGGGTTCCGATTTGGACGTCCGAAGCGTACGCGGCACATCTCGGCCGGATCAAAAAGTTGCTGGACGCTGCCCCACCGTCGCTCGCCGGTTTGTATTTGAATGACATCCAGGCGGCACCGGCCTCATGTGGTTGCGGCAACGACCAGTGTCGCTGGGCGATGGACTATCGTGTGAAGTCCACGGCGACGAAGCTCACCGACCCGGCCACCTCCGCGCGATTCGTCGCCGATGTCAAAAAACTGCTCCCCGGCAAACCGATCGTCCCCGTGTGGTGCATCGAATGCGAAGAGATCGACGCGGCGACCAGCCAGCCGAACACGGGTTTGTGCGGCAGCGTGCCGTGCTTCAAGGGGCTGTGCTGGAAGGAATACTTCAAGCAACTCACCCCCGTGCTGAAGGAGTCCGGCGGAATTGTTGCGGCTGCCGTGTTGACTCGCGAACTCGGCCGCGATCGCGCCGAGTACGCGAAACGGTCCGGCTGGCTCCCCACGGTGTTCGACACGTTTCGCGTGCTGGCCCCGCTGCACGACGCGCCGGTCGTGTCGTTCAGTTCGCTCGACATTGTCCTGCAAGGCTGGGACGATCAGCCGGACAAGCTGCGCCGCGAGATCGAGCAAGCCGAATCCAACCGCGTGCGACAAGTGATCGTGTCGCTGATCAAAATCGATCAGTCGTGGCGACCTGAAAATTATCCGTCGAAGTAGAGTGGGACAATCAAGGTTCCCCGCGAAACACGCGAAATGACGCGAAAGGATTTCCCAAGGCACGTCCTTTTTCTTTCGCGTCTTTTCGCGTGTTTAGCGGGCGATCCATTGCAGTTTTAGGACCGACTCACCATGCGCACCATTGCTGAATTGAAGGCCACGCTGCCGCAGATCGGCCGCGTCGAGTGGATCGGGATCAGCCCGGCGGCGCGGGCGGACATCGTGACGGTGGCGGCGGTCGAAGTACTGGCAGGGCACGGCATCGTCGGCGATCACCATGCGAAGGGGCGTGTCGAATCCGAGCGGCAGGTGACACTGATTCAATCCGAACACCTCGCCACTGTGGCCTCGCTCGTGGGGCGCGATGCGGTCCCGCCCGCTCTCGTCCGCCGCAACGTGGCCGTGTCGGGGATCAATCTGCTGGCGCTCAAGGGACAACAGTTCCGACTCGGCGACGCACTTCTCGAACACACCGGCCCGTGCGAACCGTGCTCGCGCATGGAAGAAATCCTCGGCCCCGGCGGCTACAACGCGATGCGCGGCCATGGCGGCATCACCGCCCGCGTGCTCAGGACTGGTCCTGTCCGAATCGGTGACGAGGTCGCTTGGATTGGAACCACGGAAGACACGGATTACACGGAAGGATGAACAGAGAAACCCGGATATCTTCCGTGTAATCCGTGTCTTCCGTGGTGACTCTCTGAACTTGTTCGTTGGCTCGTTCGGTTGCGCCGGTGGATGCGACTTGTTTAGAATTACCGCCGTCGGATTGATTCCCACTTCACCCTCGCGAGGTTTCGCCATGCTGAAACAACTGCGCCGCTCTCTGCCGTTCGTTGTGACTTTGGTTTTGTCTGCGTCGGTCAGTTTCGCGGTGGACGCCAAGCGGCCGAACGTGTTGTTCATCGCGGCGGATGATCTCAACACGTGCCTCGGTTGCTACGGGCATCCGTTGGTGAAGTCGCCCAACATCGACCGGCTGGCGGCGAAGGGGGTGAAGTTCGAGCGGGCGTACTGCCAGTTTCCGCTTTGTTCGCCCAGCCGGTCGTCGTTCCTGACGGGACGGAGGCCGAACGTCACGGAAGTGTTTACCAACCCCGGCAAGCTGCTCACACCGAACTTCCGGCAGGCGATTCCCGCCACGGTCACGATGCCCGAGTTCTTCCGGAAGAACGGTTACTTCGCGGCTCGCGTCGGGAAGATGTATCACTACAACGTTCCGCTGCACATCGGCACGAGCAGCCTGGATGACCCCGAGTCGTGGGATCAAGTCGTCAATCCGCGCGGACGGGACAGAGATGACGAGAACAAGATTTTCACTCTGCTCCCCGGTCAGTTCGGCGGCACGCTGAGCTGGCTGGCGGCTGATGGCGAGGACAGCGAGCAGACCGACGGAATCGGTGCGACCGAAGCGATCAAGCTGCTGGAGAAACTGAAGGACCGGCAGTTCTTCCTCGGCGTCGGGTTCTATCGCCCGCACACACCGTACGTCGCGCCGAAGAAGTATTTCGATTTGTACCCGCTCGACAAGATTCCGCTGCCAGTCGTCCCGGCGAATCACAAGCAGGGCGTTCCCGATTCGGCATTCGGCAGTGCCAAGCCCGAGCAGGAAAAACTGACCGATCAGCTCCGCAAAGAGACCATCCAGGCGTACCACGCTTCCACGTCGTTCATGGACGCACAGGTCGGCCGGGTTCTCGACGCGGTGGATCGGCTCGGGCTGGCGGACAACACGATTGTCGTCTTCACCAGCGATCACGGTTACCACCTGGGAGAGCACGGGCTGTGGCAAAAGATGAGCCTGTGGGACCAATCCGCCCGCGTGCCATTGATCGTCTACATGCCGAAGGCTGCGGGAAACGGCAAGACAGCGG
>JACRIH010000233.1 GCA_016235885.1 Planctomycetales bacterium | reverse complement strand
TGGCAGCCCTGCGACTGGCTCTGCTTCGCCCCACAACAAATTGTCACGAATCTCAACGGGAGAACCCGGAATGCTGACGATCTTCGGACGCGCGAATCAACGTGGCAAGTCATTCTGTGACAAGTTGTCTCGGCGCAGCTTTTTGACCATCGGCGGAATGGCCATGGGCGGGATTGCGATGCCGCAGGTGCTGCGAGCGGAAGCAGAAGCCGGTCGGGCACATTCGCACAAAGCCATCATCAACGTGTACCTGCCGGGTGGACCATCGCACCTCGACATGTGGGATCTGAAACCCGACGCGCCGACGGAGATTCGCGGCGAATTCCGACCGATCGCGACGAACGTCCCGGGCATTGAAATCTGCGAACTGTTTCCGCGGATGGCCCAGATGATGGACAAATTTATCCCCGTTCGATCGCTGTCCGATTCGGATGGCCTGCACGACGGGTATCAGTGCATGACCGGTCGCAGGAAGGGAAGTCGGCAACCTCCGGGCGGTTGGCCATCGGGCGGCGCCTGGGTTTCGAAAATGCAAGGGGCAGTGAATCAGGCGGTGCCACCGAACGTGGCCCTGATGTACACGACCGGCAATCGCACGTGGGGCGAACCCGGCGACGGCGGATTTTTGGGCGTGGCGCATTCGCCGTTCAACCTGCTGGGTCGCAAAGCCCGCAGCACCGCGGAGAACATGGTCCTGCAAGGAATCACGCTGGAGCGACTGCAAGACCGCACGAATTTGATGCGGGCTTTCGATTTGTTCCGTCGCGAAGCGGATGGTCGGGGCGTCATGGAGAGCATGGACGTCTACACCCAGCAGGCGATGGGAATCCTCACCACGTCCAAGCTGGCGGAAGCCCTCGATCTGTCGAAGGAAGATCCCCGCATCGTCGCGCGATACGGAAAGAGTAATGAAGAGTTCCAGCGCGATGGGGCACCGCCGATGGTTGAGAATTTCTGCATCGCCCGCCGGTTGGTCGAAGCGGGAGCGCGGTTCGTCTCCATGAACTACAGCCGCTGGGACTGGCACGGTTCGGACGGCATGAATTTCCCAAAGTCTCGCGAAGAGTTCCCGCTGCTCGATCAAGGGCTGTCCGCATTGGTCTCCGATCTGCACGAGCGGGGTCTCAACCACGATGTGTCAGTTGTCGTCTGGGGCGAGTTCGGCCGGACGCCGAAGATCAACACGAGCAACAGCCGCGACCACTGGCCGCAGGCGAACGCCGCCATGTTGGCGGGCGGTGGCATGCGAACCGGGCAGGTGATTGGCTCGACGAATCGGAATGGCGAACACCCGGCTGAGCGCCCGGTCAAGTTTCAGGAGGTCTTCGCCACGCTCTACAAATGTGCCGGAATCGATGCGCAGAACATCCGCATCTTTGACCAGTCGGGCGTCCCGCAATACCTCGTCGATCCGGGAATGCAGCCGATCCACGAGGTCGTTTGATCTCAAGTGATTCGACAAGAACTGGTCTGACCGAGCCTCTGTAGTCCGAACCCCTTGGTCCGGACGAGATGACGAACGGACCAAAGGGTCCGTTTCACGTATCTCGCGCGATCATCCCTGAGACATTCTGGCGAGCGGGGCGGCGTCAGCCAACCACGATGAACAAGCAGAACTTCCAACCCGTGAAAATCGGTGTGATCGGATTGGGTCGCTTTGGGCGACTGCACGCGTTGACTGTCGCCGGTCTGGCAGAATCCGAATTGGTGGGGCTGGTGGCTCGACGGCAGGAAAGTTTGAATGCGCTCACGTTCGAACTTCCCGGCGTGCCGACCTGGACGAACTTGGAGCAAGCCCTCAGAGAATCGGAAGCCGAAGCGTGGATTGTCGCCTGCACAACGGCATCACACGTACCCGTGGCCAGGGCGATCCTTGAAGCCGGAAAAACCGTGCTGCTCGAAAAACCGATCGCCGACAACCTGGCCGAAGCCACGAGTCTGTTGCCGTTGATTCGGCCGGATTCGAGCAACCTCATGCTGGGCCACATTGTCTTGTTCAACAGCGAATTCCAGCAGTTGCGAGACGAAGTGCAGCGGCGCGGATCGATCGCGTACATTGACTGCGTGCGGCACCGTCCGGCCAGCATCGTCGAAAAATTTCCCGGCGAGAACCCGCTGCACGCCGCGATGGTCCACGATCTCTACGCCACACAGGTGCTCGTCAATCGAGCCGAACCGACACACTTCAGCGCTCAGTACCATCGGACCGGGCGTGGCGAAGTCGATCTGGCTTTGGCTCAGCTTCAATGGGACCACGGCCCCGTCGCGTCCTTCGCCGCTTCGTACCTGACACCCGCGGGAATGGCCCCGCGCGGCTTTGATCGGATGGAAGTTTTCGGCGAAGGCTGGTCCGCGCGAATCACTCCCAATCCGCGGCCCATCGAGTTGTGGGACACGCAAGCGTCCTGGCCACTGCCTTTGGAAATCCGCACCGACCCGTCCGGTCCCACGGGGATGATGGCCGAAGAACTCCGCTGTTTCTGCCGTGTCGTGCGCGGTCGGCAACCGGTGCCCGTCGGAGCGACCTACACCGACGCGATCCAAATTCAGCACTGGCTGGACAACCTCGCAGCTTGTGCCAAATGATCCTCGCCGACTTCGGATACGCGAGACCTACCGGCGAACATTTCAGTGATTCCATATTCTGGAGAATTCGACTACACGTCAGTCTCCGCGGGACTTCTAATGAGCGAGATTTCGGGCGGACAGCGGGCCAATTGCCGATCAGGGAAGTCGAGAAAATACCGATGCCCCAACATCCTTCTGACGGTTGCCAGGACTTCCTGCGAGGTCAACGCCTGTTACGCCGCGATGTGCTCCGGGTCGGGGCGTTCGGCGTGTTCGGCTGCCCACTGTCGCGACTGCTGGCGGCAGAATCGAACGGCGGAAGTGGGTCACCGACACCGGCCCGGGCCAAGTCGGTGATCTTCTACCATCACTACGGCGCGCCGAGTCACATCGACACGTTCGATTCCAAGCCCGACGCGCCGGCCGAGATTCGCGGCGAGTTCGCCACAATCGAATCGTCGGCTCCGGGCTTTCGTGTGACAGAGATCATGCCGCAGATCGCCAGAGTGTGTGACCGGTTGGCCGTCGTGCGGACGATGAGCCATCGCACCGCGAACCACAATCCGGGCGTGTATCTGGCCATCACCGGCCGGACCAGTGTCCGCGATCAAGTGCAGGTCGGAGCGACTCCCGACGACTGGCCGAACTACGGAGCCGTGTTGGAAAAAATGTCGCCCGGCGATGCGTCACTGCCGACGGCCGTGCAATTGCCTCACCATGCGTTCGATCAGGTGTTCCGCTGCCCCGGCCAGGCGGGAGGACTGCTGGGGAGCGCGTACGATCCCCTCGTGGTCACGCGCGATCCAAATCAATCGGACTTTCGCGTTGACGAGTTTGATCTGCGAGTGGAAGGGGGACAGCTTGCCAACCGTCAGGGCCTGCTCGCGACTCTCGATCAACAAATCGCCACGCTCGACAAGCTGGCGGCCGTGAGTCGTTGGGACAGCCACCGCGAGCGGGCCATCTCGCTGCTCACGTCCACGCGCACGAAGCAGGCGTTCGACCTGAATCGCGAACCCGACTCGCTCCGCGATCGCTACGGCCGGCACAAGTCGGGACAATCACTCCTGCTGGCGCGGCGGCTGGTCGAGGCCGGCGTGCGATTTGTCACGGTGTTCAGCGGATCAAATCCCGGTGACGGTTGGGACACGCATGTGGACAACTTCAGAAAGTTGAAGAACTCGCTGATGCCGCCGGAGGACCAGGCGTTTTCGGCGTTGATCGAAGACCTCGACGCCCACGGCTTGCTGGACGAGACGCTGGTCGTGTGGTCGGGCGAGTTCGGCCGCAAGCCGCACATCGGCCGACCGAATCCGGCGGTGAACAACATCGGGCCGGGCGGCAGGGACCACTGGCCCGCCTGTTACAGCCTGGTCCTCGCCGGCGCGGGGGTGAAGCGCGGTTTTGTCTACGGCGAAAGCGACCGCATCGGCGAGTACCCGCGCGGCAACCCACACACACCTGGTGACATGGCAGCCACGATCTTCCAATGCTTGGGCCTCGACCCACATGCTCACATCCACGACGCCGTCGGTCGCCCGTATACCCTGGCTGACGGCGAACCGATCTCGGGAATTTTTGTGTAACATCGCAACCCGTCGGCAGATGTCCGTCTCGACCAACGCAACCACTGTCACCATGCCATCCCATTCTCGTCACGCTCGATGCCGACTGGGTGCCGATGGCGGCCAAGTCGGACGACGCGGTCGACGAAGGGGACGACTTCACCAACACTCTTGGCGGGCCGGTCTCGCCGGTCGCGGGGGATGATGCTCGGTCAGCGGTCGTTGTCGCCGCCTGCACCGACGGAGCGAGCAGCCGACACCGCACGACCTGACAGCCCAGCGTGTGGCTGAGTTCGCCTTTCCCGTTCCGTCGGATATGCTCTGGCCGAGTGCGAGGCTTCCTGAAATCCAAGTCGTTTTCCGAGGAGATGCTGTCATGTTCCACTGCTGTTGGCTGTCTCATTCCGTGTTCGCCGCCGTCCCGCTGCTCGCCATGATCGCTACGAACTCGTTGCTCGCGGAGGAATCGAGCCTGATCCCCGCCGGAGCCAAAGTTGAAAAGGTGACCGGTGACCTGAAGTTCAGTGAAGGGCCGGCGTGGCATCCGGAGGGATTCTTGATCTTCGAAGACATTCCGCGCAACCGCATCCTCAAGCTGGACGCGAACGACAAGGTAACCGTGTTCCGCGAACCGAGCGGACATTCCAACGGGCTGACGTTCGATCGCGAGGGGCGACTGCTCGCGGCGGAAGGCAATTCGGCCGACGGAGGCCGTCGGATTTCGCGGACGGAGAAGGACGGGCGCGTGGTTTCCCTCGCCGACAAGTTCAACGGCAAGCGATTGAACAGTCCGAATGACCTCGCCGTCGATGCCAAGGGGCGCGTGTATTTCACCGACCCGCGCTACGGTGCCCGCGACGGAGTCGAACAGGACAAGGAATCCGTGTATCGCATCGACCCCGATGGCAAGCTGACGCGGATCATCGACTCGGTGTCGAAGCCCAACGGGATCGCTGTCTCGATCGATCAGAAAACACTGTTCGTGGCTGACAACGACCCGACAGCCAAGCGCGTGCTGCTGGCCTTCGACCTGGCCGCTGACGGCAGCGCCAGCCGCCCGCGTGTGCTGCACGATTTTGGAACGGGTCGCGGCATCGACGGCATGACGCTCGACTCCACGGGCAGAATCTGGGCGACCGCCGGCTCGAAAGAGAAAGCCGGAGTCCACGTCTTCGAGATCAGCGCCGACCGCAATTACGCGAAGCTCCTGACTGTCGTCAGCACTCCAGAAGACCCCACCAATTGCACGTTCGGCGGCGCCGATCGCAACGTGCTCTACATCACGACGGCGAGTTCTCTGTTCCGCATCCGCACCGCGGCGAAAGGCGTCACCAGCCTGCCGGGGAAATGACTTTCGAGTACCATCGCTCGTTTGAATTAAGAACTTGTCCAAGATCAACGCCGTGTTCGTTGTCCCGGCTTTATACCTCACACGGCCTGAAGTGAGACGTAGCCACGGTCGCCAGACCGTGGGTTCGACAGGGAAATACACCCACTCTCTGGCGAGAGTGGCTACCACAGAAATGTCTCATTCATGGCCGTGCGAAGTATAGCCGGCAGAACGCGGACCGGCTAACGCCGGGACTACGAACCCCTTTTTGAGTTACCGAACAACTCCGGCCACAACGGTCGGCGTTACGTTTTGACGGCGGCGTGAGAACATGCCCGAGCAGGGCGGACTTTTGTTGGTGACATCAATCGAAGACACCACCCCCATTCCTGGAGGCTGCGATGCGTTTTCAAAACTTGTGGCTCGTTGTCGGTGGCTGGTTCGTGGGACTTCTGGCGGTCGTGGTGCTCAGCATCCCGGCGCGAGTTGTCGCGGCGGACAAGGAGGCTGCGCCGGCGTTGGTGGACGTGACCCGCAGTGCCGCGAGTGGTCCGTGGTCTCAACCGGCGACATGGGTTGGCGGGAAAGTTCCCGGTGCCGGGGCGCGGGTGTTGATTCAGACCGGACACCGCGTGGCCTACGACGTGCAGTCCGATGCGGTTCTCCGTGCGATGCGGATCGCGGGGACGTTGTCGTTCGCGCCCGATCGCGACACGCGGCTGAATATCGGTCTCATCAAGATCGAACTTGGCGACGATGTGAGCGAGGACGGATTCGACTGCGACGACCACGGGGCCGAACCGGGCGACGCGGCGAACCCAGCCGCCCGCCCTGCCCTGCTCGTCGGCACGCCGGAGCGTCCGATTGATGCGGGGAAGACCGCGCTCATCCGGCTGGTCCATCAGGCGGGGATGGATATCAATTCGTGTCCGGCGATCGTCTGTTGCGGCGGGAGGATGGAGTTTCATGGAGCGCCGCTCAATCGTTCGTGGGTGAAACTTGGAGCGACCGTGAAGCCGGGGGACGCGGTGGTGACGCTCGCCGAAACGGTGAGCGGCTGGCGCGTTGGTGACCGGGTTATCGTGACGGCTACCAGTCGCTACGAATCGAAGGGCCGCGAGAAACGGACCGAAGAGCGCGTGATCCAGACTATCGACGATTCGCGCACCAAACTCACGCTCGACAAGCCGCTCGAATTCGAACATTCCGGTGACGGTGATTTTCGTGGCGAATTGGCAAATCTCAGCCGCAACGTCATCGTCGAATCGGCCGACCCCGCCGGAGTGCGCGGCCACACGATGTACCATCGTGGTTCGGCCGGCTCGATCCATCACGCCGAGTTCCGGCATCTCGGCAAGGAAGGGACGCTGGGCCGCTACAGCCTGCACTTCCATTTGATCGGCGACACGATGCGCGGCAGTTCGGTCATCGGCAATTCGATCTGGGACAGCGGCAATCGGTGGCTCACCATTCACGGCACGAACTACCTCGTCGTGCGCGACAACGTTGGTTATGGCAGCGTCGGGCACGGGTTCTTCCTAGAAGACGGCACCGAAATCTACAACGTGCTCGACAGAAACCTGGCAGTTGGCGCGCGGCCGGGCAAACGGCTGCCGAAGCAGGTGCTCCCGTTCGACGGAAATGAAGGAGCCGGTTTCTGGTGGGCCAACAGTTTGAATTCGTTCACGCGCAACGTTGCCGTCGCGAATGGGAACTATGGCTTCCGCTACGAAGCCACGCCGACGAGCGCGCTCAAACTCGTGTTCCGCATCCGACAGCCGGATGGCTCGGAGAAGGAAGTCGATATTCGCACGCTGCCGTTCGTCCGCTTTGAAGACAACGAAGTGCATTCGAGTGTCGGTCTGTACGGCTGCAACCTCGGTGAGGGAGTCAACCGCGTCGGGCCGGACACGAAGCATCCGTTCGTCGTGCGAAACCTCAAGATCTGGGATGTGCATTACGCCTTCCGGCCGCAGGTGCCGTCACTGCTGGTCGAAAACCTCACCATCTGGCATGCCGCGTACGGCGTCTACCATCCGCACTTTCAGGACCACGTGTACCGCAACGTCTCGATCACGAAGACCGATACCGAACCGTTCAATCGCGGCCACGACGACCTGAGTGCCCAGTACGGTGCGCTGACCGTCGATGGCTTGACGTTCGACGGCATCCGTGGCGGCGACCACATGCCGCTCATTCAAATCAGCGACGACAATCCGACCGGTGCGGGAGTCACGCACATTCGCGGGCTGAAAACGATCAATTGGACCGGTTCTCGCAACCGCGCGATGGTGAACCTTGGCGGCGGCCCGCGTCCGACACCGAAGACCGAACACGGCGTACCGATCTACGTCCACGATTATTTTGGAACCGGCCGCCACGCGAAAGTGGTCAGCACCAAGGCCAAGGATACGCCGGCGGATGGCCTGACCTACCGCGCCGAATCACCGCTGACCGGCGACGAATCGCGAGCCGCCGAAGTGCGCGATGTCGAATTTCCGACGCTGCTCAACCCCATCGATGACCTGCCCCCCGTCAGTGTCATCACGCACGTCCAGCCCGCATCGGGTGGGAAGTTGCTCGTCCGTGGCACGACATCCGACAACGGAACCGTGTCGCGCGTGGTCGTGAACGGCCGGCCAGCGAAATCGCAAGCCAACAATTTCGGCGAGTGGGAAATCGAAATTGCCGCGCCAGCGGGGTGGCTGGGGGCGAACGCAGCGAGCCACCAGCCCGGGCGATCAACAATCAAAGCCCACGCTGTAGACGCGGCCGGCAACGTGGAAAAGACGCCGCACGAAGTCCGAGGCAACGAGTTTTGATGTTGCGCAGTTGCTAGCCGCGAAGCGGCGACATCGTTTAGCCGGGGGCGCAAGCCCCCGGAAACGGCGGGAATTGACGAACAAGCCCTGGAGGGGCGACATCGTGAACGACCATTCAAGAAACACGCCGCCCCTCCGGGGCTGACGCAAACTCGTGCTTCAATTCCGGGGGCATGCGCCCCCGGCTGCATTCCGTCGCCGCTGCGCGGCTAAGAAGTGGACAACTTCAAAACCAACGAGCGAGGTGCATCGTGAAATTCGCAGTCTGTTGTCTGTTCGTCTTCCACTGCGTCGCATATCCACGATTCGTTTGCGCCACGGAACGTGTCGAAACGCGTGAGGCCACAACATCGCTGCGCGATCTCGACACGAATGTGCTCGCCGCCGATCGGGCCACCCTGTCGCGCATGCTGTCGAACGACGTACAGGCTCGGTTGCGGGAGGCCAACGGGCGCGAAAGTGCCGCGTGGCAGGGATTGCACTCGCGGGCCGAGTGGGAAGCGTACCGCGAGCCGCGACTGCGGGCGTTGCGTCAGTCGCTCGGTCGGACGACCGACGTGCCGCGCGATCTCCATGTGCGGACCACGCGCACGCTGACCGGTGATGGATTCCGAGTCGAGAACATCCTGTTCGAGAGCCGACCGGGTTTGATCGTCACTGCCAATCTCTACCTGCCGGCGACGAATCGCACGAAGGGACCGGGCGTCCTCATCTTCCACAGCCACCACTCTCCCAAAACGCAGAGCGAGTTGCAGGACATGGGGATCCTATGGGCCAAGCAAGGGGCCACGATGCTGGTGATGGATCAACTCGGACATGGCGAACGGCGGCAGCATCCATTCAAAACCGCCGCCGACTTCCCCGCGTCGTTTCGAGTCGGACGGCAGGATTATTACTTCCGGTACAACTCGAATCTGCAACTGTCGGTGATCGGCGAGAGCCTGATGGGTTGGATGGCGTGGGACATGCAACGCGCTGTGGACTTACTGTTATCGCGGCCGGAAGTCGATCCGAAAAAGATCGCGCTGCTCGGCAGTGTGGCCGGTGGCGGCGATCCGGCGGCGGTGACGGGGGCGATCGACGAGCGGATCGCAGTCGTCGTGCCGTTCAATTTCGGCGGACCGCAGCCGGAAACGAAATACCCGCTTCCCGACGATGCCGAAACGTGGTTCAACTATGCCGGTGGCGGCAGTTGGGAATCGACGCGCAATTTGCGTCAGTCGGCGAGCGGCGGATTCCTCCCGTGGGTCATCGTCGGCGCGACGGCTCCGCGGCGGTTGATCTACGGCCACGAATTCGCGTGGGACCGCGACCGCGATCCGGTGTGGAAACGTCTCGAAACGATTTACGGCTGGTACGACGCGCGCGATCGTCTCGCGTTCACGACCGGATTCGGTGGCCTGTCCGGCCAAGCACCGGATGCGTCGCACTGCAACAACATCGGCCCCGAGCATCGCCGCCGGATTCACGAAGCGTTCGCAAAATGGTTCGACCTCAAACCACCGCCGGCAGAGAACACGCATCGGTTTTCAGCGGACGAGTTGGCGTGTTTGACGACCGACGCCGTCCGACAATCGCCTCCTCGATCACTCCACGAAGTGGCTCGTGAACGCGGGTTGGTGCTTGGAGAAGAAACGCGACAGCGTCGGATCGACCTTTCCGCCGCCAATCGGCGTCAGGAACTGCGACAACTGTGGGCGAAGCAGCTTGGCGGCGTGGAACCACGCGAGCCGCGTCTGACTGCGGTTGCCGAACCGGCACGGCCGTACAAGCCGCCCGTGGCACCCGGCGTCAATGTGACGGTCGAACGGTTCGCAGTGGCGATTGAACGCGACATTGTGGTTCCGGGCGTGTTGCTGTTGCCTTCGCGAACGGAGAAGCAGCGGCTGCCGTTTGTCGTGGCCGTGGCGCAAGCCGGCAAGCAGGCATTTCTGCGCGAGCGAGCCGACGACATCGCCGCGTTGTTGAAAGGCGGTACGGCGGTCTGCCTGTGCGATCTTCGTGGCACCGGAGAAACGCGACCGGGTGACGACAGCCGCGGCCGGACCAGTTCCAGCACATCGCTTTCCGCGTCGGAATGGATGCTCGGAGAGACGATGCTCGGTGCCCGGTTGCGAGACCTGCGGACGTTGCTGCTGCATCTCCGTACACGATCGGAGCTGGACCCGCGTCGCTGCGCCATCTGGGGAGATTCGTTTGCTCCCGTCAACGCACCCGACCGCGTCATGGCCGTGCCGTGGGACGCACCCAATCTACCTCACACGGCGGAACCGTTGGGAGGCGTGCTCGCGTTACTTTGCGCATTATTCGAGGACAACATCTCCGCAGTTTACGCGCGCGGGGGACTCGCGACATACGTCTCGGTGCTGGACGATGCCTTTCTGTACGTGCCGCACGATGTCATCGTTCCTGACGCGGTCTCACTGGGAGACCTGGACGAAGTGGCCGTGACGCTGGTACCGCGTCCGTTGCGGCTCGTGAACCCTGTCGATGCCCGCAACCGGCGCCTGCCACTGCCGCTGCTGAGCGAAACCTACGGCCACGTGCGACTTCATTACGAAACTCACAAAGCCGCGAACCAGCTCCAACTCGAATCGTCGGACAAGCCAGAGCCGGCAGCCGAATGGTTACTGGAGCAGGTGAGAAAGAATTGAGGCAGGAACAGTCGTTTCAAGTTCGGTGGTTTCACCATTGTCTGTACCCCGAAGGGGTTTCGTCGCACAGCCCAGGGTTGGCCGCGCAGCGGCCTACCCTGGGACAGGAACCCAACGATAATCCTACCCCGAAGGGGTTGCGGCATTCAGGTGGTCCCGATGACAGAACCCCGTTGGGGTTCCTCGTGAACTACCCTTGGTTCCCAAGGTAGCTCGCTCCGCTCGCAACCTTGGGCTATGAGGCGCAACTCCTTCGGAGTAATCATCACTGCAAGAACTCCGAACCGGAGAGTCGCACACGCTCGCGAGCAGGTTGGTGGTCGATTACAGTTTTGCGAATTCTGATGTCGTGAGTCGCATCTTCGAAAGGAACACCCATGCGCTGTGGTTTCATTGCTGCCATCGTCGTTGCCAGTTTGTGTCACTCGACTGCCGAAGCCCAGAAGCCAGCGAAGCGGCCGAATGTTTTGTTCGTCTTTACGGACGATCATGCCGCCCATGCGATCGGGGCGTACGGGTCGAAGATCAACAAGACGCCCAACCTCGACCGGCTGGCGAAGGAAGGGATGTTGTTCAAGAACTGCTTTTGCACGAACTCGATCTGCGGTCCGTCTCGCGCCGTGATCCTGACCGGCAAGCACAGCCATCTCAACGGGTTCCCCGACAACGCGGCGGCGACGATTTTTGATGGGTCGCAGCAGACGTTCCCGAAGCTCCTGCAAAAGGCCGGCTACCAGACGTGCATGCTCGGCAAGTGGCACTTGAAGTCGGACCCGACGGGGTTCGATCACTGGACGGTTTTGTCGGGGGGCGGCGGACAGGGGTCGTATTACAACCCCGAGTTCCTGTCGGGGCACAAGGGGAAGTTCAAGGTCGAGGGGTACTGCACCGACATCGTCACCGACATGGCTTTGGACTGGCTCAAATCCGGGCGAGATCAGGAAAAACCGTTCATGATGATGTATCAGCACAAGGCTCCGCACCGCGAATGGTCGCCGAGTTTGAATCATCTCACGACGTACGACGACGTGGAGATCCCCGAGCCGGCGACGCTGTTCGATGACTATGCGGGACGGACATCGGCCGCGAAGGATCAGCAGATGACGATCGCGAATCACATGAACGATCTGGATTTGAAATTGAAGTTTCCGGGAAACCTCACGCCGGCGCAACGCGCGCAATGGGACGCGGCGTATGGACCGAAAAACGAGGCGTACGAGAAGTCGAAACCGACGGGGAAGGATCTCGTGCGCTGGCGGTATCAGCGGTACATCAAGGACTACCTGCGCTGCATCGCGTCGGTCGATGACAACATCGGCCGCGTATTGAAATACCTCGACGAGACCGGGCTGGCGGAGAACACGATCGTGATTTACTCCAGCGATCAGGGTTTCTACCTCGGCGATCACGGCTGGTACGACAAGCGGTGGATGTACGAAGAATCGCTTCGCATGCCGCTGATCGTCCGCTGGCCGGGCGTGACGAAGCCCGGCAGCGTGAATGAACACCTCGTGCAGAATCTCGACTTCGCCGAAACGTTCCTCGACGTGGCGGGAGTCGCAGCGCCGTCCGACATGCAGGGGCGGAGCATCGTGCCACTGCTGCGCGGCGAATCGCCGGCCGATTGGCGGAAGAGCATTTACTATCACTACTACGAGTGGCCGCAGCCGCACCACGTCCAGCCGCATTTCGGCGTCCGGACCGACCGGCACAAGCTGATCTATTACCACCAGATCAAGGAGTGGGAACTGTTCGATCTGCGCAATGATCCGGACGAACTTCGGAGCGTGTACGACGACGCGGCGTATTCGGCGACGGCGACCGAACTC
>JACRIH010000232.1 GCA_016235885.1 Planctomycetales bacterium | reverse complement strand
CACCGGAGCCGTCGGCAAGAGCGCTCAATTTCCGCTGCATGTCTGGCTGCCCGACGCGATGGAAGGCCCAACGCCGGTCAGTGCCCTGATCCATGCGGCGACGATGGTGACCGCCGGTGTGTACATGGTCGCCCGCTGCACGCCGCTGTTCATGGCTTCGCCCACGGCGCAGCTCGTGGTGGCATGCATCGGCGGCTTCACCGCGCTGCTGGCGGCGCTGATCGCGCTCACACAGAATGATTTGAAACGAGTGCTGGCGTACTCGACCGTCAGCCAGCTTGGCTACATGTTCCTCGGCTTGGGGACGGGGTTGGTGATGGGAATTTCCGGAGCCATGTTCCACCTCATCACGCACGCGTTCTTCAAGGCGCTCCTGTTCCTGGGCGCCGGCAGTGTGATGCACGCGATGGGAGGCGTGATCGACATGCGGCAGTTCCGCGGCCTCAAGCGCGTGATGCCGCACACGTACTGGACGTTCCTTATCGGCTCACTGGCACTCGCGGGACTGTTCCCGCTGTCCGGCTTCTGGAGCAAGGACACGATCCTCGCGGCTGTTTACGAAGCCAGCCACGGAGGCGGGCACGAAGCGGCGCATGCGGTTTCCACCGCCAGCCTGTTCGGCCTGCCGGCGCAAATGCTGTACACAATCCTGTTCTGGATGGGATCGTTCACGGCACTGCTGACCGCTTTCTACACGTTCCGCGCATTCTTCATGACGTTCCACGGCCCGGAAAAAATCCCGCACGAAGCCGGACACCACGCGCATGAGTCGCCGCCGGCGATGTGCATCCCGCTGTGGATTCTTGCGGTGGGTGCCGCCGTGTTGGGAGCCGCGCTCGGTCACCTGACGGGATTCTTTGATTCGTACTTGTCTCGGACGGTGGACGGAGCCGCCGCGCATCACGAAGCGAATTGGTTCGTGATCGGCCTGAGCAGCGTCGTCGCATTGGTGGGGATCATCGCCGCGTGGATGCTGTACTCGGTGCCGTCGAACTTGCCGGGCAAGATTGCCACCGCGTTCGGTCCGCTGACGCGACTCAGTCAGAACAAGTTTTACATCGACGAAGTGTACGCTTGGTTTCTGATCCTGCCATTGCGCGGTGTGGCCCAGCTCAGCCGGTTTTTCGATTGGTTCGTCATCGACGGAGCGCTGGTGAATGGCGTCAGCAAATTGCCCGGGGGGCTGCTGGGTCGATTGATCCGACCGGTCCAGAATGGGTTGGTGCAGTTTTACGCCGTGTCGATGATGCTGATGTTGTTGGTGATGCTGCTCGCGCTGCTGTGGCGGCAGGGATGAATTGAGAAGTTCCCTCTCCCCTTCGGAGGAGAGGGCTAGAGTGAGGGGCCGAACGGCTCTCGGCTTTCAGATCAAGGCTCGGGAACGCTTGCCCCTCATCCCGACCACTCTCCCCCCAAAGGGGAGAGGAGGGAATTGGAAAGGTTGTAGTTGATGTCCTACGTGTTGTTGTGGATGGTTCTGATTCCGCTGTTCGGATCGCTGGTCGTGCTGCTGGTCGGCCGGTCGGGGATCGAGCACGTGCGTCGCACCGCGCTCGTCAACGTGCTGGTCACGTTCGCCCTGTCGATCGTGATGGTGGCGAACTACAACCCGCACCAAAAGGACGGCCTCGGCCGGTCACAACTTTTGCAAATGAAGGTCGAGCTGTTTGGCTCATCGCCGTCGGCAACCGGTCTCGCTCAATCCTCCGGTCCCGACATCCGGTTCGCGCTGGGAGTCGACGGGATCAGCCTCTGGCTGATTGCCCTCACAGCGCTCTTGATGATTCCCTCTGTACTCGTGAGCTGGACCGCCATCGACGACCGGCCGGCGGGGTTTTACGCGCTGATGCTGCTGCTTCAAGCCGGCATGATCGGAGTGTTTGCCGCGCTCGACATCGTGCTGTTTTACATCTTCTTCGAGTTCACCCTGATCCCGCTGTTCTTCATGATCGGTCTGTGGGGTGGATATGACAGGCGCTGGGCGGCTCGCAAGTTTTTCATTTTCACTCTAGCTGGCAGCGTGCTCACGTTTCTCGGCCTGTTGTTCATCGTGCTGGCTCACTCGTGGATGTCCGGCAACGCACACCTGACGTTTTCGATCCCGAAGCTGACGGCTGACATTCCTCGGCTGGTGGCGGCTTCGGCAGATAACGCGACATTCTGGATGACGTACAGCCCGTGGATATTCCTCGCGCTGTTCGCCGGCTTCGCGATCAAGGTGCCGCTGTTTCCGTTTCACACTTGGCTGCCGCTCGCGCACGTCGAAGCACCCACCGCCGGGAGCGTGCTGCTGGCGGGCGTGCTGCTGAAGATCGGGTCGTATGGTTTCCTACGGTTCGCCCTGCCGCTCGTGCCCGCCGCTTGCTGGGGAGCGCTCGATTGGGTCGCTTGGCTGGCCGTGGCGGGGATCATTTACGGGGCGCTGCTGTCGCTCGCGCAGGATGACATCAAAAAATTGATCGCCTATTCGTCAGTCAGCCACATGGGGTTTTGTTTGCTCGGCCTGTTCGCACTCAACACCGTGGGGATCAGCGGCGGCCTGTTGCAGATGATCAACCACGGCCTGTCGACCGGGGCGCTGTTCGCGATGGTTGGCATGTTGTACGAACGCTACCACACGCGCGACATCGAAGCGTACTCGGGGCTGATGCGCAAATACCCGTGGCTCGGCTTCTCGTTCGTGTTCGTGACCTTTTCGAGCATCGGTCTGCCGGGTTTGAACGGCTTCACCGGCGAAGTGCTGTCGCTGCTGGGCATGTTCCGCACCCGGCCGCTGTTCGCCGTGCTCGGCCTGACCGGGATCATCATCGGCGCATGGTACATGCTTTGGCTCGTCCAGCGCACGTTTTTTGGACGACTGCGGGAACCGATCCTCGAACAGGCCCAACATGCCGCCGCCGGCCATCACGATCACGCTCCACTCAGCGACCTGAACTGGCGGGAACTGTTCGCGCTGGCTCCGGTCGGCGTGATGATCCTCTGGATCGGAATCTACCCGCAGTTCTTCCTCGACCGGATGGAACCGTCGATTCGACAGGTGGTGCTGGTGCTTGAGAAATCAGAACCGGGTCGGAGGACGCAGATGGCGGAGATGACCGCAGAAGGAAAGCTCACCACGGAATACACGAAAAACACGGAACAGGAATAGAGATCACCGAGATCAATGTCACAGGCAATATGAAGGCAAGGCCAGTCAACCAATTCGGGGGCAGCCAAGCTTCCAAATCTTTTCCGTGTGGTCCGTGTCTTCCGTGGTTCACTTCGTTCGAACTCGATTGAGGAATTGACTCGTGACTGAAACCGTGATGCTCGTTCTTCCGCAGACGGTGTTGGGTCTGCTCGCCTGCCTGTTCATTCTGGGCGCGAGCTTTGGCTCGATCCCGCGCGGGTCGTGGAATTCGTGGGCGCTCCTGGGCCTTGTGGCTGCGGGGTGTACGCTGCATTTCCTGTCGGACGCGGTTCCGCTGGGCGGCACGACGGCGGTCGCGGTGGATTCGTTGTCGCGCGGCTTCCAGTGGGGCTGCTTGATCATCGGCGCGTTGTTCGTGCTGATGGCTCGCGAATCGCAGGCGAAGTCGGAGACGGCGGCGGAATTTCACGCGCTCGTGCTGCTGGTGATCTGCGGGATGATGCTCGTGTCGGCGGCGAATGAACTGATCCTACTGTTCCTCGGTCTGGAACTGGTGAGCATCCCGACCTACGTGCTGCTGTATCTCGACCGGCGCGACTACGCGGCGCAGGAGGCGACGACGAAATACTTCCTGCTCAGCATTCTGTCGGCCGCGCTGCTGCTGTACGGGTTCGCGTTCGTGTACGGTCTGACGGGGACCACGCACCTGTCGGTCGCGCGCGGCATTCTGACCGATGCGTACGCCGTCGCTCCCGGTTTGCCGCCGACGGGTGGGTCGGTGCTGGGCGTCGTCGCGCTGGTGCTGATCTTCGCGGGACTGGGCTTCAAAGTCGCGGCCGTGCCGTTTCATTTCTACGCGCCGGATGTGTATCAGGGGACAACGCCGTTCAACGCGGGATTGCTCGCCGTGGCTCCGAAAGCGGCGGGGTTCGTGGCCATGATTCGCGTGCTGTCCGAAACGATGGTCGGCTTCGAAGTGCCCGCCGAGCGAGTCGCGATCATCCTCGCGATGATCACGATGACGGGCGGCAACGTGCTGGCGCTGTTGCAGACGAATGTCCGCCGGCTGCTGGCCTATTCGAGCATCGCCCACGCGGGGTACATGCTGATCGGGATCGCCGTCGGCTTCTGGGAAGCATGGAATCCGCAGCGGAGTCTCGGCGGCGAGACCGGCCTGCCGGGTGGCATTTCGGCGACGCTGTTCTACCTGTTCGTGTATTCGCTGGCGAGCGCTGGTTTGTTCGCGGTGCTGATCTACCTGCCGCGCCCCGGCCGTCAGATCGAACACATCGACGACCTCACGGGACTCGGTCGCACGCAGCCATTGCTGGCGATTGCCGCCGCGCTGTTCCTGTTCAGCATGGCCGGCATCCCACCGCTCCCCGGCTTCTGGGGCAAGCTGTCGCTGTTCATGGGAGCACTCAACGTCCGTTCGGCCCCCGACACGTTGCACTACGGTTTCCTCGCCCTCGCGATTGTCGGGGCGATCAACGCCGCGATCGGCGCGGCGTACTACCTGCGTCTGGTGGCGATCATGTTCCTGCAAGACCCGATTTCCGTCCCGCAACCCTCCGGCGGCAAACCCGCCTTCGCCGCCGTCCTGCTGGCCGCCGCGCTGTCCCTCGCGCTAAGCTGGCCCAAGCCGCTGCTGAGTTATGTCAACGGCATTGGAGAGCGGCCCGGTGTGGTTGCAGCAGGAGACCCTGATCCGCCCGTGTATACCACGAAGGTTAACAAGCACCGGACTGAAGTGGGATCGCCGTAACGACCAAGCTCACATGCCGGTGCCGCGGCAAGAGCATGGTGTCGCTTGGAACCGTAATGCGGCCCCGGTCAGGTGCAGCGCCTGGTCCGGCGGGCTACCACCAATTCAGGCGGAGGCGAATTCGCTCCTCAAGGTTGACGATCCGAACGACCGGATGGCAGCGGACGAGCCGCCCGTCTGGCCCGAACTCCACCGTGGCCATCGCGCGGTCACCGGTGTACGCCAAGAGCCGCCCCCCGGGCACTGCTGGCGGGACGCCGGCCGGCGGGCGGCCGGTCACGTCGTCGGCCGGCAGCCCAATTGTGGCTGCCACTTGGGCCTCCGACATCCCGGGGGCGAGGCGGGCGAGCGTCTTCAGGCTCGCCGCCGGCTGCATTGGTGCCGGCCACAGGAGGATGGCCACTCCAGCCAGTGCGACCAAGGCGACAAAGCCGAACAGAAGTCGCTGCCATTTCCGCATGTCACCCTCCGTACCGCCGAACAGATGGATTGTCTGCTGTGTCACGGTCGCACCGTCGCACGGGCCTTGAACCGAACGATCTCTTCCGTGAGTTGATTGATCAGCCGCTTGAACGTGCGCAACTCCAACTCGCGATGGTAGGGATTGCCCGACTGGTCGCTCTTGATGGCGCGATAGCGGTCTTCAAGACCTTGCAGCTTTTCCCGAGAGACTTCTAACTCGCGCTCGTTTTTGAGGTTCACGGAATTATCTCGATCATGCCTTTCAGAACCAGTTGACGGTCTGTGGCAAAGAAATCCGTCGCCAACTCATCAAATCCTTTCTGCCTGACCAAGTCAATCTCAAGAAATGGCAACCCTGCGGCCAGTTCCTTGGTAGTGTTCTTCAATAACTTCGAGAACTTCTACCCCATCCCAGAAATCCGGTTGGAAGCGGGGCGCTGGACAGAAATCGTTACAACGTTCAGTCTCATTCAGAAGCGATGTGAAGTATTCATCAACGGCAAACTTGTCACCACGATTGACTTGCCAAAGGATTTCGACCTGAGGGTGATGATCTCTGCTTCTCGTCAAAGCGAAAAGCACTTCATATTTGCAACGCACTGTCCCGTCACCGCGTTTCACGGATTGGTGGATCAGTTGGTCGTCCACAATCGAGTGCTGACGTCAAACGAGATCCTTGGGATCTTCGGAAGTTGACGCGGTGCCATCGCCCACCTCTCTTCACAACGAGTACTGGCAACGCATCCAACTCTGCCGCCGGACATCAGTCGAAACTCGATCCGCTCAGGTCGATGTGCTATCCTCTGGTCGCACGAATCACACAGGAGCCACTAACCAGCCACATTTTCACGAGGTGACGTCATGACGCAGCGCATTCCCCGTCGAACTTTTCTCCAAGGTCTGGCCGTCGGTGGCATCGCCTCGGCCATACATGTGTCACATTTGTCAGCCGCACCGTCGAAGTCGCCCAACGGGAAGCTGAACCTCGCGCATGTCGGCGTGGGGAACAAGGGCTGGGACAACGTGCAGCAACTCGCCAGCGAAAACGTTGTCGCGATCTGCGACGTCGATGCGAACATTTTGGCCAAGGCCGCTGAAAAATATCCGCAGGCGAAACAGTACCGCGACTACCGCAAAATGCTCGAAGCCGAGCGCGCCAACATCGACGCCGTCACAGTTTCGACCGCCGATCACACGCACGCCCCTGCGACAGCGATGGCGCACGATCTGGGGATGCCCGTCTACTGCGAGAAACCGCTCACGCACACGGTTCGCGAAGCACGGGCCATTGCCAAACTGGCCGCGAAGAACAAGCTGGCCACGCAAATGGGCAGCCAGCCGCATTCGTCCGATCTCTACCGCCGCGTCGCGCGGATGATTCAATCGGGAGCCGTCGGGACGGTGAAAGAGGTTCACTCCTGGTGCAACAAGGGCTGGGCTGACGGCCGTTTTCAGAACTGCGATCAGCCGGCCCCCGCGCACCTCGACTGGGACCTCTGGCTCGGCCCGGCCAAGAAACGCCCGTACTGCACCAACATTCATCCGGCCAATTGGCGACGATTTTGGGAATTCGGTTCGGGCACATTCGGAGACATGGCGTGCCACGTGATGGGTCTGCCATTCATGGCTCTCAATCTGCGAACGCCCAGCACGGTGAAATGCGAAGGCCCCGAGGTTCATCCGGATGGCTGCCCGGCGTGGACGAAATGCGAATACAAATTCGTCGCGAAGGGAACCCAACCGGCGCTCACGTTCACGTGGTCCGATGGTGGTGCCCATTTCGACGTCGTCAAGAACACGACCGGTCGCAACGGGAAACCGATCAGCGAATGGGGCCTCGGCACGCTGTTCGTCGGTGAGAAGGGAATGCTGGCCGCCGACTACGGCCACTTCGAATTCTTCCCTGCGGACAAGTTCGAGGGCTATCAACCGCCGACCGACATCCGCCCGAGCATCGGCCACTGGAAGGAATGGATCGAAGCGTGCAAAACCGGTTCGCCCACGATCTGCAACTTCGACTACGCCGCCGGCCTGACCGCGACGATTCTGCTCGGGATCGTGGCCTACCGCACCGGCAAAACACTGGAGTGGGACGACGCCCAAGGCCGCGTGCTCAACACCGCCGAGGCCGAACAATACCTGACGAAGGAGTACCGCAAAGGGTTTGAGGTCGTGGGAGTGTGACGGTAGACTGGATCGCGTGATTGTGGACAGCAGATTCCTTGAGGAAGCAGCATGCTGACTGCCAAAGAGATTTCGGCTCGCGTTCGGGGAACACCGTTTGTGCCGTTCCGCATCGTGATGAGTTCTGGCGAGGCGTACGACGTTCATCATCCAGAACTTGTCATCGTCGGCCGGCGCGAAGTCATCGTCGGAACACCCAGCCCCGACGATCCCACCATCAATGATAGAGCCAGTTTCCTATCCGTGCTTCACGTGACCGCGCTGGAAGAATTGCCGGCTCGGAAAGCGCGGCGGGGTGGTAATGGTCACCGATAATCGCGGCGCTCGACAATCACAGTGACGGTGGGCATCAGCAAATCTCCGCGATCGGTTCGCCTTCGGGAACCAGCCGCACGGGGCGGTTGAGTTTGTCGGGCAGCATCAATTCGTGGTCGATCCCGAGTTGATGGTAGATCGTGGCCAACAGGTCGCCGGGGGTGAGCGGGCGGTCGCGCGGTGCGCCTCCGTTGGACGTGGTCGATCCGACGATCTGACCGCCACGGATGCCACCGCCGCTGAGGACGGCCGAGAACGCTCCCGGCCAGTGACCGCGGCCGGTGTCCTTGCTGCTGATGAATGGGCTTCTTCCAAATTCGCCAAACGCCGCCACGAGCACGCGGTCGGCGAGGCCCCGCTGGTGCAGATCGTCCACCAGTGTCGCGAACGCCTGATCGAACATCGGCAACCGCTTGCGGAGGTTTTTCTCGATCGTGTAGTGATCGTCCCACCAATCGACGTCCGCTTCGTACAGATTGATCGTCACGAACGTGACCCCCGCTTCGACCAGCCGCCGAGCCAGCAGCGCGCCGTGGCCGTAGGCGTGCCGGCCATACTTCTCGCGCAGCTCGACGGACTCTTGTGACAGATCAAACGCCGCACGGGCCTTGGCACCGGTGAGCAGGTCGAACGCTTTGCTTTGGGAGACATCCAAGTTCCGCACTGCCGGGCTGGACTCGGCCGTTCGCACGGCCGAGTCAAACACGCGCAGGAGTTCGCGGCGATGTTCGAGTCGCGGCATCGTGACATCGGCGGGCAACGTCAGATCGGGCAGCCGATAATTCCCGAGCGTCGGGTCGCCACCCGCATTGAGCGCGTTGAACTGCGGGCCGAGATACGCCGCCGATTGGTAAAAGCCTTTCGGCGAACTGTACGCTTCAGGGATGCAAACGTACGGCGGCAATTCGCGATCATTGGCACCTCGCACCTTGGCGACGACGGCCCCCTGCGCCGGATGGCTTTGCCCCTGCGCGCGGGCATTCAGCAGCGGATAGCCCGTCTGCATCCAGTGCGATCCATCGTCGTGAACGCTCAAATTGTGATGCAGCGAGCGGACGATGGCGAGTTTGTCGGCGATGCGAGCGTGCCCCGGCATCAGTTCACAAACGTCGAAGCCAGGCTGACTGGTCGCAATCGGCTGGAACGGTCCGCGCCCCTCGACGGGCTGATCGGGCTTCATATCGACCGTGTCGATATGTGACGGCCCACCCGCCTGCCAGAACAGAATCACTGCCGTATCGCGCCGCGCGGCCGCCGCCTGCGCGTCGCGTAGCGCCATCAATTGAGACATCGTCAGCCCGCCGAAGGCCAGCGTGCCCGCTTTCAAAAATCCGCGCCGACTGACCCCATCCACGCCTCGTCGACCATTCCCGCGAATTTCCAACATCGGAGTCTCTCCGGTTCGAGTCGCACGACCAACCCATCACGTTCCGTGAAGCACTGCCATCGGTCAAACAGCATACGGTAGCGACTCAAACACGTTCAACGGCGAAGGGAGCCTGTTTCTGTTCATCGACACGCAATGCGACGCTCCGTGAGGCTCAACCGAGTTCGGGTTGTGTCAGTGGGAGATCCTCTGCGATTTCGGTAGCATTCCGCCATTCCAATTCTTGTGGAGGATCGACATGGCCCGTTGCGATTACTGCGGCACGACGATTCTGTTTGGTGGAGTCTTCGATGGTCGCTGGCGGTTCTGCAACGAGAACTGTCGCACTCAGGGTGTGCTCCTGGCCGTGGCCGATCGAGTGCCCGAGGACGTGTTACAGGAGCACTTGCGCGAGGTGCACGAAGCGGCCTGCCCGAAGTGCGGTGGATCAGGACCGGTCGATGTTCACACATCCCACCGTGTGTGGTCGGCGGCAGTGATGACGTCGTGGAACAGTCTTCCAGAAGTCTGTTGTCGAAGCTGTGGCACCAAAGCAAAGTTGTTTTCGACGCTGTTTTGCGGAGCGCTGGGTTGGTGGGGTTTTCCGTGGGGGCTTCTCGTGACGCCGGTCCAAATTACTCGCAACGTTGTCGGGTTGTTCACGGCGCCCGATCCCGAACATCCATCGCCGCAGTTGGAGAAGATCGTGCGACTGGATTTGGCCACGCGCCTGTTGCAAGCGAACCAAGAACCCGAGGAGTTGACCGACTTCATCGATGACGATGCGTGAACCGTTTCCCGCCGCGCCGGGTTAGATTTCACGCTGGCGATCGTGCGTGCGAGCGAGCGGTACGTCGTACGGAAACGATCAGGCGACCTTGTCGAGTCCCGGCAGCGGGATTGCCGCGGGTGGGATGATTGCCGACGGGCGACGAAGTCGGTCTGCCAACGGCAAGTCTTCCAAGTCACGCAGACCGAAAATTTCGAGGAACTTTCTCGTCGTCTCATACAGAAACGGTCGGCCCAGCGAATCGTCCTCGCCCGCGATCCGGACCAGCCCCCGATCCATTAAGTGCTTGAGGATGTCGATGCACTGCACGCCACGAATCGTTTCCAGTTCGGCGCGGATGACCGGCTGACGGTAGGCCACGATCGCCAGCGTTTCGAGCATCGGGTGAGACAGCTTCAATTCGGCTTCGCGATGATGCAGCTTGCCGAGCCACAATGAATACTCCGGCCGCGTGAACAGCCGATACCCGGCCGCGACTTTTTCCACCCGGAACGGTGTCCCCACCAGATCGTAGGCCTCGTTGAGCTTGCCGATCAGCGTGCGCGCTTCGGTCGCATCCGCCAACGTCGCGAGCTGTGCCAGCCGCCGTGCCGATTGCGCCACGTCGGACACCAGCAACACCGCTTCCAATCGCGCAATCTTCGGCGACCGACGGCTGCGCACGATCGGATCTTGAGAAATCGCCGCCGCGTCTTCGGCTGGCCGGCGAATCCAGAAGGACCAGCACAAAATGAGTGACGAGTGCTGAGCGGCCCGTGACGCCCACTGCCCACTCCCCACTGCCCACTGCCTGTTCCCATTTGACGACGGTGTCATCGAGCGCCCCCGGTTCACGGCCCTGCTCGCCAGTCCTCGATCTGCTCCAGCACGATCCGCACGGCCGCCAGCGGCTCGGGGGCTTCGGATTCGAAACGCCGCGTGACGCGCGGGTTGTCCGGAGCGGTGTACGAACAGCGGAACGAGAACCCGCCGTCGTCGGGGAGCGATTCGAGGTGATACTTTTGGATGCCCAGCCCCTTCAGCCGCTGGACCGCTTGATCCCAGGTGAATCCCGATTCGCGGTCGAAACGTCGCAGTGGCGCGTTCGTCGGTTCGGTGTGCGGGCTGTTCGATGCGAAGCCGTTTCGCGCGGGCGAGGGATTGTCGTTGCGAGGCTGCGTCGCGGCTCCGCGACCTGATGCACGCCCATCTCGAGCGGTCGCGTAGCCTTCCAGAGCTTCCGCCGGCAGACCGCGATCGGGCAATCCGGCCAGCACCACATTCGCGTCGTCGGATCGACTCGAACGCGGTGTCGATGTCCCTGTGAAGTTCGAGCGCGTCGCCGCGGCGTTGCGTCCAACGTTTCGCTGCGGTTCTTGTTCGAGCGACATTCCGGCGTTCGCAAGGTTCTGACCGTCGAAATAGGGCGCGAAGAGGTCGTCCACACTATTTCGAGCCGATTCACCGACTCCTGCTTTGTCCGTGATCGCCGCTCCCCTCGGAGCTGCCGGAATCTTGGCGGACGGTGTCGCACCCGATCCCCGCGTGTTCCAAGCCTCCACAAAATCCGCATCCGCCGACTCCACGTGCGGAGCAAACTGCGGCACACCCATAATGGCGAACAGCGGAATGGCCAACAGCGGCACGACCATCAACAGCGCACCAATCGGTCCAGGAGTTGAGGTACGCATACGAGACCTCCCTGTCGAAAAACTTTCCTTGGCGGGAGTTCCGGGCTTGGAAGTCCAGAGATCCTCCCACAACATTTTCGGGCGGAAACCCGAGCCAACCGCCCACGGCGGTGTTCGATCCATCGAACGGGGGGCGGATGCTATCGAGACCCCAATTTTGACACAATCGCAAACCGGCCGCTTTTGCCGATGGGGTGGAGTTGAGAGTTGAGAGTCGAGCGTTGAAAGTGACAATGATCGAGAATGGTCGATCGAGGATCGCCAGAACCCTGTGTTCAGGTATTTGACTTCTGATCTTTGACGGACGGACGAGGCGTCCATCCTACCTTTGACACTGCCATTGACCCCTCCTCTCCTGTCACCATAATCCGGCCGTCATGACTCAATTCTCCTCCAGCACGAGCACATGCGGTCGGGGGCGATTCGGCGGTCGAATGGACTCCGGGTATCGGTGGTTTCTGACCATCGTCGCACTCGTCGTCGGCATCGCGAACTTTCAATCCGCGCCTCCGGTCCACGCCCAAGCCAAGCGCAAGGTGGCACGCGATCTGCCCGCGTTCGTCAAGCAGCACACCGACCTGCACCGGAAATTCGCGAAGGCCCTCGAAGACATCGCGGTCGAGTGCGACGAGAAAAATTTGACTGAGGCCGCTGCCAATGTGCGTCTGTTGGCGGCGCCGGTGGACACCAGCCGCTTGCGCGTCACTCCGCTGCCACGCGAAGTTCAACCCGACTTGCCCGCTGATCTGCCTCCCGACGAGCGGTTTTGGCGCGCGCAAACGCGCCAGCAGCGGAAGGACTATTCGCAGAAGTTGTATCAGCTCTCGCGTCGTGCCCTCGACTCGGGACACGTCAGCTTCGCATTCGACCTCGTGCGCGAAACCGCCTTCCACGAACCGGACCATCCCACCGCTCGAAAAATCCTCGGTTTCGTCCGCAGCGGCACCGAATGGATGTCGCCGTTCGAGGCCGTGAAGCTCAAGTCCGGACAAGTCTGGCACGACCGCTTCGGCTGGCTGCCAAAGTCACAGGTGGAACGGTATGAAAAGGGAGAACGCTTTGTCCGCGGACGCTGGATGTCCGAGGCGAAGGCGGACATCTTCCACGAAGACTTTCGCAATGCCTGGGAAATTCGGACGGAACACTTCCGAATCAAGACGAACCACAGTCTCGACCGCGGCGTCGAACTGGCCACCAAGCTGGAGATTTTTCACACAGTATTCTTCCAGACTTTCGCCAGCTTCTTCCACACCCCCGAAGCCATGAAGAATCTCTTCTCGGGGTCCGATGGCGCGGCACGCGTGGTTGCTGCTCCCTACGAGGTCTACTTCTACCGCACGAAGGACGAATACCTCGCCGAACTGCGACCGAAGACAACCCAGCCGATTGAGATCACGAACGGGATGTTCTTCCCACAGACAGGGATTTCCTACTTCTTCGACGATCCCAAAGCGACGGAAGCAGAACTCGACGCCACGCTGTATCACGAAGCCACGCACCAACTCTTTTCTGTTGCCCGGCCGCGTGCCGTGCCAATTGGCCAGAAGTCCGATTTCTGGATCATTGAAGGGATCGCGTGCTACATGGAATCGTTCGTGAGTGACCCCGCGAATCATCAGGTCTCACTCGGCGACCCGTATTACTCCCGCTTCGTCGCCGCCCGGCTCCACCTGGAGAACGACAAGTATTACGTGCCGCTGCAAGAATTCACGCGCATGGGGATGGCCCCGTATCAAAGCGTGAAGCAGCCGCAAATCGCCTGGAACTACAGTCAGGGAGCCGCTCTCACGCACTTCTTCATGCACTTCGACGGCGCCCGCTACCGCGATGACCTGATCGAACACCTGTCGCAGATCTACAGCGATACCAAACGCACTCGCGACGCGCCGGCCGGCCTCGACGAACTGACCGGTGTCCCGTTCGACGAACTCGACCAGCAGTATCAGGCGTACCTCAAGAATCTGAACAGCAAGCCACTCGCAATGAAAGCGGATCGCCAACCGCCGGAGTGATTCGACAACGACGCAGCTCTCGACAATGGAGAGTCCGTCGTCCGCACCCCTTGGTCTGGACGAGGCGTTTCACTCGCCTTGATTTCACGCCCTCGATCGTTCGCTTCGCCTCGTCCGGACCAAGGGGTCCGGACTACGGCTTCGGTTCGCGTGATTCCGCATTCTGTCGGTCACGTCGGCGAAAACAATGTTCCCGGGAAAGCCCCGCTTCGATCGGGTCGTGCGCCTGTTCCAGTTCGTTGAGTGCCGCTTCGATGCGCATGCAAAACGGTTCGACACCTTCGCCTTCTTCAGGACTGAGAGGCTTGCCGAAGAAGACATTGATCGTGGAAAACGGCTTGGGGATTTGCAGGCGATCCCAAGCACCCGTCAGAATCCAGCGTCGCGTGGGCACCGGGATGACGTTGATGACCACGGCGTGGGATCTTTGCGAGAGCACGGCGATTCCCTTGTGAACATGGTTGCGTGGTCCACGCGGTCCGTCCACAGCCAGATAGGCGGGCGATCCCCCCACGACATGCTCAATCAGCGCGTCGAGGGCCGCCAGCCCGCCCCGGTCTTGCCCCGTCCGGTTACTGGAACCCCGAATTGGAATGATCCCCCGCAGCCGTAGAGCAGGGATCAAGATCCCCCCGTCGGCCGATCGAGACACCATCGCGCCGGTTCCCCGTTCTCCGTCGATGACCGCGGCCACTTGATGTGCGTGCAGGACCGCGTAGACATACGACTGGGCAGCCGCTCGCAATTCGGGTCGAGGATCGCCGTGCAGATGGATGCGACAGGTGGCGCGGAGCATGAGAATGGCAAATGCCGACGACCATGCGATCACCCAGTCGCGGAACTTCATGCAGACGATCCTGTCTCGCGCTAAAAAACGGACTGGTTGCTTCTGAGAAAATTGGCCGTCGTACGAAGGGGGCCGAGGGTTCGTCAGTTCACCCGCCCACGAATGTACACATCCGCCCCCAATTGCTCGACCGTGCGATCAAGAAAGCCAGGCGATTCTTCGGGCGAAGTGAGTCCCAATCCGGCCAGGGGCGACATCGCCGCCGATCCGCCGAGCAATTTGGGAGCGATGAACACATGGAATTCTTCGATCAGTTGCTGATCGAAGAACGCTCCGAGCACACGGCTGCCCCCTTCGACCAGCACGTTCGTGAACCGCCGCCGTCCGAGTTCCCGCAGCAGTTCCTGGACGTCGACACAGTCTTCACACTTCGCGAAATGCGGCTCGTCACGCGGAGCGTGACGGCTACGTTCCGCCGCTGCCATCACCATCACTTCCACACCAGCCGCACGCAGCATCGACAACCGATCGTCCGGCGCGGCTGGTCCGGTCACGACGACGACTGGCGCTTGATCGACCGACCGCACAAGTTGTGATTCCATCGGCAACCGGGCGTGATTGTCGAGGACGATCCTTGCGGCGATTCGCGAACCCGGCGGACGCGCCGTGAGCTGCGGATCGTCAGCCAGCGCGGTGCCGATTCCAACGACGATCGCGTCCATCCGCCCGCGCAACCGGTGCGTGACGGCCCGCGATTCGGGACCGCTGATCCATTGCGACGCTCCCGTGCGTGACGCGATTTTCCCATCGAGCGTCATCGCCCACTTCGCATGCACGAACGGCATTCCCGTTTCGATCAGTTTGCAGAACGGTGCCGTCAACCGACGAGCCTCGTCTTCGAGCAGCCCAACCTCAACCTCGATCCCCGCTTCGCGCAATCGCGACAAACCGCTCCCCGCGACCTTTGGGTTCGGGTCTTGCATGGTGACGACCACGCGACGAATCCCCGCTGCGATCACCGCATCAGCACACGGCGGTGTCTGCCCGTGATGGCAGCAAGGTTCGAGAGTCACAAACAGTGTCGCCCCGCGAGCCAATGTTCCGGCCTGAGCCAGCGCGTGGACTTCCGCATGCGCCTCACCGTACCGCTGATGATACCCCTCGCCAACGATCCGTCCGTCCGCGGCAACCATGACCGCGCCGACCATCGGGTTCGGTTCGACAAAGCCTTCGCCGCGCTTGGCAAGCTCCAGCGCACGCCGCATCGCGGAGACGGCGGCAGGATCGGCGGACGTGGTTGACGGAGGCGACATGATCTCGCCATGATGTCCCGCAACGGCTGCGCCTGCAAGCAGACCGACCGTTTCCATCCACTGTTCACGGTCCACCGTCCACCCGTTTCACCCTCCAAGGAGCCTCCCCCATGACTCGACGTTCCCTCCCCCTGCTGCTCGTCCCCGCCGCCCTCTTCGCCGCCGTGGCCGGTCTGTTCGGCACGGCCAGTTCTCAGGATAAACCCGCCGGTGCCCCGAAAGGGGGCGTGTATGAAATGCGAACTTACACAACTCTCGAAGGTCGCCTGGATGCCCTCAACGCCCGGTTCCGCAACCACACGCTGAAGCTGTTCGAGAAGCACGGCATGAAGAACGTGATGTACTGGACGCCGACCGACCCCGAGAAATCCAAGAACACGCTGATCTACATCCTGTGGCACGAGAGCGAAGACGCCGCCAAGAAATCGTTCGCCGCCTTCGGTGCCGACCCCGACTGGAAGAAGGCTCGCGACGAGTCCGAGAAGGATGGCACGATCGTCGCCAAGGTCGAGTCGGTCTTCATGAAGACCACCGATTACTCGCCGCACAAGTAGGACGCGGTTGAGGTCGCGTACCTCAAGTCAGGGTGCGCTGGGTGCCTGTGGTCGAGCGAGCCCACAGGATTCGCAGTAGTCAAAGTCCTGCGGCGTTTGGCTATTGGGCTCATTCCGTTCGACCCCAGGCACCCATTCGCAGTTAGCCAGCACAATCGACGAAGGGACTTCTTCCAGTTCCGTTACAAACGTCACAGGGACGGAACTGCGAATTCAATTGTCGGTGAATTCGCACACGCCGGCGTCCCTGGATCGGGACTGTAACCAACTCGCGTGAAACCAAACGGCCATCACCACCGCAACGCCGACAAGTCGGCTGAATCCAGAGATCGGTTAGTAACTGACCTTGCCCGTTGCATACACCGCAAGTTTCTTGGACGACTTGCGAACCATCATCGTATGTGACGATTGAAGCTTGGCCGCCGCAATACGCACAGTCAATCCACCGCCGTTCTTTCGGATGAAGACCAGTCGGAGCAGCAGAATCTGGTATGGGACGTGGAAACGGATACTGGCGACCCCCGCTCCGTGTTGCTACTACTGCAACGAGAACAAAAACAGCAGTGATGGCAAAACCACTGATTGATGCAGTGGCCAACGCCCAAATCCCGGCGAGTGACGCGACGAGTGATATGACGGTAGAAACTGGATGCAATACGATCCATCTCATGGCACTGCTTCCTAAACGACAACAAAACTCACATCGGGATAAACTACACAAGACTTCTACGACTTGTTCGGTGCGGCGTCAATCGGTCTCGGCGATTGCAGCGAGGTGCGGGCCACTCGCAGCATATTCTGGCCGAGAATCTTTCGGATGTCGTCTTCCTTGTAGCCGCGTTGCACGAGGCCAACCGTGAAGTAGGGCCAGTTGGTCCACGCCAGTGATTTCGCATTCGGGTAGTTTCCATCGAGCGAGCCGGCGGGCCAGAGGGCTTCGTAGCGGGTGCGGCGCGGATCGCGCTTGGGGAGTTTGGCGACTTCGGCGGCGTCGCGGCTGGAGCGGTGACCGGTGTCGGTGCCGATGGCCACGTGGTCGATTCCGAATTTCTGGACGACGTGGTCGATGTGGTCGACCAATGCCACGATGTCTCCGCCGCTGCCGAGGAAGTTCGGGATGCAGCAGACGCCCACCAGACCGCCGCCATCGACGATCGTCTTGATCACCTCGTCCGGTTTGTTGCGGATGTGATGCCGCACCGCATCGCAGGCGGTGTGGCTGGCGACGATGGGTTTACTTGACGCCATCGCCGCTTCCAAGCTGGTGCGCCAGCCGCTGTGAGCCACATCGACGATCACCCCCACGCGGTTCATCTCGGCGATCGCCGCGCGACCGAGATCGCTCAGTCCTCCGTTCGCCGGTTCGGCACAGCCATCGCCGAGCAGATTGCGGCGGTTGTACGTCACGTGCATCATCCGAATGCCCAGCTCGAAGAACGTGCGGATGTAGCGCAGTTCATCGGTCACCGAAAACAAATCCCCCGCCAGCGGCACGCCGTTGCCGGTGAGATACAGGCAGCGGCGATTCGATTTCTTCGCCGCCTCGATGTCGTCCGGCCCGACTGCCTTGAACACGGTCTCGCGCAGATGGTCTGTCACGTACGTGAACCGAGCCAGCCGCTTGAGCAACCGCAGCGGATCGCTCCCCTCCTCGCCGGCATTTTGAAACACGCACGTCACACCCGATGCCTCCCACGCGGCGAGATACTCGGCCAACTCCGTGGCGTCGGTCACATGGCGAGTCATCCGCTGGTCTTCGGTCAGATCCTGTACCTCGATATCCGACGCCCCGGCCTTGATCGCGCCGGCGAGGATGTCGCCATCCACCGCCGCGTTCGGCGAGAAGCCGTACACGTCAAACACGAGCGAGGCTTTGTGCAGCGCGAGGCCGTGCTCCAAATCCTTGTTGCTCGGCTTGAGCACACCGAGCGCGGCCGTGCGTGCCTGGTCGATGGCGTTGTTCGTGGCGGGAAGCTGGTTCGAGAAGCCACTACCACCGCGCCCCGCCAACCAAGCCGCAGCGCTCCCCGCGATTGACCGTGTGAGAAACTGCCGACGCGATGTCCGAATGTGATTCATGAAATCGTCCTTTCGAAAATCAACTGCTCCCCCGCTCCCCCGCTCCTCCTCCGGGGGAGAGCGGTCCACCTGCAGCCTGAGCGGAGTTCAAACGCAGATTTCGCAGATACTCGCAGAGGAAAACCTTCTGCGTCAATCTGCGAAATCCGCGTTTCATTTCCGCTCAACCAAGAATCCATTCCACCACCGCAACCACGATCAGAATCCCCAGCGCGGTCAAGACTGCTCGGCGCGAGACCGGCAACCCATCCGAACCCAACCCCAACCGTGATACCAATCCGTGCCAAAGCCACAGTCCGACCGGAATAGTCACGGCCCCAAACACGATCAACGACCAACCCGGAGCACCGTGGTTGAGCAGGTCGCCCGCGTCACCGAGCCCATCAAACGAGCCAATCGCCAGGTAGCCACCGTTGGCGATGAGACAGAAACCAGCGAAAAACGTCACCAACCATGACAGCGTGACGCAGACGCCTCGCTCCAAGGCTGGCAGTTTTGGGTCGAGCGGGGCAGCGTCAGCCCTCCGGTAATCTCGATGACTCGCGAAAAACCGGGGGCCTGACGCTGCCCCGCTCGCCTGATTTTGAAAAACTGACGGCCACGCCGCGAGATGTCGCTGATAGCGCCGTTCGACAACCCGCAATACCGCCAGCAACCCCAGTGGAATCACGCTGCCCCACACGGCTCCGCCCCACGCGACAAACTGCGGATTCGGATTCGGAAACACATCCGTCCGCGAAATCTCCAACGGATGCAATCTCACGCGAACGACCGTCCCGCCGCTCACCCACGCGTGCAGCACGTGACCGAACTCGTGAAACCCCTGCATCAACAGCCACGACAGGCCAAGTGTTGAAACAATCAGCACGAACAGCCAGCCGCGCTCGCCGGCAAAGGTGTGATGTTCGGTCGCGGACATGGTCGCTATTCTACGTCCGAGGAAGGAACATCGCATGTCGGGCGGCCACACTTCATCGCCATCAGTCATCCCGAGAACTCTGACATGGCACGGCGACGCCACCGGTTCGCTTCGACTGCTCGACCAGACCCTGCTGCCAACCGAGTGCCGCGAGATTGTTTGCACGACCGTCGAACAGGTGTGGGAGGCGATTAAGAAGCTGCGCGTCCGCGGCGCGCCGGCGATTGGCGTGGCCGCCGCGTACGGGGTCGTGATCGGGACACGAACCACACGAGACGCGGATCGCCGCGCGTTTGACCAGCGGTTGCAAGAGGTCACCGACTATCTGGCGACAAGTCGACCAACGGCGGTCAACTTGTTTTGGGCGTTGGAGCGGCTGCAACAGGTGGCGGTGGCGATGCCGGACGCTCTGGCGGCGCAGGTTCATGATCGACTGCTTGCCGAAGCGCGAAGCATCGAAGCCGAAGACCGCGCAATGTGTGCCGCCATCGGTCGGCACGGAGCAGAACTGCTGCCGGACTGCTGCGGCGTCCTGACCCACTGCAACGCGGGGGGACTTGCCACGGCCGGCGACGGCACGGCCCTGGCCGTGATCTTCGCGGCCGCGGCACAGGGCAAGTCGATCCAAGTCTACGCCGACGAAACGCGCCCGCTGTTGCAAGGAGCGCGGCTGACAGCGTGGGAACTTCAGCAGCGCAACATCCCCGTGACCGTGATCTGCGACAGCATGGCCGGCTGGGTGATGAAGGAACGCCGCGTGCAGGCGGTCATCGTCGGAGCCGACCGGATCGCCGCGAACGGAGACACGGCGAACAAGATCGGCACGTATTCGGTCGCGCTGCTGGCGAAAGCACACGGCATCCCGTTTTACGTCGCCGCCCCCTCGACCACCTTCGACCTGTCACTCGCGTCGGGCGATCAAATCCCCATCGAGGAACGCGCCGCAGACGAGATCACCCACAGTTTCGGCCGCCAGACAGCTCCGACTGGCGTCGGTGTCTACAACCCCGCGTTCGACGTGACCCCAGCGGAATACATCACCGCCCTCGTGACCGAACGCGGCGTGATCCGGCCGGTGACCCGCGAGCGGGTGTGGGAAATGGTGGGAATAGCATCCGAAAGCAGTTGAATCGGTGAGATGTTCGGACCACCCCTCACCCCCAACCCCTCTCCCCAAAGGGGGCGAGGGGAGTCAGTTTAGTCGCAGCACTTCGCGGACGGCGGTGACGACACGGTCATGAATCAGGCCATTCGTCGCGATGATCCCCTTGTTGCGTGACAACTCGCGGCCGCACGAGAAGTCGAGCGGTTGGCCCAGGATGTCGGTGACGCGGCCGCCCGCTTCTTCGATCACGAGAACTCCGGCCGCGTGGTCCCAGACTTTTTCGACGTAGGGCTTGATCGAGTAGCGCAGGTAGAGGTCGCCTTCTCCGCGCGCGACGACGGCGTACTTGGCCTGGCTGTCGAGACGGTGCGGCGGGTGCGTGATCCCGGCGCGGGCGGTCACATCGGCGAGTGCGTCGTGGTTTTTCGCACTGGATTCCACCCGGTCGCACCAGCGCACGTGAGCCGGATCGACGTTCGAAGAGACTCGCGCGGGGAGAGCGGACTCCGAGTTGTGCGACGGGAAACACGGCACGCATTCGGCACCATGACCGCGAACGGCGACGAAGATTTGACCAGGGGTGTTTGGTCTTTCTCCCTCTCCCTCCGGGAGAGGGCCGGGGTGAGGGGGCGTGGAGTGAGAATGGCGTTCTGATTCCGCACCACACTCCCTCACCCCTGACCCCTCTCCCGAGGGGAGAGGGGAACCGGGATCGCCGGCGCTCATCGATTCCGGCAGGTTCGGGCAGGCGAGGACTCCGAGTTTGACCTGGCCGTCTTCGATCAGCGCCAGCGCGATCGCGTACTGTTCGCGGCGGAGGAACCCTTTCGTGCCGTCCACCGGATCGAGCACCCAGTAACGACGCGACGTGCCGTGTTCTTGCTGGCCGCGGTCGATGGCTGCGATGATCGTGTCGGCCACGACATCGGGACCAAGAATGGATCGCGCTTGCTCCACGACTCGGTCGCGGAGTTCCGCACCGTCGGGTTGACGCAGCATCTCTGCGCCTTCTTCGGCCATGAACGGAATGCCCGGAAACGCTTCGGACAGACGCAAGCCGATGACTGCCTGGATCGCGAGATCGGCCACGGTGACTGGCGTGCGATCTTCCTTGTCCCAGCGGCCGAGCGTCACAGCGCTCTGAACGGCCCGACCAATGCAAGCGGCGGACTGGACGGCGTCGAGGGCGATCTGGCGTTCGAGGTCGAGCATCTGCAATTGAATCCTCTCCGAGTGGCTGTAGGATGGGCACTCTTGCCCGTCCGTCGTTTATCGACGAGCAGTGGACAGAAGATGTACGGGCAAGAGTGCCCATCCCACGGACGATACCGAAGGAGACGAGTCATTTCCACACAGGCCAAAACTGCTGCGTTTCAGAAGTGCATCGCGCCCGAATGCGCGGCGACGTTTGATGTCACGGAGACGCTGACCGGTTGCCCGCGTTGCGGTGGGCTGCTGGATATTGAATACGAATGGGACCGCCTGCCCGTGCCGCGGTCGCTGCGAGAATTCGAGAGCCGCTGGGGACGCCGCAACGAACCACTGGAATTCAGTGGCGTGTGGCGGTTCCGGCAGTTGCTCCCGTTCGCGCCGGACGACCAGATCGTCACGATTGGCGAAGGGCAAACGATCCTCCGTCCATCCGATCCGGTGGCACGGTACGTCGGCATGGACAACGGCAAGCTGCTGCTCCAGTACGAGGGGCTGAACCCATCCGGCAGTTTCAAAGACAACGGCATGACGGCTGCCGTGACGCATGCCCGCATGGTCGGAGCGAAACACGCCGCGTGCGCTTCGACCGGAAACACGAGCGCGTCGCTGGCGGTCTTCGCCAGCGCGACGGGACTGTTCCAGGTGATCGTGTTCGTCGGAAGCGGCAAGATCGCGTTCGGCAAGTTGTCGCAGGCGCTCGATTACGGTTCGAAGACGCTTCAACTCCTCGGTGACTTCGACGACGCGATGCATCAAGTCCAGCAGGTCGCCAAACAACAGGGCATTTATCTGTGCAACAGCGTCAACCCGTTCCGGCTGGAAGGCCAGAAAGCGATCATGTACCGCGTGCTGGAAGCGCTGCGGTGGGAGGTGCCCGACTGGATCGTGGTTCCCGGCGGCAATCTCGGAAACTCGAGCGCGTTCGGCAAGGCGTTCCGCGAACTGCGACAACTCGGCTTGATCGACCGCGTGCCACGCTTGGCGATCATCAACGCAGCCGGAGCCAACACGCTGTACCAACTCGTCGAACAGCGCGGACTGCGGTGGTCGGACGGACATCCGGATCGAAAAGTCATCAGTCAGTTCTACCGCGAGATGGACGAAACGAAGCACCGTGCATCGACACTGGCCACGGCGATCGAGATCAACCGTCCCGTCAACCTGACGAAAGCTCTGCGGGCGCTCGAAGCGTTTGACGGCGTCGTGCGACAAGTCTCCGACCAGGAGATTCTGGACGCGAAGGCCCAGATCGGGTCGGGCGGCTTCGGCTGCGAACCCGCTTCCGCCGCAAGCGTCGCCGGCGTGAAGTTGCTGCGGACAGAGGGAGTGATCGCCCCCAGCGACCGAGTCGTCTGCATTCTGACGGGACACCAGCTCAAGGATCCGACGACCACCGTCGCCTATCACGCGAACGATCGCGAGCAGTTCGACAGAGTGCTTGGCTCACGCGGCGTGCGTGAGGCGCCTTTCGCCAACCAACCGATCGTCGTCGCCAACGAAATCGACCGAATCATGGATGTGATCCGGAGTTTTGAGTGACGCAGTGGTTCAGTTTCGGACAGCTCGTCCGGTCCGAAAATTTGGACGGTGTATTCAAATGAAGTCCCTGATCGACAGTCCGGGGTTTACGCCAGCGAGCGACGGTCGCCTGCCAATTCCACCACGTTGAGCGAACCCGATCATTGAATCACGTCGCTCGGAATGGGCCGACCGACAACAGGCGACACTAAGTGGACCCGCAGAGAAAGTTGGGTAGCCGCGTTCGCCAGAACGCGGGCTTTTTCGCCCGTTTCCCGCACTCTGGCGGGCTTGTTGATTTACTGTGGCGGTGGCACTCCGTGACACCGCACGTTGTGGCCGCCCTGTGGGGCGGCCACAACATGTCCCGCCACGGAGTGTCGGGACCACATTAATTCAACAGACCCTGGCGAGT